>JBMZDF010000607.1:0-3633 GCA_049614105.1 Promineifilaceae bacterium (SeqCode)
GGATGGGCATGCCCACGAATAAGCGGCCCCCACGATTGAACATAGTCGATATAACGATTGTCGTCCGCGTCGGTCAGATACGCACCTGCGCCTTGTTTGATAAACAGCGGATTGCCGCCAACGGGGCCAAAAGCTCGAACAGGCGAATTAACACCGCCCGGAATCAGTTTTGTGGCTTGGGAATAGAGTGATTTAGAGTTTGTTGTCTTAGGCATGATTTGAGCCATGAAGCGCAATCACACTGATACGCATAAACGCGGATGAAAAATCCGAGTTAATCCGTGCCCTTTCGTGTCATCTGCGTTCTAATTTTTTGCGCTAGCCGCGCCGATTTGTAATTTTGCGGGCGACCGTGTCGCCATGACGAATGCAGTCGGGAATGCCGACGCCATCAAAATAAGCGCCAGCGAGGTGTAACCCTGTGCAGTCTGCCTCAAGTGTCCGAATTTTTGCGATACGGTCAAGGTGTCCAAGCATATATTGAGGAATTGAGTTCTTCCAACGGTGCAATGTGGTCAGGGTCGCTTCGGCCGAAATGCCCAAAACCCCCGCCAATTCCGCCTTCGCCAATCCAATCAACAGCGAATCTTCATACGCCGTCACGTCCACGCCATAACGGCCCAGATAAACACGCAGCAAAACCGAACGCTCAGGCGCACGATTGCCCCACTTTTGCGACGACCATGTGCAGGCCAAAATCTCCTTGCCCTCGATGCGTGGAATGACGTAGCCATACCCGTTGAGCTGATTTTCGATGTCAGCTTTGTTGAAGGCAAGCGTCACAATAGCGGCCGAACTGTGCGGGATAGCGGCGAGCGCGTTGGACAGTTCGGGGTTGTTGTTGGCGAGTAGTTTTGAGGTGATGTAAGCTGGCGTTGTGAGGATGAGATTCTCGGCCGAAATCCCCTCCCCACCATCCACAACAACCTCCCAACCCCCATCCAACTCCATCACAGACTCAACCGCACACCCCGTTCGCACCTCAACCCCATCCAACGCCGCCGCCAAGCGATCAACCAAAGTCCCAATCCCGCCCTTAAAACTCACAAACGGCGGATAGCTGGGCGCAGCGGTCGTTTTCTTAGGCTGAGTCAACCCCTTCAACAAACTACCGTGCGTCAATTCTAAGTTGCGCAACTGTGGGAACACCGCTTGCAGGCTCAACAGATCGGCGCGTCCGCCATAAATGCCGCCCATCAGCGGCTCGACCAAATTTTCGTACAGCTCGCGCCCCATGCGGCGGCTGATAAAATCGCCAACCGACTCGTCCTCGTCTCCTTCACGAATTGGGAGGGTGGGTTCTTGGGCAACACGGGCGGCTGCCTCGGGCGAAAGCAACGGATGGGCATACAGTGCATCCAAGTTTGTCGGAATCAACCCCGTCAGTCCTTCAGGCAGTCGATACAGATTGCCGTGCCGCTGCACAAACGTCTTGCGGTTCTCAGGCCGCCGACCCTGAATCTGATCGGCAAGTCCCAATTCTTCGACAAGGGCGATCCCGGCTGGCTTGCGGGCGAGAAAGGAATCGGCCGAAGCCTCCACCACAAACTCACCAACCCGCTCCGTTTTCAGCTTGCCACCCAGCCGCTCACCCGCCTCCAACAACAAAATCGACCACTCAGGCCGCAAACGCCGCAAACGATAAGCCGCCGTCAAGCCCGTAATGCCACCACCAACAATCACACAATCCACCGTTTTCGTTCCCATGTATTCGTTACCCGTTGCCCGTTATCCGTTATCCGTTATTCGTTATTCGTTACCCGTTATCCGTTATCGGATTACCGATTACCGCTTACCGCTTACCGCTCACCGCTCACCGCTTACCAACCACAACTCCCACTAAATCTCCCACAACAAAGCCACAACCACCGTCAACCCAAGACACACCACCCCCGCGCCAAACCAGCCCATCGCGGCACGGCCCAAGGTCGCCTTTCGCTCCAGCAGCGTCTCAAACGCCGCCTCAATTTCATTGGGCTTTCCGATTGACGCCTCATACGGCAACGGCCACACCACACCCAACGCACACAACAGCGAAATCAGCAGCGCGACAATTCCAATCCCGCTCAACCATTGCAGCCCTGCCCACTTTTTCATATAAAGTGGAATATTGCCGTCGCTCAACCCCATGATGCCGATTAGCACCGTCAGCAGTGCCAGTGTCAACGTGATCAGGTGCGTTGCGCCTGCTTCTAGGTTGTCAACGGATTTGATACGCTGCTCCATAAACCATTGATGCAGCACAGCATTACCTGACGTCTCAGCCTGAGCAGGAAACTCAGGTATTTGCTCACTCATCGTCCAGCCATCCTTTCGGCACGTCAACATAGACACGCCGCTGACAATTCGGGCATTCAATCGTGCGCGTACCCCCACCGCCCCGATAAATCACAACCCGCTCAGCACGAAAGTCGGCTGGCGTCACGAGAAACCGATGTCCACACACTTTACAAGTCACATACGCTTTTTTGTCTGTTTCCATTATTTACTCAACTCCGTTATGAATAGTGGCAAGGTAGGGGCAGGTTTAAAACCTGCCCTTACAACCCCGCCCTTACAACCTGCCCTTACAACAACCCCCACGCCGCCCATTGTTCTGCGTACCGTGCGGGGACGTTGTGGGGTTGGCCGCGCAGGTAGTCGGTGGCGCACTGGAGCAGGGCGGCTAGATCGTGACGGGCGGCGCTGAGTGCGTCGTCCGCTGCGATTTGGGCGATTAGCGGGTCAATGCTGGCGGCAATGTTGGGGTACTGTTCAGGCGGGATGTTGCCGCCTAGAACGTTGGCGAGCTGTGGTAAAAGCTGCTGTTCAGCTTGTTCAAAATGCACCTGTTGTAGCAACGCCACCTGCTCATCTTCGCTCAGGCTGGCGAGGTGTGCGGCAAACCGTGCTTGTGCCGCTTGTTCTGCGCGTTCATCTTCGTCAGGGGCGTTAGTTGTTTCTGCTGTGGACGCTGCCAACTGCGCCTGTGCCGCCGCCAATGCCTGTTGATCAGCCGCTAAATCTTCATGCCCTGTTTCTTTATCAAGGGCGACCACCTCTTCAAGGCACGCCACCGCTTCGGCGTGTTGATTGAGCTTCTGATGATAGCCCGCAAGATTGTAAAGCAGGACGCTAAGGGTAACGAGGGCGTCACGATTGCGATCGGTGGCGCGGGTGCGTGCGTGTGCGACCGCCTGCTGCTGATGCGTGACGGCGGCGGTAAATGCGCCTTGTTTGGCGGCGGCGCGTGCTGACTGCACGGCCGATTGCAGCGGATTGACCCCCTGTGTTTGCTCTGCGCCTCTGTTTTTCCCACCCAACGACGCAATCATCCGTTCAACTTGCGCGACCTCGCGCCGCATTCCAAGTCGACGGAATATGCTAATCCCGCTTTCATAGCGTTGTTTTGCCAAACTAATATTGTCACGATTTTCAGCGATTTGTCCTAATTTAACAATATTAAAGGCAACATCTTGAAGATGCCCAAGTTGTTTGGATAATTGCAAGGATTCAAGAATTAAAGATTCTGCTTTCCCCCATTCTCCTGTCCCCATGAAAAGATTTGCCATAACTGACAAACTGGTCGCCTTGCCTTTAATGTCCCCTATTTGCTCATCAACTTGCAGGGATTCCTCGTAAAGGGCGAGCGCA
>JBMZDF010000608.1:0-3626 GCA_049614105.1 Promineifilaceae bacterium (SeqCode)
GCAGAATGCGCTGGCGGCACTTGATGGCGGCAAATATGCGCTTGCTTTTGCATCGGGTATGGCGTCAATCGACACGATTTTGCGCCTGATTAAGCCGGGTGAGCACGTTTTGAGCGGGAACGATGTCTATGGTGGCACATTCCGCTTGTTCAAAAATGTGCTGGAAGTGTACGGGATTGAGTTTAGCTTCACAGATACAACAAGCCCTGAATCAGTTCAAGCCGCGATGCAGCCCAACACCCGCCTCGTTTGGCTAGAGTCGCCAACCAATCCGACGCTGAAAATTACAGATGTTGCTGCGATTGCCGAAGTTGTGCATGCTGGCGGCGCGTGGTTAGGTGTGGACAGCACCTTTGCCTCGCCCATTTTGCAGCAACCGCTCGCGTTGGGCGCTGACTTTGTGGTTCACAGCACGACCAAATATATCGCGGGCCACTCTGATGTGGTTGGCGGCGCAATTATTCTCAACGATGATGCGATTCACGAGCGTTTGAAATATCTCCAAAACGCGATTGGTGCTGTTCCCGCGCCGATGGATTGTTTTTTGACGTTGCGCGGCATCAAGACGCTGGCGATTCGGATGCGGACACACTGCGAGAATGCAACCAAAGTTGCCAATTTCTTGGTCGATCATCCCAAAGTGACCAGCGTGATTTATCCGGGGTTAGAAGACCATCCGCAGCATGAATTGGCAAAACGGCAGATGAAAGGGCCGGGCGGCATGGTTTCATTTTTAGTTGAAGGTGGTGCGGAGGCGGCCGAAATAGTTGCGAAGAAAGCGAAGCTATTCACGCTGGCTGAATCACTGGGCGGGGTTGAGTCATTGATTGAACTACCTGCACCGATGACGCATGCGACCGTTGCCAACTCACCTTTGGCGGTTGATCCGGGTCTTGTGCGGATTTCAGTTGGTATTGAATCGGCCGATGATTTGATCCGTGATCTGCAAGCTGCCCTAACACATATTTAAGTAGACTGCTGTAAATAAGATGTTCAGTATGCAGCACGTCGCGTTTCCCGAATGCCGCATACTGAACACAAAATACCGAATAAGACAGTGCCCTACAGAGTTAAGAACACAGGGTAACGGCTTAGCCACTAACTTGGCATTCTTCACGACTCTGTTGCGACCCCTTTTTTCCTATGTCTCAAAAATTTGTTTATGATAACGTTGTTGCCGCAATTGGTAACACACCCCTCGTTCGACTCAACTCCGTCATTGACGGACTCACTTGCAACATTTACGTCAAACTGGAGTATCTAAACCCTGGCGGCAGTATCAAGGATCGCATCGGCTCATTTATTGTGGAAGAAGCGGAGCAGAGCGGGCGTTTAAAGCCAGGCGGCGTCATTGTTGAGGCAACGTCTGGCAATACGGGTGTTGGACTGGCTATTTCGGCCGCCCTCAAAGGGTATCGCTGTATTTTTGTGATGGCCGATAAACAATCACAAGAGAAAGTCGAAGTATTGCGTGCATTTGGGGCTGAGGTTGTTGTCACCCCAACCGCTGTGGAGCCAGAAGATCCGCGCAGCTATTATTCCGTTGCGGATCGATTGGTACGCGAGACGCCGGGCGCGATTTTGGCAAACCAATATCACAACCCAGAAAATCCCCGCACCCACTACGTCACCACAGGCCCTGAACTGTACAATCAGATTGGCGATCGGCTGACCCATTTCATTGTGGGGTTAGGCACAGGCGGCACAATCACGGGAACATCCAAATATCTGAAAGAGCAAAATCCTGAGATTAAAACGGTTGGGGTTGATCCCGTTGGGTCAATTTTGCTTGAGTTGCATCAAGGTGATGAAGATGTCGTGGCTGAGAGCTACAAAGTCGAAGGAATCGGCGAAGATTTTCTACCCAGCACGCTCGACCTCAGCAGGGTGGATGAGATGGTGCGCGTCAATGACAAAGAGTGCTTTGTGATGGCGCGACGGCTTGTGCGTGAGGAAGGTATCTTTACAGGCGGGTCGGGCGGCGGTGCGGTTGCGGGTGCGCTGAAGTACGCACGTGCAAACAGTCTTGGCCCTGAGCATACGATTGTTGTGATTTTGCCAGATTCAGGCCGCAGCTACATGAGCAAGGTGTTTAACGACAACTGGATGCGCGAAAATGGCTACCTAGAACGCCCACGACGCAGCTATTCGGCAAATGATGTCAACGCAGCCAAGGGCGAGCGCGAACTGTTGACAATCCAGCCTGATGCAATTGTTGAGGATGTGGTTGCCATGATGAAAACATACGGCATTTCGCAGGTTCCCGTTGTGGATGCAGGCAATCATTTGATTGGTGTTGTCAGCGAAGTTGGTTTGCTCACGCACATTCTCGATTCTGATCATCAGCATGTGCGTGGTGAATCGGTCGAACCAATTATCAATCGCGAACCGCTTGTCGTTAATTCATCAATATCAATGACGGAACTGCTGCCAAAGGTAAACGAGGCAGGTGTTGCGATTATTACAGACGACAATCAGCATGTTGAAGGGATTTTGACGAAAATTGATTTGCTCGATTTTCTCTCGGCACAAGTTGAGTAAGTAGTTAGGGTTTACGTGGTGAGTTAAGGTAAGCACCCTCCCCTAGCCCCTCCCGAAGGGAGGGGAATCGATCTAGTTCCTCCCCCCTTTGGGGGAGGCTAGGTGGGGGAGGTTCTGCGTAAGTCCCAAACCGAGTAAAACGAATTAGCCCCTTATCCGCAGCAATGGTCGGTTTGTCGGCAGAAGCATGACACATCGACTTGAATATCAGCTTTGGCCTGTGCAAGGGCCAGCTTCTCTTTGAAGATGGCGTGCTGTTCGCTGTCACCCAAGCGTTCTAAGCATTCGGTATACCCTTGCAGGCTCCAAATGTTGTTTAGATGTTGACTGGGTCGGACGAGTGTGTCGTCAAGACCAAGATCGGCGCGATAGACGGCAGCGGCCTCAGTTACGCGACCCTGTTCAAGCAATAAGCCACCTAATGCGTGACGCGGCGGTTGCATCCATGCCCATGGTTCCGTGTAGTTGAGCGCATCATAGAGGTCGACCGTATGGCGCAATTGGGCAAACGCCGTGTCGTATTGACCGCGCCGATAGCTCAACTCGCCTTCCAGCATGGCGATCCCAACCTGAAGAATGTCGCGGGCCGTGTTGTTGTAAATCATGCGCGTGTCGGGAATACGTTCATGTGCTTCGGCCAACAGTTGTTGCTGAATCGCCGCATTTTCGATGTCCCCTGTTGCTGCATAGGCCAACCCTTTTGCATAATGCCACACAGAAGTTGTCACACAATAAAGGGTTTTATCCTCTGGTAAAGGCGCGTCTTTGATCGCCTCCCATTTGCCAAAACGGACGAACACATGCGCCTTCATGCTGGTGTATGCTTCCACATAGTTCACAATATACTGCGATTTGAGATACATCGCTTCGGGTGGAATGCTTTCGATAATTGTTTCAGCCGCCGTCAGCGCCGCCTGATATTGTCCTAAGAAGGTCGCTGCATAAATCTGAAAGTGGACGTTATGCAGATGATAAATCAGATACTTGTTGAGAACGGGGTTGTAAGCGAGGTAACGACGATCCGCCACGGCGGCGTCTATGTTTGAGTCAAGCGCCTTTTCGTACTCCCCACAGAGAATGTAGAT
>JBMZDF010000609.1:0-3620 GCA_049614105.1 Promineifilaceae bacterium (SeqCode)
TCACTAGACGATGTAAACGAGATTAATCGGCTGCTGGTTGCAGCAAAATAAGAGGCAGGAAGAAATAATGAATGTTGAATATTAAATGAAGAATAAAGAAATAAGTGCGCCACAAAAAGTACTTAAAAGTAAAGTTGTAAGTGGCGCTTTGCAAAAACGGTTCATTAGTCTGGGAAATGGCTAATTGTTTAACCGTTTTTGCGGTCAAAGACTTTTTGTCATCTACTTAGGGCGCATACACTTTTCTTTGTTCTTCATTCATCATTCTTCATTCCCCTTTTCTTCATTCCTTCTCCCCTCCTTTTTATGAAACCTTACGCAGCACGAGCAAACCGAATTATGGGAATGGGCGCATTTGGCGTCTGGGAAAAAGCGATGGTTTTGGAGCGGCAAGGTCGCGATATTATCCATCTGGAACTTGGCGAACCAGACTTTGAGACGCCAACGCACATTATGGAAGCAGCCCACAAGGGCATGTTAGCGGGTCGCACACGCTACGGATCGTCAGCGGGCGAATGGCATTTGCGCGAAGCGATTGCCGCCTATTTGCAGCGCAGTCGCAATATTCACGTGACGCCCAAACGCATCATGGTCACGCCGGGGGTGAAAGGGGCGCTTTCGTATACGATGTTATCGATGATTGAGGCAGGGGACGAGGTTCTGTTGCCGACGCCGGGCTATCCACCGTATAAAGAACTGGTGGCGTTTGCAAATGGCAAATCGGTGCTTTATGAGTTGAAGCAGGAAGATGCGTTTCAGATTAATTCGGCCGAAATCAGCCAAAAAATCACCCCACGCACCAAAGCAATCATCCTCAACAGCCCCTCCAACCCCACAGGAACCCTGCTCAGCCGCGAATCGCTCGAAAAAGTGGCCGCCATCGCCAAAGAACACGACCTCTGGATTATTGCGGATGAAGTCTATTTTCAGATGTACTATACGGCCGATCGGCCGATTAGCATCTACGAACTGCCCGACATGGCAGAGCGTACCATCCTGCTCGACGGATTCAGCAAAGCCTATGCGATGACTGGCTGGCGACTAGGGTTTGCGGTGATTCCAGAAGATTTGGCGGACAACTACTCAAAAATGATGGTTTCCGTGCATTCTAACCTGCCCCAATTTATCCAAGATGCTGGCGCGGTGGCGCTCAACGGGCCACAGGATTGCGTCGCCGAAATGGTTGCGGCCTACAAACGCCGCCGCGACCTGACCTACGCCGCGCTCAGCACGATGGACAACATCGAAACGGTGTACCCCGATGGCGCATTCTATATTCTGATGGATATACGGAAAACAGGGCTGGACTCAGAAACCTTGGCGTACCAAATTCTCAATCAGGGCGTGGCGCTGCTGCCACAAGGCCCCGACTATCTGCGAATCGCGTTCACCCAATCGGAGTCAAGTATGGCAAAGGCGCTGGAAATTATGCGAAAGGTGGTCAACAATTAACGCACGCTTCTGAGACGCAGCAGGCCGTCCACATATCCATGCGCCAGCCCGAAAGCCCGTATCAACAGCATGGGCAGCACAACAACCCCAACGATCGGATCTTTGCGGAGCGTCATGCGTAAAAACGGTAGCGCGGTCACTGTAAACAACATGAGCAGCAGTCCAACAAGCAACCATAGAGGCCAAACGACCAGTGCAAGCGGTATCAGCACAAGCAGCAGAAGTGCGATACCAAACTGGAGCTTGAGCGAAAACGGGGTGCGCGAGTCATTGTCGCGTCGTTCGGGAAACCGACGCAGAATCACTGTTTTCCAGCGACCAATCAACCATTTGCGCCAATAATAGCGCGTGGGCGAGGTCAAATGTTGATGATAGACACGTGCAGCGGGCGCAAACACCAGTTTGACGCCTTGAGCAGCCAAGCGAAACGAAAAGTCTTGATCTTCAAGCAGGCTGTAGTTGAGCGTGCTGTCGAAGCCGCCATTTGCTAGAAAAATATCGCGACGGTAGGCAGCCGAATACGTGTCGATAAAGCTAATCGTCGTGTGTCGTGATAGCTCTGCATACTTGTCTTCTAGCTCAAGCTGCGTAAAACGTGCAATAAGCGAACGTTGTTTACAATAATAAGCCCCCTTCACACCCACAACTGTGGCGTCCGCCTGAAAGGGTGCAATCATGTCCGCCACCCAATTCGATGTCGGTTCACAGTCAGCATCGGTAAACAGCAAAATCTCGCCGTTTGCCGCTGCTGCGCCTGCGTTGCGGGCGGCTGAGCGACCTTGATTATGGGGCAGCGACACAACGTGTGCGCCGTGTTTTCGGCCGACCAGAGCCGTTTGATCGGCCGAACCATCATCCACCAACAACACCTCAAACCGATCGCGAGGGTAGCTTTGATTGGCAAGTGCGAACAAACAGGGGGCTATAATTTTTTCAGCATTAAACGCAGGAATAACAACCGATACATAAGGTAGTAACATTTATATCTCTTGAGGTGACGATTTAGTCACCCCATTCAACTTTAGCCGACCAGATTTCAGCGGGCAGTGACTGTCACCATCTAAACGGGTACACTTATCGGATGATGACTACTCGCCCACAAATCATTGACGCATCGCCAGCAGAAGGCTCACCTGAAATCTATGAGGATCAGCTTGTTCAGACAAGCCACACCTCAGACGATCTGTGGAAAGTGATCGCGCATGATGATCCTGTCACAACGATGGAATTTGTGATCCGTGTACTGGTTCAAGTGTTCAAAAAGCCGATCATCTTTGCAGAAGGGATCATGTGGCAAGTTCACAATGAGGGGCAATCAGTCGTTGACGCCCTGCCCAAACCAGACGCCGAATCGCGCGTGCGCGTTGCAACGACAATGGCACGGCTTGAAGGGTTCCCCTTCCGTTTTACGATCGAGCCAAATGAGTAGGGAAAACGGGGGTGTCACCCTGTCAGCGCGTCAGATTTTCTGACAACGCAGCTTGGCTTGTTTTTCGTATTGTTTGCGATAAATTGTATGCTGTCAATCAAGTTGCTTGCTTTTGGGGAACAATTTATGTGGTGAAGATCACAGCAGCAAGGAAGTGTGTTCAGGAAAATAGAGGGATGTTTTATTTTCGGCCGATTTCCCTCCTCGCCCTCCTTATCCCACTACTGCTAGCCTGCGCCCCAGCCCCTCTGCCAACGGCGACCCCTTTGCCTGAACCAAGCCCGACGGTTATTCCGACGCCAACGGCCGAAAGCACCGCCCAACCGCCCACAATCAGCCTACCCATGTCTATTTATATTTTGGACGACGAGAGCGGCACGCTATCCAGTCAGCGCACCATCGAAGAAGTTGAGGCAATTTATGAGCGCGTCAACGGCATCTGGTCGCAAGCCACTATCACGCTTGATGTTCAAACAATTGAGCGTGTCACCATCTCAAACGCGCTGCTGCAAGCAATTATTCAGGGCGACTTTTTCGCGTTTTTCAATGCGGTGAATCGAGGGGAAATCGAACTGCCAAACTTGAGCTTAATTACGGGTTTTTATGTTCAGCGGCTCGGCGGGCCAAACGGCATCAACCCGCTCGGCAGCGACATCTTTTTTGTGATGGACACGCCCAGCGTTCACGATGAGCGCGTCACTTCACATGAAATAGGCCACATTTTAGGACTGCATCACGT
>JBMZDF010000610.1:0-3609 GCA_049614105.1 Promineifilaceae bacterium (SeqCode)
CGAAACTTCGACTCTTGTGAGTATTAAATTGTGGTTTTTTGGGAGCTTGAGGGGTTGGCAGCCCCCCGCCTAGCCTTCCCCTTTGGGAAAGGGACTAAGGGAGGGTTTGGGTTATGCTGTCCGTGTTCATTTCGACAATTTGGAGGTTGTCGATCATCGGGAACAGATCGGGGCCGTCTGCGGGTGTTTGCATGTCGGCCAGCGCCCGCAGAAAATAGGGCGGCAAGTTACGAAACAAGAGCCGCACCTCAATGGTTACTTCGTCAACATCGGCCGAAAACGGAACAGCATAGGCATACGATCGCGTATCGTCAAACGGCGAAAGTCGCGTCAACGCTTGACCGTCAAACGGCCGAATTCGCGCAATCGCGCCCACGTCAAGCGACTGCACAACCACCTCTTGCGCTCCCGCCGACGCCTGTGCAAAGGTGTTGCCATACGCATCAATCACCGCATCCCCATCCTCATCAAAAACTGGCTCGACCTCTGACATCAATTTTTGCTGGAAGTTGACCAGCTGCGGATCGCTGGCGCTGCAATCCTGCACAAACTCAGCCAGCACGTCGGTCATCGTGTCGGTGTCGCACAGGTCGGCGACATTGGTTGCCAACAAACCCGACTCGAACAACGTGACGCCATCCTGATCAGACACAACAACCTCAAGCCACATCTGTCGCGCAAAGGCAAAGCCGGTCGGCAGCTGGTGCCCCAGCTCGTTGTTTGCCACCCGCACGTCAAACACAATCTCATCCTCAGAAACGGTCACGCTGTCCGCATCCAGTTCCAACAGCGCCGCCGACTGGAGTAGTGCCGCCCGCGCTGCTTTTTGCGGGTCAGAAATAGCAACCGTGTCGAGCGGGTAATCGACACCAACAAAGCCGTGATGGCGAACCTCGCGTTCGGGGCCTGCGTAATCTTGCTCGTTGGGAATTTCGGCCGAATCTGCCACCCGACCCCCATCAACCAGCGGCATATGACACGTCACGCACGTTTCCGTACCGCCATTTGGCAAATATTCCTGCTCATACTCCCGATAGCTACTTTGCAGCACCAAATCAAAGCCCGGCTTGGTCAAATCCCCGTCCCCATCGAGATCAACATTCACATTGTGGCAGCTTTCGCAGGTTGCCTCAGGCGTGTCGAAACGTTCGAGCGACTTGCCCATGTGGAAATCATTGCC
The DNA here is from genome assembly GCA_049614105.1 of Promineifilaceae bacterium (SeqCode). Lineage (GTDB taxonomy): Bacteria > Chloroflexota > Anaerolineae > Promineifilales > Promineifilaceae > CALECP01. The sequence continues at coordinate 1,181 of JBMZDF010000610.1, forward strand.
AACTGAGTCATCCAAGCCGCCATAATAGACGCGCCCCGGCCGAATGCCGTTCTGATAATCAAAAAAGCTCGCCGCGCCCGTGCTGGTTTCCCCGTTAAATTGATGGCAAATAACGCAGTTGACCCCCTCGTTGACCTGTGCCGCCGTCTCGCCATAGAGCGGCACAACGGGCAGCGTCGCCTGCTGCTGATCGGTCATCAGCATGGCGGCAGGCGCGTGGCAGTTGCTACAAATCATCTGGGTTTCGAGCGTGTGGTCGGCTAATGTGGTGCGTACCGCAATATTTGTCTGCACAATCGTCACGGGGCTGGTCAAGGCGTGCGCGTGCATCGACCCGCGCCACTGGTCAACAATGCCCTGATGGCAATCGGCGCACGCTTCCACAGGATGCAAGTTGCTTGCATCGCGCTGCCCCGCATCAGTCACAGCCACAATGTGTACCAACAAAATGAGCAAAAAGACGGCAACCAGCGGAATGTGCAGGTGTCGCCAAATTTTCAGCATCCGCGTTGCTTTCGATTGTGCCACATGGCGCGTTAGGCCGCGCTGACGGCGTGCTGCCAAGGTCTGCACTTGTGCAAAGTCGTTGCGTTCTTCGGCCGAAAACGCATCCAACGCCACCGCGTCCCCTTCCAACAACCGATCTTTCATCTGTTGAAACGCCTCTGACTTACCTGCCGCCAGCTTTTCAATTTCGACCAGCGCCTCGGCCGCTCTGCCCAGCGAAATCATCTCCGAATAGTTGCCGATCTCAGACTGGACACGCTGCGGCAGGTAGCGATAAACCAGCCGCCACGCAACCCCGCTGCCAACCAGCAAACAAAAGACCCAGAACAGCATGTCGCCCGTTGTCGTCGTTTGCCCGCCGCGCAACCCTGGCCCTGCGTGGATCATTGCCGACAGCAGCGCCAGCAACCCCAAATAGACGTGCGCCCACAGCCAACTCATCATCGTGCTGCGATATTTGGTGGGAATGCTATTTTCAGCGCCCCGCTTGCGTGCCGTGTAGATGAAGGTGGCGAACGCAAGAACAACGGCGAGAATGCCAAAAAAGAGGCCAAAAAAAGTGTAGCCGCGTAAATTTCGGCCGAACCAAAAGCCGTCAAGCGACTCAAACGCCCCAAATGCAATCAGGCACATCAGCAGCAACAGCCCCACCGCCGCGCCGCCCGCAACCTTAATCCATGTTCGATGTTCTTCAAAGCGCGTGAGCTGTCGCGTGGGAAGTTGTACTTTGTTCTGAGGAGTTGTTTCTGCTGCCATTTGTTTGTCACGCCGCAACCGAAATTTGGTCGAGGCCAATAATGTTGTTGTTCGAGAGCGCAAACACGTCGCGCGGGTCAACGCGGAACGCCGCGCCAACGGGGCAGGCGGTCACGCAAGCATAATCGCTGTGTCCCGCACAAAGATCGCACTTGACCGCCACAAGCGGCTCGTCGGGGGCTGGCTCTGGCGTCTCTTGCTGCCGATTGAGCAGCATGTTGAGCAAATCGACATGCCAAGGGGCGCGTTTTGGCGGCGTTTTGGCGTGCATTTGGATGTTGTCATAGGGACAACGCTCCGCACACGCGCCGCAGCCAATACAGTTGTCAGGCACAATCGAAATCTGCCCGTCTGGTTCGCGAATAATTCCGCTAACGCTACAGAGCAAACATTTTGGATCTTCGCAGTGGCGGCACGCGGTCGGAAATAGCAAGTTGCCCATCTGCAAGCCCGATCGCGCCAGCCGTGGATGCCCGTGACGACGACCACAGGACTCGACGCAGTTGTTGCAGTCGGTACAAATATTTTGGTCGATGACCAATACTTGACGCCCCTGCATGACGCCCTGCTCCAGCAGTCCCGTCATCGACAGAGCAAGCATTGTCGCGTTCATCGCCTGAGCGCCACCTGATTTAGCCGACTTGTTTGCTTGCTTGCCCACGGTCATTTTCTCGGCCGCTTGCGCCTTCATAATCAGCTCATAGCGTAGCTGGGGCTGGCGTCGCAGGATGCTTGTCAATGCTCGTCGCGGAATCTCGATAATTTCGCTGCGCGTGTTGGCGCTCACGGTGTACGCTTGGGGCGCTTTCGTCAACACGGACAACGCGCCAAACGCATCCCCTTCGCGAAAGTAGATCAGCACGCGCTTGCCCTGACGCACTTTCAAAAACCCTGTCCGCACCAAATATAAACTTTGAGCGTCGTCGCCCTCGGCAAACAGCAACTCCCCTTCGTGCATCGTTCGTAGTTGGGCGGCGTCAAGCAGTTGGCGCAGGGACGCATCATCAAGTAATTCAAACATCGGGGCGCTACGCATATGGGTCCAGACAGCGCGTTCGCTGTACAGTGACCGCATTGTTTGGTCAAATTCGGCCGAAAATTGCATCAACTGATACAGCGCCGTCTTTGGAATCTCCAGCACCGTTGTCGGCTCTAGCGCCCGCATC
>JBMZDF010000611.1:0-3606 GCA_049614105.1 Promineifilaceae bacterium (SeqCode)
GCCGATTCCCATTCCCTGATATTTCGGCCGAACTGCCAGCGGATGCAGCTCCCACGCAAAACCATCATACGTCGACTGCGCCGCCGTAAACCCCAGCACATCCCCATCTGACGTCAACGCCACACAAAAAAGCGCGTTTTCGTCCAATAGCTCCTCAACTTCCTCAACCCCCTCCTCAGCCGTTTCCCACGCATTCCAATTCTCGCTAAACGCCTCAGTCAAAACCTCACCACAAGCCACAATCAGCCCCGCATCCGTTTTCAACAGCGAAACAATCTCAAATTCAATCATATTCTTCATTCCCCTTATTCTTTATTCTGCATTTCTTCCCCTTTCCATCCACGCAGCCGAACTACATGACGCTTGAGGCGGTAAAACATAGCGCAGATAATCATGCTCAGGCGCAATCAACCGAATCTGCTCCTGCTCGAAAATCATCGCCCAATCGTCAGTTGCGTTGGGGAATAATACGCGGCTGGCGCTGCTGTAGGGGTAGCGATAAGTATCACCCGTTTCGCGATTGTACAAAATTAGTTCGGTCAATCGGCCGTTCAAATTTTCATCATCAAACGCAGCCGCCGCTATCCAGCGACCATTGTGCGAGGCGGTCAAAAAGAACGTGTCATCTAGCTCAGGCACATAGCTTAATTCATCTGTGGCAGGGTCGAACGCAAGCATGTAGCGCGGCGTCACGTCGTCATAGACTTGCACCAGTTTCAGATCGGGGCTGAGCGGGTAGCCTGCATCGTGAATACGCAACGTTGGCTTTTCGATGGGGGTGGTGGGCAATTTCGGCCGAAAATCCTCATAAGCAACCCACGGTTCCACCAAACTCGATCCAACATCGGAACGCACATATTTATCGCCACCGTCTAGCCACGCCACCGTATCAGCATCAACCCACACCGACATGCCAGCCTGCGGCGACAGCGGGATCACTTTTTCCAAGGTGTTGTCATTGCTCATCACCGTTGTGCGCTGGTTAGCAAAATCGCGCACAAGCTGATAACGGCCATCAGACGACCAAATCACTTGTCCTAAACGGGCGTCGAAGGGGCAACTTTCGGCCGAACAGTTATCCAAATCAATCAGCGACATCTGCGCGTTGGCCGACTGCCCATTCGCCCCAACCCGCATCGCCGCCAGCGTGTTTCCATCAGGCGCATGCACCCCAAAATAACGCAGCCGCTCTGGTAGCTGGATCATTTCTCCATTTCTGAGCAAAGAAGCCTGCAACCCTGTTTCCCCAATCCACAGCCCATCTTGGTCGGGCAAAGCGCGAATATATTGCGCGGGGTCTGCCGACTCGCCATAAATCGGCCAGCGATTTTCGGCATGGTGATAGCCATAAATCACCCCGCCACCAAAATTATCTTCACAAGCCATCACTGGCACGGCGGACGGAAGGAGGATCGGGGTTTCAGAAACGCGCCAACGATTCAAAAAGGCATCAATCGCTTTATCTAACGAATCAACTGAATCGTTTGTCGCGAGTGGTGACTTTAGACTTAGGATAATTTCAATCCACTGCTCCCAAGTGGCAGCATGCGGTTGACCGGGCAGCATATAAGCGCCGTTGAAGCCCACCATGTCATAGCGCGAACTGTTGATATAATCGACAATCGCATAAGCAAGCCGCCACTCATCTGTGTTAACCTCGCTCAAATCAACCTTGTGCCAGCCTTGCAAGTCGGTCATAAAGTCGTTTTCGCGGGCCAGCACTTTGTCCCGATCGGCCAGTGTGAGCGGCCAGTCACGCACCCCCACCACAGAAAGTCGCCAGTCATAGAATGCTTTATAAAATAGCAGATGCTCACAGCACTCATACCCGACGCCAACCGCATAAACGGGCGCGTAAACGTGCATCGCATAAAAGTTAAACAAGGCGCGATACCCTTGCGCATCAATTGGCAGGCCGATTAATGATGGCGTGGGGAGGGTTAGCTTTTCGGCCGAAAAATCAAGCTCAATATCCAGCAGCACTTTGGGATCGGTCGTAAAAGTCAGTTGTATCTGCCGCTCAGGAGGATAATATCCAAACTCAACTGTGCCGCTTTGCTGGAGCAGGTCGTCCAAATCAGCAATCAAACGCTCGATCAGTTCAGCATCCCGCGCAGGATACTGGCTAATCAGGTAGTTCGATTCGCGAATAATGTTTTCTCCCCAATACTGATCGGGCGGCGGGGCAAATAGCCAGTGGGTTGTGCCTTTGCGAAAATTGATGGGCAGTTGGAGCGTTGTTTCGTTGTAGGGAACGGTGAGGGTGATTTCGGCCGAAAATAGATCAGGACTCAGTACCACCTGCTCAACAACCGGCAACGTCTCGCTCAACGTTAGCCCAAACTGCGACCGATCTAACAATCCATCGCGCTTCAACAGCATTTGCTGCGTTCCGACCCAGCCCATATCGCGCCCAGACAGCATGCTGTTGAACAACTCCATATCCCTATCGGCCGCCGCCTGATAAACCAGTTCGATACTCGACCGCAGATCAACTTCGACCTCCTCGGTCACCGTTTCGACCCGCTGCCGCGCCTGCCAATAGCCAATGCCGCCAATCAGCAGCGCAACCAGCACCAGCACAGGGGTCCACCATCTGCGATTTGTGATGAGGGGCGATGCTTCGGCCGAATCGCCTTCCCAAATCGTTTCGTCTTCTGTTTGCCAATCAAAGTTTGAGTTATCCATAGCCTTCTGATAATCGTGCCAGCAACATACATCATTTAGGCTAAATCTGCATCTGTTTCGGTCGTTCTCCCATCAAACTTCTTATGGGTGGCGCGTGGTGTGTCAAACGGTCGTGCTTTGCAAATTTGTCTTCTTGTTCCTAAACATTTCGGCCGAAATCAGGTAAAGTTCGCTCCTATGATCGACACTTACAACACACTCGTCACCAAGCAACAAAGGCGACACGTTTCTGTCCGCGCCTTTAGCGACCGCCCCGTTTCCGACACGATGATTCGGGACATTCTCAACACCGCTCGCCGCGCTCCCACTAGCAGCAACCGCCAAACGTACAGCATGATCGTCGTTCGCGATCCCGAAACGCGCAAACAGCTTGCCGTCCTCGCGGGCAATCAGGCACACATCAACCAGTGTCAGGTGTTTGTCGCCTACTGCGCTGACCTCACCCGTGTCGATCTCGCCTGCCAGATGCACGATGCCGCATTGGTTCCAGGGCTTGAACTGACCTTGGTTTCAACGGTTGATGCCGCCCTCGTTGGCATGACCGCCAACACGGCAATCGAGTCGTTTGGCCTTGGCTGCGTCATGGTTGGCGCAATGCGTAACCATCCTAAAAAAGTAGCCGAGCTGCTTGGTCTGCCAAAAGGCGTTTATGTCGTGTTCGGCATGAGCATCGGCTGGCCCGACCCAGACAACTATCCAGCCCAAAAGCCGCGCCTTGCCGAAGAAGCGATCATCCATTACGAAAAATATGATGGCAGCAACGCCCGCGAGCAGTTGGAAGCATACAACGGCGAGCTAGCCGATTTTTACGGCACGCGCAATCAGCATCCCGACGCCTTCACAGGGCCAATTGCCAAACAGCTCCAGCATCGCCGACGCCCCGAACTGCGCAGCACGCTTGAGGCGCTCGGCTTCAGT
>JBMZDF010000612.1:0-3601 GCA_049614105.1 Promineifilaceae bacterium (SeqCode)
ATCTCTGCTTGAACCCTAGAATCCCCGTTCCTTTAGGTCGGGGAGTATGTCAAGAACAAAACGCACGCCTATCGTGCGTTTTTGTTTTCTGGGCATTGTGTTGACAACACAGCGCATCCCACCATCCAGAAACGACAAATATAGTTACAAATCTAAGTCTTAAGGAGAAAACACACATGGATTATGCGTTAATTGGAAAAATTGAGAAGGCAAAGGCATACGCAGAAGAGCGTGAACGCATCAGCTTTAGTTCATTTTCAGTTGCAATCGATGGTGAAAACAACTCTCATTCTGTTAGCTTTAACAATGGAAAATGGCGTTGCGACTGTGATTTCTTTGATTCTCGTGGCTACTGTAGCCACACGATGGCGATGGAACGCATATTAGATCCCATGCTTCCTGAACTAGCTTGATCGCAAGGGGCCACAAGAAATACTTGAAAGTAAAGTTGCAAGTGGCGCTTTGCAAAAACGGCTCATTAGTCGGGTAAGCGGCGCACTTAGATACAAAAACACGCGAGTGATAAATCACTCGCGTGTCTTGTTTTCACTTGTGAAACACGATTTATAATATTTTCAGACGTATTGCTAAATAATTTGCGTCCACCTTTCACTATAATTTGTGTAGGTGGGTCATCCGAGAACCATCGTGACTCTAAAAGTCCACACTTCAGAGAATGAAAGTATGGGCTTTTTTAATTCAGTTTAGTGGAACTTGGTTGCCCCAAGTTCATCACCGTTTTGGAATGCGGTCGCAGCATCGCGCAAATCGCGTCCCAATTCAAAAGACTTTTCAGCCAGTTCATCAATAACTGGTTTGAGCATCCCTAAGAAACGCTCAACCGCGACACCGCCAATCAATCCGACAAATGCGGTCGTCTTCAAAATTGTCATCCCCATTTCAAGTGCGTTACCAACATTTGTGAGCACATCACCAACTTCATCCAAACGCTGCCCCATATTGAGGACAGCAGGTACATCCATATAAACTTGATCAGCCATTTTATTTGTCCTTAATCGTTCGTAATTTATATCTAAGAAATTACAACGCTAAAATAATTTATCCTGGGAAAATGCCTTGGAACATTCCGTCCAAATCGCAAACGATGCCGTTTGCTTGCGCATCGGCCGCTTCAATAATAGCAACCGCATTATTGATACTTCCAGTGGTCACGGTGCATGAGCCGATGATGAGGTCAGTATTTGGAAGAACCATACCTGTGAGTTCCTCAACAAACCTATCTGCACCATCTCCTACCCAAACACCACCAACAACTTCATTTACCATTCCTTGGAACTGTTCTTGAACATTTGATTGCAAGATACTAACTTGCTGTTCAATAATATTAAGAACCATGTCAACAGCAGAGCGGGCCAATTTCAACATACGATGAATCCATACAGTCATAATATTTATCTCCTGAGGTTATTAACCTACAAATCCTTCAACATCTGAATCCGCACCACGCATACCTTGAATTGCTGCTTGGATGTCACACTCTAACTCGTGAAATTTATATTGTAGTCGTTGCAAGGTCGAAATAAGCGTAGTGCTTACCGACTGTTCAAAGTTTTGTCCGGCTGAACCAAGTAATGCCCCATCAGCTAGTAGCTGTGCAACCTGTCTCATTTCAACCATTGATGTATCCATTGTTTCTCGCGCCTGATGGAAGCCTAGAGCCATTTCCTCCATCAGCGGGTAGTTCATTTTAATAATATCAGCCATGATTTTGTTCCTCTAACTTATTAATTTTATTCTATGCAATAACGCTAAAGCTGTTGCTCGCTTCTTCTTCTGCATTTGCGTACACTTGTGCGATACGGTTTGTCGCTTCACCAGCTTCTGAGAGTGAGTCAACCAATCGTTGCATACTAGGTACCATTAGGTCTGACATCTCAGCGAAAAAGGCAACTGAGCCTTCACCAATCCATTCACCCTCCAACGCTTGCATCCGATTAGTAATGTCCTGTGCCATTTGTTGAGCAGCCTCGCACTGCTGTACAAATTTCGCTGACACTTGTTCTAACATTTCATAGTCAACTTGGATTATATCCATAATTTACCTCATTTAGATCGAGTTTATTTGTGCACAAGTTGTGCATGATTGAAAACATTTCGTAATTTGGCATATCTTAACCAAATCACATATGATTGATTTCTGTGAGCAAGATTTTTTTGAAGCACACTTATATGTTGTAAATCAATCAAATATTTATTTGTGTTAGGCCATGTGTGTTGGCTTAAGTTGATACCAGTGTAAGGTGGCGTGAAAGATACGTCAACGAGCAACAAAAGGATTGTCCCAAAGGCAATTTATTATTTATCCCAAAATCTATTTATTAAGAGGGTTAGACATGCAGTTAACAGAAGCTCAAAAACAAGTATATATGGAAACAGCAAAACTACTAGACAGACGCGAATGCAGGCTATTTATGGCAAGAGTAGTGAGAACATTTGGAAACGGCGGGCAACGCCTCGCAGAACGTGAATTAGGTTGGAACCGAGGCACTATCCGAGCGGGATTAAAGGAACTCTTAAATAAAAAGAGTAAAAAAAGCCAATCAACGAGTTCGCCAGGTAGAAAACCGATTGAAGTACGCCTACCAAATCTCTCCAGAGATATAGAAAAGATTATGGAGGCACTTAATAGGCAAGACCCTGTTTATATGGTAACTGAGTACTATTCAGGGGTGACTGTCTCTACAGTGCGGCGCTGTTTAATTGAGCGTTTTGATTATGAGGAGGAAGAACTCCCAGTAAACGAAACCTTGAGAAGGCGGATTCGTAAACTGGGATATCGTTACAGTTCAAGTTGATCCCAAATGGGATGAGCTAAATGTTGTTGGGATACACTTACATTGTCCCAATCACGAAGATTCTGCTAATTTGAACAGAATCCTAGTTCGTTTACCAAGACCAATTTGGTCACCTGACTTGAGCCGCATCTGATAATGCGGCTCTATTTTGTTGTCGTTTAGAAACGTGTAGTTACTACTTTGCAAATCTTCAAGATAATAATGTCCATTTCGTTGCAAAATACGGGCATGTTTCCGTGTAATCAACGGTGTGTCTATTGTAAGGTCACAAGCATCACGGCCTAACGTGAATTCCTCTTTGTCAATGACAATTACCTGAGCTTGATCTTGTGACAGCGTAAGCGTTGCCCGTTGTGTCCCCAAATTAGCAATAGGCATAGGATCTGGATCATATGTTGGCTGTATAGCAGCAGCTCCATCACTTGACATGGCTTGTGGCACTACATCTTGATGGGAGCCAGGTCTAGAGCGTGTGCGTACCTCCTGAAAACCCCGCCAGTTATCTTCGATAGATGGGTTGGTTTGGGAAACTCTCCCTCGTCTTCTTGGGGCATCATCTGGGAGCTGAGCTAGAGCTGTTATGTCTACTTCTGAAGGTTTCTCCCCATCCTGAATAATGTCTGGCAGAGTTGGCGTTCCCGTATTGCGATCGTCACGGTAAGTTACCCATCGATTTAGACCTATAGAACCTAAAATCACGAGTAAGATTACAATCAGCATAGGCCATTGTTTGGTAAAGGCTTTAACTATCCTGCAAACAATATTACACTGCGTAATTGGCCAGT
>JBMZDF010000613.1:0-3588 GCA_049614105.1 Promineifilaceae bacterium (SeqCode)
CTGTTGCCTAATTGCTTCATTGCTTGGGTGGAAGGAACTGGGAATTCAAACCAATCTGGAAGGCCCTGCATTTTTCGCCCTTGTTCAGGCATAAGTTTGCGCACTTCACCATCTACTAAATAGTGATCCCAATTTCGGCGGTCATTAATATTAGACCCTCGTCCCCCGACTCTAAGCGTAAAGCCAATTTCTCGACTACATTTGCCGCCCCATACATCAGACATATTAAAACGCAGCGGTTGTTTCTCTGGAAAAGTAAAGCTTTTAAAAAATCCCTCATCCCTAAAACCAATCATGAAAGCGCGTGGTCGCAATTGGGGTAACCCATAGTCAGAAGCCTTTACAACTTGCAAATAGAATGAATAGCCTAGCTCATCTTCTAAAATCCCTCGAATGACTTTAAGAGTATTGCCACCATCATGATTTACAATTCCTCTAACATTCTCTAGGAAAAATGCCTTCGGCCGCTTTTCATCAATTATCTCTGCGATATTGAAAAACAAATTACCACGTTCTGATTTGAGATTGTCATCAAACCCACGTTTGAACCCAGCTTGGCTGAAAGGTTGGCAGGGGAAACCTCCGCACAAAATATCAAAATCAGGGATGTTTTTAGGCGAGATAGTTCGGATGTCATTATTGTACATCCCATTTTCAAACAACTTGGGGCTGATTTTATGAAAGTTGTGTTCGTATGTTTTGCGAGCATAAGAATCTATTTCAGATGCAAAAACACATCTTCCACCAAGCGCGTGTAATGCCAAGTGAAACCCACCGATTCCTGCAAACAAGTCAATAAATGTAAATTCTTTTAATTTTGTAACCATAAAATATGCTAACTATTTTAACAAAAACAATATAGAAAGCGTAATCTACTGATTGTTACCAAAAAAGGCATAGATTTATAGGGTGGTGCTTTTGACTGTAGTCGGGCGTTGTATTGAACTAGTAACGTCAATTACATGCTGACTAACTGTTCGCTGAGTTCCCATAGTTGCTTTTGGGCGGCAACATCTTCGGCGAAGGGGTGCGTTTTGGTTATTTTTTTGTCGGCGTAGTATTCGCCCGTGATGCCTTCGACGTCGGGAGATGAGGCGAGGTGAATTGAGGTTTCTGCGCCGTGTTGGGTATTTCGGCCGAAAATCCGTCCCACCACACGCATCCCAACCTTGTACAACAGCCCATTGTTCGTCGCAAAATTTGTCGCGACAAACCCCGGATGCACTGCGTTCACCGTCACGCCCGTGTCAGCCAAACGCCGCGCCAACTCGCGCGTAAACAAGATATTCGCCATTTTCGACTCACCATACACTTGAAACGCTGAATACTTTTTAGTCCGCTGATAGTCGTCAAAATTGAACGTGCCGACATCGTGCGCGGCCGATGCCACGTTGACAATCCGCGCAGGGGCGCTCGCCTGTAGCAAATCAAGCAGTTCCATGGTTGTCAAAAAATAGCCAAGGTGATTGACGGCAAAGGTTGTTTCGATGCCGTCAACCGTTTCTTGCCGCGAGCTGTTCATCAGCCCTGCGTTGTTGACCAACACATCGAGCCGATCGTATTGGGCTTTGAACTGTGTGGCAAACGCCCGAATCGATGCAAACGATCCCATATCGCACAGCATCAGATGCACGTTTTCACTGCCGCTGGCCTGTTTGATTTCGTTGAGTGCGGCTGATCCGCGTGCCTGATTGCGGCAAACCATCACGACGGTTGCCCCTTGTTTGGCTAAGCTAAGGGCGGTTTCTTTACCAATTCCAGAATTGGCCCCTGTGACAATGACGATTTTTTCATACATCTGCGTTCTTCCTATCGCGGTTAATTGTGAGTGAAAATTGAGCCAATGATAATTGGCCTACATGCTACATTGCGTAAGCATGTTACAAAATAATTATGAGAAAATTTGTTGTACTGGGAATTCTATTTATCTGTTTATTGTCTGCACTGATTGTGGGTGGGTCAAATTCGGCCGAAGCCGATCCCGCCACAGGGAACATTCTCATGTTTGTTGCCTACAACGACGTTTGGTGGGCAGAATATAAAGTGCTGTACGAAGGGCTGATCGCCGCAGGATACACGGTCGACGTGCGCAGCAGCGCAACAGGCGAAGCGTTTACTTATGGCGAAACGGTTGACAGCAGCGCCGACAGTCGCGACACCTACAGCGACTTCACCGCCCTGTTTGCCACCAACTTTTCAGGCGGCTGGGACGCGAGTTGGAACACCTTGGACACCATCCCGATTGACGGGTTGATCCAAGATGTGCCCAATCTTGATAATTATGATGCGTTTGTCATGCCGGGCGGCACAGGTTCGCTGAACTATCGGTATGACGGCAGCTATGCGACGTTTGGCCCTGCGGGACATCAAACCACGGCGGCCGAAGTCGAGGCGGCGGCGATTAAAATCAACGCGCTGATCAATGAAGCACTTCAGTCAAGCATCCCCGTTGGGTCACAATGTCACGGCGGGACGCTTGTGCCGTTTGCCAGATTAGATGGCACAAGCGGGCAGGGGTTTGACGGGTTGGGGCGTTCAGTTTTAGAAGGTGGTTACGCCACGGCGTATCATCTGGGTGATGGTGATTCGGCCACTGCCTACAATAATCTCGGCGTCAACTACTTGCCTGATGAAACGTTGGTGGTTGATGGCCCATCTGAGTCGGCGCTGGGGTCGCTCAACGGGCAGGACATGATCGTGACGACGCGCGATTGGTATCCGCAGACGGTGGCCCATTTCGGCCGAACCATCCTCAACATGGTCGAAAGCTATCCAACCCCCAGCGAACGCGCCGCGACAGTCGATGTCCTCGTTTATGGTGGCTTTGAACCTGACAACTACAGCAGCACTGAGCCATCTTTTTCGCCAGCGCTTTACACCGAAGTTGCCACGCTGCTCAACGATGCAACCGATGAGTTCAACTTTACTACCACCTCGCTCCGTTGCGACAACCCGATCTCGGCCGTGTTGCTCAGCAACTATGACGTGTTGCTCAATTTTTGCCACATCAATATTGATGACACAAGCGAAAACATAATTGAGCAATGGGTTGATGATGGTGGCGGCTTGGTTGCTTTGCACCATGCAATTTGGAACCCTGGTTCTAGCAACCCCGTTATGATCGATCTGATTGGGGGTGAACTGCCGCCCGCTGGCTTTAATCTGCAATACTTTGGCAGCGAAAATCGCATGATTAATGTCAATATCGGTGAGTTTGTGTCGACGTGGGGCGTTCATCTACTCGCTAGCGAACCGACTACCTCGACTCACTATGCGCCTGCCGCTTCATTTAACGGCACGTTGCCCAACGCCAACATTGACGGCGACAGCACGCGGGGCTACTGGCAATTTACGATTCCAGCCAATGATGAACTGTATGTGACCTCCCGATTTAATGCGGGTGCGACTTTTGGGCGGGATATTAACGATCTCAACCGCCTGTTTGCCAATGATTGGAACGGGATGACCAACGATTTTTGGGGCTGGACGCGCTTGTATGATGGGGATGGGGATGGGGATTTCGGCCGAATTGTCTACCTCGAACCGGGCGAAACGATGGAGCGCACCTTTGCCCACCCCAGCTATGTG
>JBMZDF010000614.1:0-3555 GCA_049614105.1 Promineifilaceae bacterium (SeqCode)
GAACAAAATAACATGATTGCAGCTAACAACGTCTCGTTAACCTTTGGCGAGCGTAATCTATTTAAAGAAGTCAATATAAAATTTTTGCCAGGCAACTGCTATGGTCTCATTGGGGCCAATGGTGCGGGCAAATCGACCTTTGTCAAAATTCTGTCTGGTGAACTAGAGCCAACTTCAGGCCGTGTCGAAGTTGGGCGAGGCGAGCGCATCGCCGTGTTGACGCAGGACCAGTTTAGGTATGATGCGTTCGTCGTACTCGAAACGGTTATCATGGGTCACAAACGCATGTATGAAATCATGCAGGAGCGCGAAGCCATCTATTCTAAGGCTGATTTTACCGAAGAAGATGGGAACCGCGCGGCCGATCTTGAGGGCGAATTTGCTGAGTTAGGTGGCTATGAGGCGGAATACGAAGCCAGTTCCTTGTTAAACAGCATTGGCATCGATGAAAGTCTACAGGGCAAGCAAATGAGCGAGCTGGAGGCTGGGCAAAAGGTGCGCGTGCTGTTGGCACAAGCGATTTTTGGCACACCTGACATTCTGCTGCTCGATGAGCCTACGAATCAGCTAGATATTCAAACGATTCGCTGGCTAGAGAACTTTTTGGCGAATTTCGAGAACACCGTCATTGTCGTCAGCCATGATCGCCACTTCTTGAATAATGTTTGCACCCACACGGCCGATCTCGATTTCGGCAAAATCCGCCTGTATGTTGGCAATTACGACTGGTGGTATCGTGCAAGCCAGCTAATCGCAAAACATCGCAAAGAACAGAGCAAACGACGCGACGCAAAAGTAGCGGAACTGAAAACGTTTGTGCAGCGCTTTAGCTCAAACCGTTCAAAAGCAAAGCAAGCGACCTCGCGCAAGAAGCTGATCGAAAAGCTGACGCTGGAAGATTTGCCGCAAACGTCGCGGAAGTTCCCATATGTTGCCTTTGACCCAGAACGTCCTGCGGGGCGCACTATTTTGCGGGTTGAGCAGTTGACAAAGACGATTGAGGGCGAAACGCTGTTCAAGAATCTGAACTTGACGATTGAGAAAGGGGATAAGATCGCGCTGCTTGGTCCAAACGATCTTCAGAAAACAGTTTTCTTCCAGATTTTGATGGGCGAAGATTCGGCCGATTCGGGCATTGTCCACTGGGGCCAAACAATCAAACCCGGCTATCTCCCCAAAGAAAACAGCAGCTATTTTGACACCAACATGAGCCTTGTGGAATGGTTGCGCCAGTATACGAGTTCAGACGATGAGACGTTTATTCGTGGCTTCCTCGGCCGAATGCTGTTCACGGGTGAAGAAGCACTCAAACCAGCACACGTTCTCTCAGGTGGCGAAAAAGTGCGCTGCATGTTGTCGCGCATGATGCTTATGGGCTGCAACACCCTTGTGCTTGACGAGCCAACTAATCACCTTGACCTTGAAGCGATTATGTCGCTCAATGACGGGCTGGTTGCCTACAGCGAGCCGCTCATTTTCACGTCGCAAGATTTTGAATTTGTGAACACAGTCGCTAATCGCCTGATTGAGATCGCACCGCACGGCGTCATCGACCGCCGCATGTCTTACGCTGACTACATTGAAGATGAAAACGTCAAAGCAATACGCGAGGAAATGTACGCCGGCCATCGCGTTCCATCTTACTAGATAGCAATTTTTCCACACATCAGATTTTAACTAAGCAAAAAAACTGTTGATACAAGGCGTGCTCTATTCTAGGGTACGCCTTGTTGTTTTATGAAGCAGAAATAAATACACCCCGATTTTCGGGTCTGACAGACTGTTTAGACGCTTAAAAAGCTAAGATCCACCGTCTAAAGTCCCAATTTACCTAAAAGTACGCCTATCTCACACAAATTCACACAAGATAGTACCTCTATCCCGGATACAATCTTGCCAAAATTGAGTATAGTCATGGTTAGTACACGCTGTTTGTAACAAACGATCTAGTGCAGATGTAAGCTACTTATCAATAGGTGGAGTCAAACCTACAGACGCATATGACAATAAGCATAAAGCGTACACATCAGATTGAGGAATCTGATCGTTGTGCCATTCAAGTTGAGGGACGTATTGCACGTCAACCTTTACAGTATCTTTCGCCCGCCCATTGGGTTTCTCTAAGTATCGCAACAACCGTCTATCTTGTCCTTTTTTCTAGCCTCTATGTCATTATTTTAGGGTTAGGCATATTACTTCCTGCATCAGCCGCATGGGGGACAAGTATTTTACTGCTACTGTTCACTCTTATTTGGTCAATTCACCTGCTGGGGTATTTCCCACCAAGAGAAGTAGCAACAACCGAGGTCGATTATCCAACATTGCACCTGTTGGTTAAACAGGTGGCTCAGCAGCTTGATGTTCCCGTTCCAACCATCATCATCTGCGAAAACTTTACCGCTTCGTTTGCCCATATGGGCTGGCGCTTTCGCCCCGTTCTTATTCTTGGACACCAATTATTGGCCGTTCTCGATGATACCGAAATTGTGACCGTTGTAGCGCATGAGCTAGGACACGC
Organism: Promineifilaceae bacterium (SeqCode); assembly: GCA_049614105.1. Taxonomy (GTDB): domain Bacteria; phylum Chloroflexota; class Anaerolineae; order Promineifilales; family Promineifilaceae; genus CALECP01. Next base: position 2,519 of record JBMZDF010000614.1, read on the forward strand.
CCGTGATGGGACAATCACCCGCTCCCCTTATGTACGGCTGGCTTGGATGATTGTGCGCCGACTACGACGCTTGAGCAAACCAAGCCAGCAACAACACAGAATGATAGATCGCTGCCTTGCTTGGGGGCATACCCAACTGGGGAAAGTCGATTATAGGTTGACGCGTTGCCTACAGGACGATCATCAAATTGCGGAGTTGGTTGCAGATGAGCTGGCGCTTTCGCTGTCTGGCGAAAAGAACCCTGCGCGAGTCATGCAAAAAATGCTGTATCGGCACATGGCAGAGATTGAACTAGCATATCAACAGTCGCCAGCGGCCGAAAAGGTTGACGCGATGCGAGCAATGGTGGCGCGTGTGCCAGAGCATGAGCTAGAACGGTGGTGGCGCAAGTTATTAGCAGCGCCGCACGATTTAGATCCGATGCATCCGCCCATGCGGGAGCGCGTTGCCTATTTGAATGCGCGTGCTGGGCAGGTCGCGAAGGTAAGAATTTCGGCCGAAAATTCCCTCAAGCTCCAAGGCGAACTACAACGCTGGCCCCAACAGCTAGAAAAACAAATTGACGACTATCTACAAAACAAACCCCCTAACCATGCGTATTTGCTCAGCCAAATCAACATCTGGAACAAACGCTTCCCACAACATCGACAGGTCCGAAAAATAAGCAAATAGTAGCGAGATAAAGTTGCAAGGTTTTCATTTCTAAACTTTGCAACTTTGCCAAAACTAATCTCGCAATTTAGGATTGTTTGCGTGGCGTTCCTTGTCCCGCTTTGTCTTCTTGTCTAGATTGCGCTGCACCGCTTCCGTTAAGTCAATGCCCGTTTGATTGGCAAGACAGACCAACACAAACAGCACGTCAGCCATTTCATCTGCCAAATTAGGCGGTTCAGCCCCCTTCTTGAAACTCTGCTCACCATAAATTCGCGCCATAAGGCGTGCCACTTCCCCCACCTCTTCCATCAAAATAGCGGTATTGGTTAGTTCGCCATAGTAACGAATGCCAATGCTGTTGACCCACTCGTCAACCGTTTTC
>JBMZDF010000615.1:0-3510 GCA_049614105.1 Promineifilaceae bacterium (SeqCode)
GTACCATCTTGCCTACCGAGATTGAAGATTTGCACAATCACGGGATTACGCGCATTTATTCGCCGGATGATGGTAGAAAAATGGGCTTGCAAGGCATGATCGACGACCTTTTGAGCAAGGCCAACTGTCGAACAAAGTCTGAAGAATGGAACCGCAACGGGCAGACCGTTTGGGATGACAAGACAATCGGCCAAGCAATGACCGCAATTGAGGAAGGCCATTCAATCGTCAACAGTCAACAGGCTTCGTTTGCTTCGCCCGTCCTCGGCATCACTGGCACAGGCGGGGCGGGCAAATCTTCGCTCACCGATGAACTGGTGCGTCGCTTTTTGCGCGACTTTGCTGACAAACAGATTGCGATTCTGAGCGTTGACCCTTCGCGGCGGCGCAGCGGCGGCGCATTATTGGGCGACCGCATCCGCATGAACACGATTTATGATGAGCGGGTTTACATGCGATCGATGGCGACACGCCAGAGCAACCGTGCTTTGTCTCAACATGTGCCAGAAGCGTTGGCGCTGCTGCGCGAAACAGGGCGGTTTGACCTGATTATTTTGGAAAGTGCTGGCGTTGGGCAATCTGATACCGAAATTGTTGATTGGTCAGATGTGTCCGTCTATGTGATGACGCCTGAATTTGGCGCGGCGAGTCAGCTTGAAAAGATCGATATGCTCGACTTTGCTGATGTGGTTGCGATCAATAAGTCAGATAAACGCGGTTCGGCCGATGCCTTACGCGACGTAAAAAAGCAAGTTCGCCGCAACCACAACCTCTGGACAGCCAACGACAATGACATCCCCGTCTACGGCACGGTCGCCAGCCAGTTCAACGATATTGGCACAACCGCGCTGTACTGCGCCCTGATCAACACGCTCTGTGCCAAGACGGGCGTTGCGTTACAAACCAGCTTTGACAGCGGCACGGGCGCAACTAAACAGGACATTATCCCACCCCGTCGGGTGCGCTATCTGGCCGAAATTGCCGAAACAATTCGTAATTATGACGCGTGGGCGGATAAACAAGCGGAGATTGCGAACCAGCTTTATGCGTTGAAAAAAGCGAGTCAGCTAGTCAGCGGTTCAGTGGGTCGCAATTTGGAGGAAGTGGCTGAAACGATTGGGGATGGGTTGGATCGGCCGAACAAGAAAATTCTGGACGCATGGCCTGAGAAAGTGGCTCGTTACGGGGCGGATGAATATGTCTATCAGGTGCGCGGACGTGACATCAAAGTGCCAACTTTCACCACAACGATGTCACATAATCGCGTGGCGCGGGTCAGTTTGCCCAAATACAGCGCATGGGGTGACATTCTAAAGTGGTCGCTGCAAGAAAATGTGCCGGGTGAGTTCCCGTTTACCGCTGGCGTCTTTCCGTTCAAGCGTCAGGGTGAAGATCCGACCCGCATGTTTGCAGGGGAAGGTGGGCCAGAGCGCACCAACAAACGGTTCCACTACGTTTCGCACGGCATTCCCGCCAAACGACTTTCGACCGCCTTTGATTCGGTCACGCTCTACGGCAACGATCCCGCCCATCGCCCCGACATCTATGGCAAAGTGGGCAACTCTGGCGTGTCAGTTCCGACATTGGATGATGCGAAACGACTGTACAGCGGCTTCGACCTGATCAACAAAGCGACCTCGGTCAGCATGACGATCAACGGGCCAGCCGCAACGATTTTGGCTTTCTACATGAATGCCGCCATCGACCAACAGTGTGAGCGTTACATTCGTGAGCACGGTCTGGAGCAAGTGGTTGCGGATAAGCTGGCCGAAAAGTACGGAGACAATCCACCAACTTATCATGGTGAACTGCCTGACGGCAATGATGGATTGGGGCTGATGTTGTTGGGGTTGACGGGGGATGAGGTTTTATCGGCCGATGTGTATGCTCAAATTAAAACGAACACCTTACGCCAAGTGCGCGGCACGGTTCAGGCCGACATCCTAAAGGAAGACCAAGCGCAAAACACCTGCATTTATTCGACAGAGTTTTCACTGCGTTTGATGGGTGATATTCAACAATATTTTATCGACAACGGCGTGCGCAACTTCTACTCAGTGTCGATTTCAGGCTATCACATGGCGGAAGCGGGCGCGAATCCAATTAGCCAACTGGCGTTTACGTTGGCGAACGGCTTCACCTTCCTCGAATATTACATGGCGCGTGGCATGAGCGCGGATGAGGTTGCGCCTAATTTCTCGTTCTTCCTTAGCAACGGCATCGACGCAGAGTATGCGGTGCTGGGTCGCGTGGCGCGGCGCATTTGGTCGAAGGCGCTCAAGTTGAAATATGGCGCGGGCGAACGGGCGCAAAAGCTCAAATATCACATCCAAACGTCAGGCCGCAGCCTGCACGCGCAGGAAATCGGCTTCAACGATATTCGCACAACGTTGCAAGCGCTCTCCGCTATTTACGACAACTGCAACTCGCTGCACACCAACGCCTATGATGAGGCGATCACGACGCCAACCGAAGAATCGGTGCGACGGGCAATGGCGATCCAGCTTATTATCAACCGTGAACTGGGCTTGACGAAAAACGAGAACCCGCTGCAAGGCTCGTTCATCATCGAAGAACTGACCGACTTGGTTGAGGAAGCGGTGCTGCTCGAATTTGAGCGATTAACCGAACGCGGCGGTGTGTTGGGGGCAATGGAGCGCATGTATCAGCGCAGCAAAATTCAGGAAGAGTCGATGTATTATGAGCATCTCAAGCACAGTGGCGAGTTGCCGATCATCGGTGTCAACACCTTTCTGTCCGATGAAGGCTCCCCCACAAGCGTGCCGCAAGAGGTTATTCGCAGCACGACGGCCGAAAAAGAGCGGCAAATTGCTAATAAAGAAGCACTCTGGGCGCGTAATTCAGATAAAACAGCGTTTGCACTTGAAGCATTGCAACAAACCGCGCTCCAAAACGAAAATACGTTTGATGCCCTCATGGAAGCAGTCAAGCACTGTTCGCTTGGGCAAATCACAAACGCGCTGTTTGAAGTCGGCGGTCAATATCGCCGTAGTATGTAGGAACATTTCGCAAGTTACTGAACACTATGAAGATTAAAAATATAACTATAACTGATATCGGTGGAATTCAATCCTTGTCGTTAGATTTCGACGATAGGATGAATATTATTAGCGGGCCAAACTCGATTGGGAAAACTACAGTGCTGGAATGCATAGGCCACATCTTCTCAAATGGAAACACACAAATTCTAAAAAAGAGAGCTGGAACCATATCTGGTAGAGTTTCAGGACACGTCTTGATTGATGGCAAAGAATATGACACCGCTTTGAAAATCGACACATTTGAGCCTTCTAAGATTTCGAGCTTGCTTACTCTTTATCAATACTCCGACAAACTGCTTGTGCTAAAGTCAGCTCGAACTTGGGGCTACCAGTCTCTTACTGCGATCCATCCAGACAAGACAAGAACTATAGGTAACAATTCCCAATATGCTCAACATGGTATCAATTCAACTGAAGTAAAAGCTTGGTTGGTAAATAGGTTTCTCTA
>JBMZDF010000616.1:0-3505 GCA_049614105.1 Promineifilaceae bacterium (SeqCode)
GGGGTTTTTCTCTACAGCGGTGAATAGCTTGTTGGCAACATTTGATTCGGCGCTTGCCCTTCCTCTTTTTGAGTTTATCCTACCTGTCGGTATTTCTTTTTACACGTTCCAGTCGATGAGTTACACAATAGACGTCTACCGTGGAGAAGCTGACGCAGAGCATAACTTCGCTCGTTTTGCCCTCTATATCACCTTTTTTCCCCAATTAGTTGCGGGCCCGATTGAGCGGTCAACACGCTTACTACCACAGTTGCGTCAATTTGTTCAATTTGATTACCAACGGGTTACTTCGGGTCTCAGACTCATCGCTTGGGGGTATTTTAAAAAGGTTGTTATCGCTGATAGAGTTGGCGTATTGGTTGATCAAGTTTATGCTACGCCTCAAGATACCGCTTCGTCTGGATTGATAATTGCAACAATCTTATTTGCAATTCAAATCTATTGTGATTTTTCGGGTTACTCTGATATTGCGATTGGCTGTGCACGTATGATTGGCATCGATTTGATGACAAACTTTCGTCAGCCTTACTTCTCAAGCTCTCTTAGAGAATTTTGGCGGCGCTGGCATATCTCCCTTTCAACTTGGTTTCGAGACTATGTTTATGTTCCTCTGGGCGGCGGGAAAGTGACGCGTTATCTTTGGTATAGAAATCTGTTAATTGTGTTTGTAGTTAGCGGCTTGTGGCATGGTGCAAATTGGACATTTATTGTCTGGGGTGCTATTCATGGCGTAGGGCTTATTTTAGAGAACGTTATTCAAACAGCGATTCAACAGTCAGACATACTGAAAGGGCGATTTGCAGAAGCAAAATGGATGAAACCAGTCCAAATCGCGCTAACATTCTTTATTGTGACTGTTGCATGGATATTTTTTCGTGCCAATTCAATTTCTGAAGCGAACTATATTGTCACGCATCTCTTCACCAACTTTGATAAACATCAATATTTACCAGCCCAATGGTCTGTATTTCATTTAAGTCTATCAGCCATCTTTATAAGCATTATGTTTTTTATTGAATGGCTTTATGAAAAACGTGATCTAGCTATGCGTTTTATGAATCAACCTATTTGGCTTCGTTGGTCAGCTTACCTAGTGTTGGTTTTAACCATTATTATCTTTGGCCATGATGCACAAGGACAGTTCATCTACTTTCAATTCTAGCCATGAAAACATTCTTAATAAAGGTTATATTACTCTCCAGCCTATCTATCATTTGCATCTACGGGCTAGCTTATATGGTTAGATTAACTGGCAATGATCTATATTCTGGCTATGAGCAAAAGTTTGCGCAGTTTGAACAATTAGAAGCTTCCCCAAAAGCTATTTCATTAGGCAATTCTCACGCATTAGGGCTTGACTTTGATACTTTAGGGATAGATGGCTACCATCTTTGGTTGAGGGGAGCAGATTTGTTTGAAGTTGATTACGTTTTATCCAATACGTTATCAAGAATACCCTCTATAGATTACGTGTTTGTAAATCTATCTTATTTCTCATTTCATTATGATAACTCGACAATAGCAAACCATCGTCAACGTCGAAAATGGTTGTACAGTGCAACAAATCGCTGGCGATTTATCTCAGATGATTACGGGGAATTTATTGCAGGGCGCTTTAATAGCATAGTTCCTGGTGATACAGTTTTATCTAGCTCAGAGTACAGCGTGATGCGAAGCTTATTAGGCCAATCATCTTTTGACGACGATAGGCTATCATTTGCAAATGATGGACAGGATTTAACAGACGATTATCTAAATTGTTATTATCCTGATCAGCAAAATGCCATTGTCGAAACTGGAAGGCGACAAGCCCTTAGACATTATGGTTTTATGCAAGAAACACTGGCAAACCAACCGCAGGTTTCGTCCAGCGCATATAGAATACTTGAGGGCATTATTCAAAAAGTGCATGAAAGTGATGCTCAGTTAATTCTCTACACAAGCCCCACCCATGAAGCTTATACGACAGAGTTTGATACTGATATAAAGTCAGAGATGCAGCTATTAGTTCAACAGTTGGCCGCTGCATACGCTATTCCTTACTATGACTACTCACACGACCCAGATTTTGTGAAGGACGATACATTGTTCCTAGATGCTGAACATTTGAATCTATGCGGAGCAAAAAAGTTTTCACAACTTCTCTCATCAGAATTAGATTTTGCTCAAGAGGTTCCTTAGAACTTATCCTCGAGTGAGAATGATCGTCAAGGCTCTATAAAATCCATAAAGTAATGCGAGCTATAAACTATTTTAACTTGTTAGTTTTCAACCTCTAACGACGTATCAAGAGCCAACCTAAATAGCTACCCTATGTTTGTAATCGGCACAGCAGGACACGTTGACCACGGTAAATCAACCCTTGTACAGGCGCTAACTGGCATTGACCCTGATCGTCTGGCCGAGGAAAAAGCGCGAGCGATGACCATTGATTTGGGCTTTGCTTGGCTGCACTTAGATGGGATTAATGATGAAATTGGCGTGGTGGACGTGCCAGGGCATCGAGATTTTATTGAGAATATGCTTGCAGGCGTCGGGGGGGTCGATCTAGCGCTGTTTGTGGTCGCGGCCGATGAAGGCGTCATGCCGCAAACGCAAGAACATTTGGCAATTCTCGATCTGCTTGATGTCAAAAGCGGCATCGTTGCTGTCACCAAAGCGGATCTGATTGACGACCCTGAATGGCTAGAACTTGTCCTGCTCGACATCAGCGAGGCATTTGAAGGGACGGTGCTTGAAAATGCGCCGATGATCTCCGTTTCATCCCACACAGGCACAGGCATCGCCGAACTTAAACAAACATTAATCGATAAGCTCCAGCGCACCACAGAAAAAGTAGACACGGGCCGACCGCGCCTGCCAATCGATCGCGTGTTCAGCCTCAGCGGGTTCGGCACAATCGTGACGGGGACGCTGATTGACGGGCAGTTGCGCGTTGGGGATGACATCGTGTTGCAACCTAGTGGACGCGAGGCACGTATTCGCGGGCTACAAACGCACAAAACAAAGCGTCAGGTAGCGCGTCCGGGCAGTCGCGTGGCGGTTAACCTGAGCGGCATCGACAAACAGGATGTGCTGCGCGGTGACGTGTTGACACATCCTGAAATTGTGCGCCCATCAACGTTGCTTGACGCACATTATCGACATTTAGCGGATGCCGTCTTTCCTTTGAAGCACAATGCTGAAGTGAAATTGTTTATCGGTTCGGCCGAAAAAATAGCCCGCGTGCGCCTCATTGGGTCTGAACAACTCAACCCCAGCGACACTGGTTTTATTCAGCTAGCACTGCGCGAATCAATGGCAACGGTGCGCGGCGATCGCTTTATTCTGCGCCGCCCTTCCCCCGCCGCAACGATTGGCGGCGGGCGTATTTTGGACGCCCAGCCCGGGCGGCAGCATCGCCGTTTTCGTGAGGATGTGTTGCAACGGCTGCGAACCCTGTCGAAAGGAACGCCAGCCGAGTTGGTGTTGCAAGCGTTGGCGCGGCTGGAGCCGATTGCGCCCG
>JBMZDF010000617.1:0-3482 GCA_049614105.1 Promineifilaceae bacterium (SeqCode)
ACGTAGACTGAGCTTGCCGAAGTCGTAGTAGCTTGCCGAAGTCGTAGCAGCGTGTCGCTCAAGCTTCGACACGTTCAGGCTTCGACTGGCTCAGGCTTCGACTGGCTCAGGCTTCGACACGCTCAGCCACCGCTCTTTACTCAAATGAAACACACTACTCTCTTAATTGCCTGAGTTGTCAGGCTGTTGTGATAAATAAGGAATTGAACGCTATGCCATCTCATCCAACGATCAAGAAAGTTGTTCTTGCCTATACAGGCGGTCTTGACACATCAGTTGCCGTCCCTTGGCTGATCGAAACATACGGCTGTGAAGTGATCTGTTTTTGTGCCAACGTCGGGCAGGGCGATTTTGAGTTAGAGGGGTTGGTTGAAAAAGGATTGGCAAGCGGCGCAAGTAAAGTCATCATCAAAGATGTCCGTGAAGAATTTGCCACCGATTATTTGTTCCCAATGATCCAGTCGGGCGCAACCTATGAAAAGCGCTATTTGCTGGGCACGGCCGTTGGGCGTCCCTTAATTGCGAAGTGGCAAGTGCGTGTTGCGGAGGAAGAAGGCGCGGACGCCCTTGCGCATGGTGCGACTGGTAAAGGCAACGATCAGGTGCGTTTTGAGTTGACGTACAAGGCGTTAAACCCAACGATGCACGTGATCGCACCGTGGCGCGAGTGGGGATTGAGGTCACGACAGGATGCGATTGATTACGCAGATAAGCACAATATTCCTGTCACCATGACGAAAAAGTCGATCTATAGTCGCGATGCAAATCTGTGGCATCTGTCACATGAGGGCGGCAGCTTGGAAAACCCTGCGGTGGAGCCAAACCCGGCACTGTATCAGATGACGGTTGCACCAGAGCTAGCCCCCGATCGCCCTGAGACTGTTGAGATTTATTTTGAGCATGGGATACCGAAGATGGTTAACGGGGTTGGCCTGAGTCCTGCGGCGCTTATTATGAAGCTGAACGAAATTGGGGCGCGGCATGGAATCGGCCGAATTGACATCGTAGAAAATCGCCTCGTCGGGATGAAATCACGCGCCGTCTATGAAACGCCCGGCGGCACATTGTTGCTGCACGCCCATCGCGAAATCGAATCGCTGTGTCTCGATCGGGACACCTTACACTATAAAGAATCGATGGCGCTACGCTACGCGGAACTCCTCTATTTTGGCAAGTGGTTCCACTCGTTGCGTAACGCAATGCAGGCGTTTATCAGCGAAACACAAACGTCCATCACAGGCTGGGCCAAACTTAAACTGTACAAGGGGAATGTCAGCGTAATCGGCCGATACAGCCCCAACAGCCTCTACCGCGAAGATTTTGCCACCTTTGGTCAAGAAGATGTCTATGACCAAGGGGACGCCGCAGGCTTCATTAACCTGTTTGGCCTCCAGATGAAAGTAAAGGCGATGCGCGAAGTGACAGGCGCACGCACACGCTACACCGCGCCCGACTATTCAAAATTTAAACGTGATTAATGTTTTCACCCCTTTGCGTAAGTCTTGCGGGTTGATATGTGGAAGTTAATCTGAGTCAATACAACTTAACTTCCATATGTGGCTGGCGTAAATACAGTCCCGCTATAGCTTGTCAGAAACTTGTCTCTTCGGCTTTTTGGCCCATATCTAAACGAAAAACGTAACAACTTCGCATTACATTCAAATTTGTAAAAATGAAAGATTCGCTAACCATGGCCTCTATCATTAATTATTTGCGACACGATCCGATGCGACACGTGATGCATTTGAAAATGCTGCATCATCATGCGGATAAAGCGGTGCTGCATTATGCAAAGAATGAAACGGGTGAAGGTGTGTTGATCATGCTTCCTGCGACGGCATTTAGCTATGATTTGCATGTCTACCCTGATGCGGACTGGATCGTGCTGCTTGCGTCCGATTCGGCCGAAATCAGCCCACACCTCATCGCCCATCTACCCAAAGGCAACCTCGTTTTCAAATTGATTCACGACCACGATGCCAATGCAATTGCCGGCAAGATGGCGATTGAACGCAAACGAGCGTTTCTTTCCTACACAACCTCACACCCTGCATCCTATTCGGCCGATCCGCAAGTCCTGACGCAATCTGAGTACGATCCCCGTTTGCAGCCGCTGTTTCAAATGAACAACTATGATTCGGCCGAAATCAAGCACTACCTCGCAGATGATGCGCAAACCTTTGCTGTGTTTGAACAAGATCGCCCGCTGTCTGTTGGCATGATATTCCGCAACTTTGGCAACGTGTGGGAAGTGGGCGGGCTGCGGACGCAGAAAAGCGCCCAGCGACGCGGCTATTCGTCGGCCGTTGTTCGCACAGCGATAGCCGCCATTGGACAGCTTCAAGGCGATCTGCGGTATCAATTTCATGAAGATAATCACGCCTCCCGCAGGCTGGCTGAATCGCTGGGGCTGCATCGTTTTCTGACGGTTACGCATTTCAAAGGAGAGCGACGATGACCTATTCGCTAGAGGATGTCGTTCCTTGGGGGCGTAATTTGATGGAATATCAGGCGATGTTTGAACTGACTTCGGCCGATTTACAATCCACGATTATCGGCGTCAGCGATGGCCCTGCGAGCTTTAACAGCGAGCTGACAGCACAGGGTGGGCGGGTTGTGTCTGTTGATCCAATCTATCAATTTTCGGCCGAACAGATCGAACGGCGTATCGATACGGTCGTGCCAATCGTGATGGGACAATTGCGCGAAAACCAGCACGAATTTGTCTGGCAATTGTTTAACACGCCCGATCAATTGGAGCAGGCGCGGCTTGCCGCAATGCGTGCCTTTCTTGACGATTTCCCAAAGGGGCTTGCCGAAAAGCGTTATCAATCTGGTGAATTACCGACGCTTGCATTTGCCGATCGGCAGTTTGATCTTGCGCTCTGCTCACATTTCCTATTTTTGTACAGCGCCCAGTTTGATGCCGATTTCCACCTTGCTGCGATTCACGAACTGTGTCGCGTGGCGCAAGAGGTGCGGATTTTTCCCGTTTTGGAGTTGGGTTCGATACAATCGCGCCATCTTTCTCAGGTGATGAAAGGTTTGAGAGAGGGTGGATTTTTGGCCGAACTGCAAACGGTCAACTACGAATTTCAGCGCGGTGGCAACCAAATGCTCCGCATTAATCAATAAAAGGCGTTGCTAGCGACTAGCTGCTGGTAAAGAAAAATTCGCTTGTTGGAATATTTTTTGCTAACTGCTAATCACTAGCCACGAACCGCGTGCGTTCAAGGCACGTTAGGAGAAACAATATGTGGAAAGTAATTGAAAATGGAACGGTCACAGCACCGCAGGGATTTGTGGCTGGTGCAGCCGCGACCGGGATGAAGCATGGCGGTGCTTACGATGTAACACTCATCGTGTCTGAGTATGATTGTGCCGCAGCAGGTGTTTTTACCACCAGTCAGGTTGTCGCAGCGCCTGTTATCGTTGATCGGGAGACATTGGCCGCCAATTCATCACGCATTCGCGGCGTTGTG
>JBMZDF010000618.1:0-3481 GCA_049614105.1 Promineifilaceae bacterium (SeqCode)
ACAGACGCGACCAACATCCAGCAGAATAAAGCGTATTACGATCAGTTCTATACGCCCCACAAGCTGACGGCTACCGTTCAACGGGCGCGTAATTGGCAAGCTTACCTTGAAGATGCGAAGCAAACGCATACAAGCTGGCGCGGTCTGTACGCGAATCAGTTTGAGACGCGATTGAAGGGCAAAAAGGTTTTAGAGCTTGGGTCGGGAGATGGCTTAAATGCGCTGATTATGGCGATGTTGGGCGCAACTGTATTTGCGATTGATATTTCTGAGGCGAGCCAAGAAATGCTGGCGGAGGCTGCTGATTTATTGGACCTAACTAATATTACAGCCGCTTCTGGTGACTTCTCTGAGTTTGAATTTGATCCGCAATCGTTTGATTTTGTCGTTGGCAAAGGGTTTTTACATCACTTAACCCATGAGACGGAACGCGCCTATCTTGCCAAGGCGGCAACGCTGTTAAAGCGAGAGGGTGAGGCCCGATTTTTTGAGCCAGCAGTAAACAGTCAAGCGTTAGACCAACTACGCTGGATGATTCCAATTGCTGATCGACCCTCCTCACTTAACCGTAAGGCATTCGCTGAATGGCAAGCACGAGATCCACACCCTCTGCGAGACAATAGCTCTGGGCATTATCAGCAGCTTGGGGTAGATTATTTTTCCCATGTGGCGATTGAGTATCTAGGCTCGATTGAGCGCCTGTATCGCTTAGTGCCACGGGGTAGCTCAAAATATGCATTTCGACGGTGGGCGCATCGTGCCGACTTAAAACTCCCGCGCTGGGTTCGACACATGGCGGCACGTTCGCAACTGATTGTGTATACGAATCCAATGGTTTAGCTGTGCTGTTAACGTTAATTATTTGTACTTATCGTCGGCCGAAACAGGTCGAGGAACTGATTGCCGCGTTAGGTAATCAAACCACGATACCAAGCGAAATACTGCTGGTTGACGGCTCATCTGATTCAGAGACGGCAACTGTTGTACAACGATTGCAAGCTGCGGATACGTTGCCAAACCTACATTATTTTCAGGTGCCCCCTGAACATCGTGGGTTGACGCGCCAGCGTAACTATGGCATTGCACGTGCCAAAGGCGAATTTATCGCCTTCCTAGATGATGATACCCTGCCTGATCCAACTTACTTTGCCGAATTACTTGCGTGCTTCGAGCGCCATCCGGCAACGTTAGGCGTAGGCGCACAAATCAGTAATGAAGTGCATTGGCAGCAAGGCGGCTCATTAGGGTTTGTCTGGAACGGATGGACACGGCGAGACGGGTATCGCTGGCGGTTGCGTAAACGACTTGGCATTGCCGATCAAGATTTACAGCCAGGATGCATGCCTATTTGGGGCCATGCACGATCGCCTTACTATTTACCCCCAGACGGCAAAGATTATGAAGTTGAGTACGTCATGGGTGGCGTGTCTATTTGGCGGCGTGAGGTATTTGAAACCCATCAATTTTCTCGTTATTTTGAAGGGTATGGTCTTTACGAAGATTTAGATTTTTGTGTGCGTGTAAGTGCGCAAGCGCCGTTAATTTATTGTACACGCGCTAAAATTGGGCATTTTCATGCGCCGTCAGGTCGGCCGAATCAGTTTAGCTATGGAATTATGGTGGCGCGAAACGGCTGGTTTGTTTGGCGTAGACGCTGGCCACAGCCCTCGTTAGAGGCGCGTGTGAAGTGGTGGCTGATTATGTGGCTGTTAACCGTGTGTCGACTTTATGAAAGCGTTCGCGGGCCACAACGCTGGCAAGCGTTGACTGAGAGTTTCGGCCGAATCTATGGGATGTTCACCTTGTTATTGAGTAAACCAACTGAACCACAGGAGTCCGCATGAAAGTAATGGTTGTGCTTGGGACACGTCCCGAAGGCGTCAAGCTTGCCCCCGTTATTAAGGCACTTCAAGCTGAACCAACAATTGAGTGTCGCGTTTGCGTCACAGGTCAGCATCGCGAGATGCTTGATCAAGTGTTACAGCTTTTTGCCATCACCCCCGACGTCGATTTAGATCTGATGCGGGCTGGGCAAACGCCGTCACAGGTTGCGGCTCGCGTGTTGCTCACGTTAGAACCCGTTTTGGAAGAAGAACGGCCCGACTGGATTATTGTCCAAGGGGATACAACAACCGTCATGGCGGCCGCAATCGCAGCGCATCACCTACGCATCCGTGTAGCACACGTTGAGGCGGGGTTACGCACAGGCGATCGTTGGAACCCATTCCCCGAAGAAATGAATCGCGTTGTTGCGGATCACATTAGCGATATTCATTTCGCCCCAACCCAGCAAGCAAAAAATAATTTGCTGCGTGAAGGGATTGCGGCACATCGTATCCACGTGACGGGCAATACGGCAATCGACGCGCTGCTCCAAGTGATCGAACAACCTGTACCGCCGCTGATTGAACAAGTGTTGATGCCCAACAAACGATTGGTGTTAGTCACCACCCATCGGCGCGAAAACCTAGGCGAGCCACAGAAAAATATTTGCCGCGCCTTAATAAGCCTGAGCGAACAATTCCCTGACGTTCAAATTCTTTTGCCTGTACATCTCAATCCGCGCGTGCGCGAGGTGATCTATCCGATGCTAAGCGATTTGCCAAACATCACATTGATTGACCCCGTTGATTATTTGACATTGGCGAACTTGATGAAACGCGCTGTGTTAATCATGACAGACTCAGGTGGGATTCAAGAAGAAGCACCCACTTTCCACGTTCCGATTTTGATTCTGCGTGAAACGACCGAACGTCCAGAGGCGGTTGACGTGGGGTTTGCAGAGCTAGTAGGAACAGATACAACAAGAATCCTTGATGCCGCGAGACCCCATTTAGCGAACGCTGAACAGGCGGCATGGCTTCCTGATGTGCAAAACCCTTACGGCGACGGAGAGGCCTCACGACGGATTGTTTCATTGTTGAGTCAAGGTGAGTTGGCATGATCAACACTCTGAAATCCACTTATAGCAAAGTGAGAAAGCAGCTGTCGATCACGCCGCACACGCTTGGTCAGCTCCAAATGCGGCGTAACGGTCCCCGCATTCTGTTGAATAGCGTGCCTAAGTCGGGAACCAACTTGTTACAAACATGTTTGTCGGAGTTTCCAAACTTATTGTCGCTTGGGCATTTCTACGATGACATCAATGTTGATGCATTGGAAAGATATATCAAGCAACTGATGCCAGGTCAGTTTGCAACTGCTCATTTAGAATACTCCGAACATGCGGAACAATTGCTAGCAGAGGAATCTGTCAAAGTCGTTTTTATCATGCGCGACCCCAGAGATATTGCGGTTTCGGCCGTTAAATATTACTTGCAGATCAACCGTAACCACATGTACGGCGCTTATTTTCACTCGCTCCCCGATGATGAAACGCGGCTGCGAGTTATGCTGGAAGGAACACCCGAAATGAAAGATATTCATGGGCACGTGCTGGACTTTGGACAGCGGATGCGTATGTATATGGACTGGGCTTTGG
>JBMZDF010000619.1:0-3457 GCA_049614105.1 Promineifilaceae bacterium (SeqCode)
AGTGTGTGAAATAAATTACCTAATCGAATTTTGAAAAACCAAATTGAATTAATAGTCTGAACTCTCAATAAACACCCAAATGTCTGTCACGTTTATAGAAATCACATTGCAGAATAAAAAAAACGGCCTATCATGTTCATGATAGGCCGTTTGGGTAAGCAGGGAGAGGGTTTCGGTTATGAAAATCTTTTAGCTGCGTGCAACAGCTTTGCGCGGGCGTCTTGTTTCGGCCGAACCTGACGACAAAATCCGATACAGCGTCAAGAACAACACTAAAAAACTGCTCCCCCCAAAAACTGACAACAACTGCATCGCATCTGTACCAGCCATCAACCCGTGTACCGTTGCCAGCACATACCCACCAAATGTGGTGTAATGCAGTTTGCGCCACATCTTTTGTCCAATTTGCTTGCGTACATAGTAGCTCAGCGTTGTCAACAGCATGATGTAAAAGCCAAGCGTGCCCATGCCAACCCATAACGGGCTGTAGGGTCCTGTGAAGGGAATCAGTAATGCGCTTAACGTATAGGTGTAATACGAGTCAAAAAGCAGCACGCCCGCATGAAAAATCGTTAAACCGAGCGACAACCATGAAATATAGTTGTGCATGGCAAGCGAAATAGCGGGAGGAACCCATGCTTTGACCAGCTTTGTACTCAGCAGCAGTCCCCAAATAGTGGAGGCGCTCAATAATAAATAGGCGACTAACCCGCTAGAGCGTGTCAAATACCACGCGGCTTTCTCGCCAGCAAGCACGTTTGCGTTAAGCGCCAGTTCTGGAATAACAGCGGGCAAAATCCAGATAATCAATCCTACAATAACGGCCACAAGCACACCTGCGGCCATCATCTGCCAAGGCTCTGCTTGTTCCTCTGCATTAGCTGGTTGTGTAGACATATTATTTTCTAGCTCCTCAATAAGTGCGCTACAAATTATTTAGATGATTTTGAAGTGGCAACGACCTGCGGAATCGGTTGCAAGTCGAGGGTACGTTCTGATACCGTGCCGTCAGGGGCAACGTATGCGACAGTGGCCGATTCAGACTGACTCATTTGCACGGCGGCCACAGCCGCAATTGCATCCTGTTGCGCCATCCAGCTTGTTCCCATCCATGTCGCCAGAAACGCGCCAGTTGTCAACATTACTTTGAGCGGACGGTGATCTGCTTTTTTGCGCTTTGAACGTGTTGTGCGGCGCGGTTTTGGTTTTGTTTCGGCCAGAAGGGGTGTCTCAGTTGTCATGTCAAATTCCTTGTTATCGATTTATCTCTCGGTTGGTTGTTGACACAATCTTATAAAAATGGAGACATCGCTGTTTTAACCCAAGCTCAACAAGGATTAAATCTACCTTAAATAGACCACAAATGATGTCGTTCTCTGGAGAATTCTGCGGAGCATCTGCACATAGTGACCAGATAACAGAAGTCGACAAAAAAGACAGCAGAATGACAGTTGTAATTAACCCTTAAAGCACTATACTGTTATGAGAGAAAAGCAGTTAAAACGGAATAGCGAACGCCGTTACACCTAGGCAGTTTCTACAAACAAATAAAAGATCGTCTCAAACAAATAATTATCCATCGCTTTTCGCCATCACTTATGTGTTGGTGATGAGAATTGGGTGATTTGGCTTGAGATTACCTAAGTTACTTGCCATCACAAACGCTCATGAGGACTGAAGTGCCTGCGGCAGGGTTTCGCCGCAATCCCTCAAACGTTCTATCAAGCAATTTAGATACGAGGTTTATTTACCGCACGGATATCGGGTAACACCAACCCAAACGAGATTCCGGCTCTTATTTAATCCTCAATTCATCAAATGCGATTAATAGTCGCTCCCTTTGTTCTCCAAAAATGCCTAGTTAAACGCAGCATGTTGCGCTATGGAGGATACAGATATGTGTTGGAGGAAATTACTCGCACTATTCGGGATTGGTATGGCACTGATTGGGTGTAGCTCTGGAGAAAGGACGCCAGGCGTTCCTGTTGCAGAGGTTAGCATTGATACATCAATCGTGCTTGAAGTAATGGTTGATGAGAGCGGAGAGTTTTGTCAACTGCGGACGACAATCTATGCGCCTATCGAAGAGTTGGATTTAGCCGTGAGCGCTTCGGCCGAAAATGGGCTTCTGTTCACAGACACCAATACAACCCAAAGCGAACCACAATCGGTTCGGTTGTTCGCGGGCGACAAAACCGTTCTCACTTATGAATGCATGCTTGACCCGCAGCAAATTCAACTTAGCGGTGAATATCAGCTAAGAATATTGGCCGTCCATGCAGATGATGAAAAACAGGCGCTACTTGTGGCAGCGCCCGTTTACATAACTATCCAGCCAGACGGGCCAAAGATGGCGTCTGATGCGGTACAGTTTGCCTCTGCGCTAGATTTAGCATTTCATGCAGGCAGTTTTTCAAATTCTTACGCGGTAGAACTAGAGCCAGAAAGCAATCGCGGCACGCTGTGGCTAAGAGTTACAAGCCCCTATGATCAATACCAGCCCAATTTGATTGTCGACACAACAAGTGGGGCATATTTTTCGGAATCTGACCCTACTCAGATTTCATACACCATTTTACCGTGGGGGAAAATGAAGCAAGCAGCTGTTCGCATCATTCAGATCCCTTTTTGGCTTGATCTAAACAGCAAAGAAGGTACTTACTCGTTTCGATTAACCTATGAAGATCGCGCAACAGGAAACGTCAAAGCAGAGCTTGCCCCGTATGTACTGACCTTTGGCGCAGAAGGCAGCGAACCACGTGTGGGGCTGAGCATACGACAAGTTGTTGAAGCACCACCTTTTGAAGGATGCTGCACAAAGGCTGAAATTGTACTTGTCGCAACGGCCGAGACACCGTCCGTTGCTGTCGAAAGTGTGCCTACCCCAATACCTGCCAGCCCCGCTTCAGCACAAACCACCACCTTGACAAAAATTGTCTGGCAGCGCCAACTATCCAATTTAGCTGGGCATCGGTGGAATATGTACGAGCAGCATATTCAAGGCAAGGTTCCACTATCGTGGGAGGCGTTCAAGGAAGAGGTATTGCGGTATAACCCGCAACTTATTGCAGATGCCTTTATCTTTCGGCCGGAAAAAACCTACCTGATGCCAGAGTTTGCGACTGTTGCACGCTAGGAGTGCGTGACAGGCAACGTCTCACAGCAGACGTTGCCCGCATTCAAGTTGAACATGAGGCTGGAGCGCAGGCGTGAGCATGGTTTCGCCCGTTTGGGAAATTGTCACGCCTGCAAGCTGCTGCTCAACAAGGCGACTGTAGCCAAGCTCTGCACCTGCAACAAGGGTAGCGGTTGCCCATGCCTCGGCGCGGCAAGCATCGGCCGCTAAAACAGAACAGGTTGAGAGGTCTGTTTCGGCCGAAATGCCGATCCGTGGGTCAATCACATGATGCAGCACCACATCACCATGCTGCCATCTACGATAATCAACACCAGAGGT
>JBMZDF010000620.1:0-3451 GCA_049614105.1 Promineifilaceae bacterium (SeqCode)
GCCCAATCAGTTGAATCTTAAAATTTTGCATCAGAACTCTTCCTTGTCTGACCCGATGGGCGGCGCGTTTAACTATGCAGAAGCGTTTAAAAGCCTCGACCTTGATGCTGTCGTTGCCGATCTTCATACATTGATGACCGATTCACAGGATTGGTGGCCGGCTGATTATGGTCACTACGGCCCGCTTTTCATCCGAATGGCGTGGCACAGCGCTGGCACTTATCGGACTGGCGATGGTCGCGGTGGCGCTTCTGCTGGTACACAGCGTTTTGCCCCTCTCAACAGTTGGCCCGACAACGTGAATCTTGACAAAGCGCGTCGTTTGCTTTGGCCGATCAAGCAAAAGTATGGTCGTAAAATTTCTTGGGCTGATTTGATGATTCTGGCTGGCAACGTTGCCTTAGAATCAATGGGCTTCAAGACGTTTGGATTTGCTGGTGGGCGTGAGGACATCTGGGAACCAGAAGAAGATATTTACTGGGGCGCAGAGGATACATGGCTTGGCGATAAACGCTATAGTGGCGATCGCGAACTTGAAAATCCGCTTGCGGCCGTGCAGATGGGGCTAATTTACGTGAACCCAGAAGGGCCAAACGGCACGCCTGATCCTGTTGCGTCTGGGCGCGATATTCGCGAAACATTTGCCCGTATGGCGATGAATGATGAGGAAACGGTTGCGCTGGTTGCGGGTGGACACACCTTTGGTAAGGCGCATGGTGCAGGTGATGCCGCACTTGTTGGTCCAGAGCCAGAAGGCGCGGGCATTGAACAGCAAGGATTTGGCTGGAAAAGCAGCCACGGCAGCGGCATCGCTGGCGATCAGATCGGCAGCGGCATCGAAGGTGCTTGGAAGCCGAACCCGACCCAATGGGACATGGGCTATTTGAATGTTTTGTTCAAATATGAATGGGAACTGGTTAAGAGTCCAGCGGGTGCAAATCAGTGGCTGGCAAAAGATGTGGCGGATGAGGATATGGTTGTTGACGCGCATGATGCGTCGAAAATGCATCGGCCGATGATGACCACCGCCGATCTAGCGATGCGCTACGATCCAGCATACGAAGCAATCTCACGCCGTTATCATCAAAACCCAGAAGAATTCGCAGACGCTTTTGCACGCGCATGGTACAAACTGACCCATCGCGACATGGGGCCACGCGCTCTGTATCTTGGCGCATTGGTTCCTGATGAAGAACTTATTTGGCAAGACCCTGTGCCTGAAGCTGCACACGACTTGGTTGACGATCAAGATGTTGCTGCCCTCAAGGCGCAAATTCTCGCGTCAGGTCTTTCTGTATCTCAGCTTGTCTCAACCGCTTGGGCTTCGGCCGCAACCTTCCGTGGCTCTGACAAACGGGGTGGCGCAAACGGCGCACGCATCCGTCTCGCGCCACAAAAAGATTGGGAAGTCAACCAGCCAACTCAATTGGCAAGCGTACTTGAAACGCTAACAGGCATTCAGAGCGCGTTCAACGCGGCGCAATCTGGCGGCAAAGCGATTTCGCTGGCTGATGTGATTGTGCTTGGTGGCTGTGCGGCTGTTGAACAAGCGGCACAAAATGCGGGTCAGGCAGTGAGCGTACCGTTCACTGCGGGTCGCACCGATTCATCGCAGGAACAAACAGATGTCGAGTCGTTTGCCGTGTTGGAACCTGCGGCCGATGGGTTCCGCAATTATCTCAAGACGCAATATACGGTTTCGGCCGAAGAACTCCTCGTCGATCGCGCCCAACTGTTGACGCTAACCGCCCCAGAAATGACGGTGCTTGTCGGCGGGATGCGTGCGCTGAACGCAAACGCTGGACAATCCCAGCACGGCGTTCTCACCAGTCGTCCAGAAACGCTTACCAACGACTTCTTTGTCAACCTGCTCGACATGAGCACCGTTTGGACGCCCGCTTCGGACGCGGCCGATGTGTTTGACGGACGCGATCGCGCAACGGGCGAACTCAAGTGGACTGGCACACGTGCCGATCTTGTCTTTGGGTCTAACTCGCAACTTCGCGCCATTGCAGAAGTTTACGCCTGCGATGATTCGCAAGCCGCGTTTGTCAATGATTTTGTTGCCGCATGGAATAAAGTCATGAATCTCGACCGCTTCGACCTCGCCTAACCTATGGGGCGGGGCGATTGGGCTACATAAACGCCCAATCGTCTCGCCCTTTTTGCTAAACGCACGATTTACTTCCCCTTTCTCTGAAAAAAATACAGTTCCCGTTCGCCAACAACATAAACATATCGTAGAATTGGCGAGCAGTATCTGTCACGTTCACACACTGCTGGATGGCTACATCTGAGTCCAGATTCGCACATAAGGGGTATTAGGGTATGACACGCGCGTCCTTGCCGAGGGTTATGGCATGGATGATTGGATTGATGTTGCTTGCGTTGGTTTCGGCCGAAGCGGCTGGCGCAGACTACGATCCGATCACAACAGTCAAGATTACAGATAACGTTCTCCTCAAAAATAGCAAAAGAATGGGCATCAACGTCGGTTATTATGACCAATTTGGCGCAGCCCAGTTTATGAAAAACTTGATTCCAAATCCTGGCTTTGAGGGGGCCGAGATGGCATCGATTATACTGGCCGACGGCGGCGCGACTTCAAACCGCGTCCGTGCCGCAGGCTGGTCCGTGCGCTGGCTCGATGAGCTAGGCGGGCCTGAGTTTTGGCGCGGCGGCACATATGAAGTGCTGACTGGCCCCGCACAAGGGCGCACAGGCAAAATCACAGGCGTCTCGATCGAGAACGGTCGCCACGTATTTACGCTGGGCGATCACGGCACGCCGCCACCGTATACAAGCGTGATCGCGATTCGTAGCCCGCAGATTGGCGGTTACTACATGAGCAATCGCAGTGCAAATGTTGTGGCCGATCCAGAGCAGTATCGGCCGGGCAGCCCCGGTCGCCAGTCGTTGCGCGTTCAGCCAAAAGCGTACAACAGCGCACCACTTTTCTATGTGGCGTTTGACTCGCTGGCGCGTGATGGTGATCCTTCTGCTGGCAAAATGCACTTGGTGGAAGGCAACTGGCGCATCGATTTTTGGGCAAAAGCGGCTGATCCAAACACGACGGTTGAGGTGAAATTCGGCCGACATCGTGGCAAAACGTTCTTCAAAGAAACTGTTCGACTACACTCAGGCTGGCAGCGTGTCAGCCGCCGATTCTATGTGCCGCCTGGGGCAGATTCGCTGTACGGAACGGAGGCGCTGACGCTGAATATCGCCGTTTCGTTTGGACAGGGCGCGATTTGGCTCGATGACATGGCGTTGCAAAACGTCGATAACAAGAACCCCACCGCGTTCAGCGACAACTTTGTCGAGTTATTGAAGGAGTTGCAGCCAGGTGTCCTGCGTGACTGGGGGCATCAATTTGGTAGCTCGCTTGATAATCAGCTTGCGCACCCGATGGCGCGGCGTTCGACTGGTTTCCACCCGCACAAACTGCCGA
>JBMZDF010000621.1:0-3426 GCA_049614105.1 Promineifilaceae bacterium (SeqCode)
CTCCGTTAGAAAAGCTGGACAATTTTTCGTCAATGACCACTTGTGATTTACTTAATAAACGAGAAATACGGCGTAAGGAGTAAGATGAAACATTTCACTCCTTTGCCGTGAGTTGGTGTGAAAGATGTGCCTTGATGTCAAAAGAGACGAACGTTTCGCACTTTCAACTTTTCACTTGGCACTTTCCACCTGTTTCTAAAGCTGCGGAACGACCCGCGCCATCCGCTCAACCGCACGTTCTAGATCGTGCATAGCGGTGGCAATTGAGAAACGCAGGTGTCCTTTGCCCGCTGCGCCGAATGCGATGCCGGGGGTACCTGCGACTTCAGCTTGTTCGAGGAGGGCGGTTGCAAGTTCGGCCGAATTAAGCGCCGTTTTGGTAAACCGTGGGAACAAATAGAAAGCCCCCTCAATCGAACGACATTCAATCCCTTCAATCGCATTCAACGCCTCAACCATAAAGTCGCGCCGCGCCCGATACGAATCGCGCATCTCCCACACAATATCATGTGACCCATTGAGCGCGGCCACAATCGCATCCATCCCGTAGGTGGTTGCGCAGGTGATAGTTTGCCCGTGCAGCTTGCCCGCCAGCTTCATAACTGACTCAGGGCCAACCATCCAGCCTAGTCGCCAGCCTGTCATTGCATATGCTTTGGACAAGCCATTGATCGTAATGGTGCGCTCCGCCATGCCGGGCAGACCGCCAAGCGGCAAATGCTCCCCATCATAAATAAGATGCTCGTACAGTTCGTCGTAAATGACGTAGAGATCGTGCTCAATCGCAAACGCGACAATTGCATCGATCTCGCCTTGCGTGAGCACGCGCCCCGTTGGATTACAGGGTGAGTTCACCATGATCGCCTTTGTTTTTGGCGAAACGTGTGCGTCTAATTGTGCTTTGGTGACTTCAAAATTGCGCTCGCTGGGCAAACTGACGCCAATTGGCACGCCACCCTGCAAGCGAATCAGCGGCACGTAACTGACCCACACTGGCTCAAGCACCATGACTTCATCCCCTGGGTTGACAAGCGCACCCAGAGCCAAGTTGATGCCCCATTTTCCGCCTGGGGTCACGATAATTTGTGATCCAGGGTTGACGCTGACGCCTGTATCGCGTTCATATTTGGCGGCAATCGCTTCAACCGCTGGAACAGTGCCTTTGGAGGGCGCAGCGTAATGGGTTGCCCCATTTTGAATCGCGGCAAAGGCAGCATCTACAATATGTTGAGGGGTTGCAAAGTCGGGGTCGCCGCCTGCGAGGGCGATCACGTCACGTCCTGCGGCGCGTAGGGCAGCGGCTTTGTTGGTCACTGCCATGGTTGCGGATGGGGGGAGGTTGATAAGTTGGTTGGATAGCTCTTTCATGGAGACTCCTGTTTCGGCCGAAGTTTTCCCCGATTGTATACAACCAACCCACAAATCGACAAAGACCCTGTGAATCGTCTGCTAACCAGTCGGCCATCCAGCAGACCGCTTGGGCTGAAAACCCGTTTCTATCCCCCAAACAGCGAGTGCCACAAATCTAAATCATCTTGCGACAGCGGTGAGTCAGGTTTTGCGTCGGGCGTGTTGGGATTGCGTTTGCGTGTTGCGACTTGGCGCGAAGCAGGATTCGCTATAGATTTGCTGCGTCGGGATGCCTCTGGCACACGTGTGATTTCTGGCTCCCCACCAAATAAATCTAACCAATCGGAGACTTCTTTTGGGCTGAGCAGTCCTTTTTCCGCAGGGACATTTGAGAGTTCTTCTGTTTTGGCAGGTTCGGGTTCAGGCTCACGGGGACGATATGGCTTTAGCTCGATCTCTTTTTCGCCGCCAAACAGGTGCATCCAAGCGTCAATTTCATGCTCCTTCATCAGTGGGCGCTGTTTTGGCTCTTTTTTCTCTTCTGCGATTTCCGACAAACTTCTGCGCTCGTCTGCCAACGCCTCAGCAAAGACATCTGATTTAGAGTGTGCAATCCGCCGATTTTCGGCCTGCTTAATAATTTCTAAATCGCTGGTGACAAGATGGAACCCTTTGACGTCCTTTTTGACCTCATTACGCATGAAGTTGATCAACCACGCATCGGCCGTTTTGCCCCTTGGCACAAACACGGCACGTACCCGATCGCTTTTGAAGCTCGACCAATTCGTTCCATGTGTGCCACCATCAAACACAACAACCACGCGGCGGTTTTTCCCAACCGCTGCCCAGTTAATCAGCCGCAATAAAAGTTTCGCCTCATCATCAGGATCGCTTAGTTTGATGTCTTCGATTTTGCCAATGAGATTGTGTCCGTCAATTAAATAATTCATTGAAAGTAACCGCAGGGCGCACAGGCGCAGATAGTTGAGATGTATGCTCGTTGATTGGATTGATGTCTATCAAATGTTCACTTGCTCAAAAGCATAATACAGGATTCATAAATTCCCATCAGATTAATGAATTTGTAACAGAATTGAGAGGGTGGGTAAACGGAGTTTAGGTGAGGGGTGGGGATGTGATTCGGCCGAAAACATCCAACTGATGTGCAAAATACATCAGTTCGCCACGATCAATCTGCGCATGGCGCGTGTCCACCCAACGCGCAAACTGCTCTGCATCCAACGCTGGATGTGCTGCCAAAGCGCTCTCAATTGTGCTGATAATGAAGTGCAGAAAGTAGGCTTCATCAGCATGATAACGACTGTTTGGCTCAGAATGCACCACCCAGTCTGAACTGCCCGACGCAAGCAAATCTGCACCACATTCTCGCAACAGTTGCAGCAGGTGACGCCCGCATTTGCTGTCGCCACCCGTTGGGCGATCATCCATTGTGGCGTGATATAGCCGTTCGATCTGCTCATCAAACGACGGGTGAACTGATGGCTCAAATGCGGTAATCCCATCAAAGTTGAGTGTAAAGTAAAAGTAGCCGTTCGGTTTGAGGAGCGAAAGCAGTTTGGGGAGTGCTTGCTCAAGCGGCAGCAGGTCAAGAAAGTGATGCGCAATAAGCAAATCGCAGCGTTGGGGGTTGCTGGCGATATAGTCAAAGATGTTGGCCGTTTCGGCCGAAACACAAATCCCATCACACGCAAGCTGGCGCACCCGGTCCTCCAACACCTGAATATTAGCCGCTGACATATCAATGGCATGATAATCAGCTTGCGTGACCAGATCCCATTCAACAACCCGCTCGATCATCGTACCAATGCCCGCACCAAGTTCGACAATGCGCAGCCGTTTGTTGGGCAGGGTTGCCTTTAGCGTATCCCAAACATAACGATTAAGCGCCCGATCGTCGAGCGTCTTTTTAGAAGATAAATAGCGGCTAAAACAAGTGTAATTGCGCGGCATATTGTTTCTAAGCTGTTAAATAGATCGTAATTAATCGTTGACGAAAAATCATCCAGCTTCTCTAACGGAGACGCGCCAGCGGCGACGTCTCTACCAGAGACAACA
>JBMZDF010000622.1:0-3418 GCA_049614105.1 Promineifilaceae bacterium (SeqCode)
CTTGTAACCCGTTAACTACTTTGACAATCAGGTCGCTATCTGGCTCTTGATTAATAAGCGTTTGCAGGATGACGGCATCGGTGCGGCGATCAGATTGCAGCAGGACGTGCGTTTCTTCGGTGTAGTCTGTGGTGAAGTTGGCGGCGTTGGGTGTTTCAACCACACGGTTGCTGATATGGCGGCTAATTTCGGCAATGGTGGCGCTGTTGCCGTCATCGGTTGCCATCACCTGCCAAAGCCACGCCAACCCTTCGAGCGTCAGCCCGTCGATGCCAGCATCTTTGTACAAGCTGACCGCTTTGACCACATCACTATCGCCCGTCAGATGACGCACATAAAGTGCATGGGCGCTTAACTGGTGTCGGGTGGCTTGGCCATACCATTCAGGATAGTGTGATTCAATATCTCGCAGATAGCTAAGCCCTTGGCTGAGGGTGTTTTCTGGAACGTCAAACCCTTCGACACCAGCACGGTGGAGGGCATGAACTGCGTGAATCGTATTGAAGGGGATTGACTCGCGGCCAAACTGCCAATAGGGGAAGCCGCCGTCACGGTTCTGCATACCGCGCAGGCGGTCGATGTCACTGTTGATGATCGTTTCAATCTCGTCGGGTGAAGGCAATGTCTCCACAGAGAAAGCGCCCAACACATCACGCAAGGCCGACACCGCCAAAATTCGCGATGACAATGCCTCTGCGCTCTCGAAACGATATGTCACCAGAT
Source organism: Promineifilaceae bacterium (SeqCode) (assembly GCA_049614105.1). GTDB lineage: Bacteria > Chloroflexota > Anaerolineae > Promineifilales > Promineifilaceae > CALECP01. The sequence goes on from JBMZDF010000622.1 coordinate 724, forward strand.
AAAACACTGCATCCGTTAACGATTGCAGCGCCGTTGAGGATGTACCAATTTCCAAACCGCCAAACTGTGGGAAAACGCCTTCAATCGCGGCCAGCGGTTGAACAGCGGCATTATCCCCATCAACAACGCCATAGGTCGCAAACGCTTCGGTTGTCGCTGGCGTGTAAATTGGCAACTCAACCGTTGCAGCATCAGCAAACTCAACGCCGGCACTGTTGGTAGCAACCGCCGCAATTTGCAGGCGACCTGTGCCAACTGCCACAGGCGTTGCGGGGAAGCGGACTTCGATGCGGTCGTTGGCCGGCACAATAACGCGGCGACCACCACCGTTGGTCAGCAAAATGTTGCTTGCTTCAATTGCCACGTCTACCTCTAAATCCTCATCCGTCTGGTTTTGGATGACGATCGGTAGCTCAACTTCGTCGCCAAAGTTGAGGAAGCGCGGGGCTGATGGGCGCACCTGAATCGGCAAACGGGCGGTTAGGCTTGATTCGGCCGAACCAAACTCATTATCCCTCGCCGCCGCAACCACCATGATGCGATAGCGCGTCAAATTGTCGGGCAACGGCACATCGACAGTTGCCTGCCCGTTAGCATCCGTTGTCACCTGCGGTTGAAAGACAGCAAGCGGGTTGAAGTCACTGCGAACAGTAATTGCGGCGCTAGCATTTCCACCTCCGCCCCCAGCCTCATCACCAACACGGGCCTCCATCGGCGCAGCGGCAGCTTCAGCAAAGTCCATCTCCATAGACTCTTCTGCGGCCACTTCATATTGGACCTCAACCGCAACCTCTTTAACAACTTCGACGGCGCTAGACATTGTAGCCGCTTGTTCAGTTGTATCTGCAAGGCTGGCCTGTTCACTCAGTTGTTCAGGGCTAATCAAAACAATGCGCGAGCGACTGTAGCTCCCTTCAAGGCTCACAAAATCATTGGTATAGAATGCAGCAATCGGGTCACGCATCTGATAGCCAGTCAGCGCCAAAATCGCTTCGTCGACAACGATAACGGCGAGATCAGCGTCTGCAACGGGCTGCCCTTGCGCATCCTGAACCAGAACGTCGAGCGTGGTGCTGCTGCCAGGATCTAGTTTGTCCGCTGCGGGTGTCACCGCCACGTTGAGCGTGCGGCTAAGGGGCGGTATGTTTAATATCATGCTGCCCGTCGCGTAAGCAGGCCGTGATGGCAGATTGTTGAGCGGGTTGCCTACGTTGTCGGTGCGTTCGGCCGAACCGACCAAATCAACCTGAATCTGCATCCCTGGCACGTGCGCCTCCTCAATTGGGATTTGCAGAATGTGCGTGCCTTCACTCATCGTGAAGCGTTCGCTGCGTACCAAGCCGTTGCGCGTGATGGAGAGTAACCCTTCGGCCGCGCCAAAAGGCGACTGCACCAAAATTTCGGCCATTTCTCCCGGTTGGAAGCTATCCTGATTGGGAATCAGCGTGACCTGTTCCTGCTCGATATTGCGACTTTGCGGCCGATTGCCGCCGCTGACCCAGCGGGTCATGCTGCTCTGATTTTCGCGCCCGCTGTCATCAACAACGGTGGCTGAGATGAGATAGCTGCCCCCGTTGTCAGTTGTGAAACGACAGTCGATCGCTTCCGCGCCAGAGATGACATCACACGTTTGTACGTCCGCTTCAACTTCCTGCCAGCGTCCGCCTGTGAACTTCCATTCGAGCCGCGCCGCTGTAACGGTAACACTGCGCCCCGTCACGGCATTGCCGTCGATGTCGGTCACAATCGCTTCAATGTCGAGCGGCGTCCCTTTTTTGACAAAATATCGCTCGCTGCGGAGGCCCACGTACAGGTCAGATGGATGGACAAGCAAGTTCGTTGAGGATGACCATTGCTGACGATTGACATCCATCACGGATGCTTCTGCGCGAATCGTATACGGTTGGGGCGTCTCGCTTTCGAGCGCATCAATGTCGATTTGCAGAAAATGTTCGCCACTGGCGTCTGTCTTGCCTGTGAACGTTTGATGATTATGTCCACCGTTCTCAAACGGGAAAACCGGCTCACTTTCATAGTAGCCACCGAACCACCACGGCGTCCATGTGCCAAAGACAAATTCAGACCAGTTGGGGGGCGTGTAGCTGCTGGCGTTTGAGTTGACATTCCACGTTACGTCGGCGTTGGCAAGGCTGCCTCCGCTAAAATAATCGGCCGAAACGGCAACCGTCGCCGCATCACCAACCGTGTAAGGGCCCATGCTGTCCTGCCGCGCCGTGACCTCAAACTCTGGTCGGCGGAACTCCTGAATCTGGAAGTGATGGCTAACCCAATTGTTGCCAGTCGCGTTCGTGAGTCTCATTTCAACGTTAGCATAGCCAAGATTGACATTCGTCGGCAGTTCAATCGCGAAATCAAAGCCACCAAGCGCATTAATCTCAATAACGCCGTTGGCTATGCTGTTATATTGCGCATCATTGACGGTGTAGAGAACTTCCCGATTTTCGCTAGGAAACAAGCCCAATGACCCATCGCCAGCCGCGCGATATTCACGCACCCACCCTTTGATATGAACCTCTTCACCGGGACGATACATTTGACGATCGTCAAAGACGAACCAACGGGCTTGATTATTCATCGACCAGTCTTCCCAGCCATCATCGCCGGGACCGGCAAAGCGATAGGTCGCCACCAAAAGAGGCGCGGGCTGAGGGATCACCGCGATGTCTCCCGCCTC
>JBMZDF010000623.1:0-3418 GCA_049614105.1 Promineifilaceae bacterium (SeqCode)
AACAGCTTCTCTGCCGTGCGGAGGTTCTCAAACCTGGGCGCACTATCACTATTGTCGAATCCACTGTCGAAGCGGTAACGGGCGACAAACGCACGCTTGTTTCCAAAGCGACCGTCACAATTGCCAACATGATAGGTACGTAAATAATTAGGTTATTGAACGGGGATCGGCCGACCTTCAACAATTTTCTCCAGCGCAAAACTTGATTTGATGTTCCGAATCGCGCTAATTTTTGTCAAATGGCTACGCATGAAATCTGCATAGCCATCGAGATCCTTCACGACAACCTGCAACATATAGTCGCAATCCCCCGTCACCAGATAACAATTGATAATTTCGGGACGTTCCCGCACCGCCTGTTCAACAATCTCAAGGGCTGAGTCCACCTGTGTATTCAGCGTAATCTGCACAAACGCCATAATTGGATAGCCGAGCTTTTTACGATCCACTTCCGCCCGATAACGGCTGATAATGCCCTCGTTTTCAAGCCGCCGCACGCGCCGTAAGCAAGGTGTCGGGGACAAGCCAATGCGATCGCTGAGTTCAACATTGGTTAAACTTGAATCCATCTGCAACATGTGTAGGATGTTGCGATCCACTGCATCTAGTTGGATCACGCTATTTTCTGCCATTATTTTTCCTAAAATCAACTTTTTATTGCGCAAAATGCGCGTATCGTGGGCAATTTGCACACAAATAACAACCATTTTATGTTAGAGTGTAGATGAAATGACGTAAGCGGCAAACAGCAAGAAACAAGCGGATTACATCCCAAAACTGCTTGCGTCTTGTTCTTCGCACCCCTCCTGCTCAGATACATTATGAATGCACTTAACAATTCGCAGCTTCTATCGGCCGATGAACTGACAACCTTGCAAGCGGTTCAGCAACGGGTTTTGTGGTTGGCAACCAACATGATTCACCATGCAAATCATATTCGGCCGAATCCAGACCAATCCAAAGTAGGCGGTCACCAAGCCTCATCCGCATCGATGGTCACCATCATGACCGCCCTCTACTTTCACCATCTCAATCAAGGCGACCTCGTTTCCGTCAAACCGCACGCCTCCCCAATTTTCCACAGCATCCAATACTTACTCGGCCAACTTTCCCGCAACTATCTCCCAACGCTGCGCCAGTTCGGCGGTTTGCAAGCGTACCCAAGCCGCAGCAAAGATCCCGATCGCGTTGATTTTTCCACGGGGTCTGTTGGGCTAGGTGCGGTTGCGCCCATCTTTGCGTCGCTGTCACGACGTTACGCATCTCGCCACTTTGAGGGATTACAACAACGGCGTTTTATTGGCGTGATTGGCGATGCGGAGCTGGACGAAGGCAATATCTGGGAGGCGCTGCTCGATGATGTCACCAATAATTTGCAAAACGTGCTGCTAATCGTCGATCTCAATCGGCAAAGCCTTGATCGGGTCGTACCTGGCATCAAGGCGGCACGGCTCAAGGAGATGTTTGTCAGCTGTGGATGGCAAACGCTTGAGGCCAAGTTTGGGCGGCGGCTGCAAGCGTTGTTTGATCGGCCGAATGGGCAACTGCTTCAAGACCGCATCGATGAAATGAGCAACGGCGAATATCAGGCGATGCTGCGCTTGCCTGGCAACGAGTTACGCAAGGCGCTTGTCAACAATAATCAAGTGTTGGGCGCACTGCTTGCAGAGATTCCAGACGGAGAGCTAGCCAAAGTGCTTGGGGATTTGGGGGGTCATGATTTTGAGGAATTGCTGTTGCGATTGCAGGAAGCTGATGCGGACACCAATCGGCCGACAGTGCTGTTTGCCTACACGATCAAGGGCTACAGTTTGGCAATGGCGGGGCATCCACTGAATCATTCCATGCTGCTGAACCAAGACGAAATCGACACGTTGCGCGTTGAATTGGGCATCGGACAGGATGAATGGGCAGCTTTTGCCGCAGGATCAGCAATGGACAAGTTATGTCGTGCGCGGCAAACGGCACTTTATCCCCAGCCAAAACGAGCGGTGTCAAACAACCACACATTAACTGTTCCAGACAACGTTGCGGTGAATACGCGCAGTGCCGCCAGCACGCAACAGAGTTTCGGCCGAATTCTACTCGCCCTCTCCCGCGAAAAACAGCTTGCCAAACATATCGTCACCGTCTCCCCTGATGTTTCTTCCTCAACCAACCTGTCGGGCTGGATTAACAAACAGGGTGTCTTTTCCCACATTGGCGAAGGGCCGCGCCCTGCTGGTACGTGGGACGAAAACCCACAGGGTCAACATATCGAGCTAGGCATTTCGGAGATGAATCTGTTTATGGCGCTGGGGATGTTTGGCATTTCGGCCGAATTAATCAACCAACTGCTCATCCCCATCGGCACAGTTTACGATCCATTCGTCTGTCGCGGTCTTGATGCGTTTATCTATGGCCTTTACTCACAAGCTAAATTTATCATTGCGGGAACCCCTTCAGGCGTCACGCTTTCACCCGAAGGGGGCGCACATCAGTCGGCCGTCACGCCGTCATTAGGGCTTGAACTGCCAAATCTCGACTATTATGAACCATGTTTCACGCAAGAGTTGGCATGGATTTTGTTGGAGGCGATTGAGCGCGTCATCGATCGTGAACAGGGTCGTTCTAGCTATCTGCGCCTTTCAACCAAGCCAATCGACCAAACGCCGTTTGCAGCAGCGGCGAAACGGCTGGGAACTACAACATTGCGGCGTCAGGTGTTGGCGGGTGGGTATCGGTTGAAGGATTGGCGTTCGGCCGAAGCAACTGACAAAGCGTACCTCATCCACCTTGTCACAACAGGTGCAATCATTCCCGAAGTGCTTGCCGCCGCCCGCGAGCTAGAGGAGGAAGGGATTCCCGTCAACGTCATCAACCTCACCAGTCCGCGTCGCCTCTATGAAAGTTGGCAACGTCACGGCGCAGAAAGCGACCCATTCCGCTGGCTCATTCCATACAATGAGCGGCACGCCCCACTTATCATCATCAACGACGGCGCATCACACGCACACGCATGGCTTGGCGGCGTTTTTGGCATGCCAGCCATTTCGCTAGGCGTCGACAGCTTCGGTCAAAGCGGAACGCGATCTGATTTGTATCGATCGATGGGAATTGATCCAGAAAGCATTGTGACAGCGGCATTTAAAGCGCTCGATCAGCTTGGACTGGGATAGGGGGAGAGGAATGGGGAATATTGAATGTTGAATGTTGAATGGGGAATAAAGAAAAACCAACCCCGCCCCACCTCTGGTTCCACTGCTCTGCGGTGGAACCCCTCTTTCACCGCTCTGCGGTTTCTTCTCTTTCAAGTAATGTTCCCAACACACCGCTGAGCGGCCAGAAAAGACACTCCCACGCGGAGCGTAGGAGCGAGTTAGCGAATTAGTCAGTTGGAGAAAAAATAATTCTCGTTCCACCGCTCTGCGGTGGAATG
>JBMZDF010000624.1:0-3416 GCA_049614105.1 Promineifilaceae bacterium (SeqCode)
ATCAATGGAGCAGAAATTCACTTTTTACTGCAGATACCGACTCACAGGACTCATGGCACAAAATAACAACTGAATGAATTAAAGGAATATTTCAGATTATTTGATGTGGGATTAAATGATGCAGTAATGAACTGCTGTGGCTGGGGTCAGCAACAAAAGCTATTTTAGCCATCTAAAAAAGGGTGCAAACAAAGAAACGCTATGAATCGACAAGACACGCTCAAGAAAATTGCTGACAATCCTAACTTTTCCGTCCTCATTATTGGTGGGGGTGTAAATGGGATCGGCACGTTTCGCGATCTTGCGCTGCAAGGCGTTGACGTTTTGCTTGTAGAAAAGCGTGACTTCTGCTCGGGCGCAAGCGCAGCAAGCTCACACATGGCCCATGGCGGCGTTCGTTATTTGGAAAACGGCGAGTTTCGGCTCGTTCGTGAGGCCGTCAAAGAGCGTAATCGCCTGCTCGACAACGCCCCACACTATGTTCGGCCGCTGCCCACCGTCATTCCGATTTTCAAACGTCTGTCCGGACTCTGGAATGCCCCGCTCAAGTTTCTGAACCTGCTCAACAAACCATCTGAGCGCGGCACGGCCGTTATCAAAATTGGGCTAACACTTTACGACGCTTACACAGGCGTCGGGGGGCGTGTTCCGCCTCACAAAGTTTTTGATCGACGTGAATCGCTCAAACGCTATCCGCAGCTAAACCCCGAAGTAGTTAACACAGCCCGCTATTATGACGGTCTGATTGAAGCGCCCGAACGAATCTGCGTTGAAATGATTAGCGATGCAGAGGCGGCAAACCCGAACGCACATGCGTTGAACTATGTCAACGTGGTGGGCGCAAACAAGGAAACGGTGCGCGTTCTGGATGAGGTCAGCGGCGAATCGCTTGATATTCGTCCCTCGCTCGTCATCAACGCGGCTGGCCCTTGGATCGACTTCGCGAATCAGGCGATGGGGCAATCGTCGCGGTTCATTGGTGGAACCAAGGGATCGCATATCGTGGTTGACAATCCCCCATTGCGCGAGGCGATTGGGGATCATGAGTTTTTCTTTGAGAATCACGATGGGCGCATCGTTTTGCTTTGTCCGCTGCTCGATCGGGTGCTTGTCGGCACATCTGATCTGCGGATCGACAATCCTGACGAGGCTGTTTGCACAGAGGAAGAAATCGACTATTTCTTTGGCATGGTTGACAAGGTGTTCCCACGGATCGCGTTAAAACGCGAACAAATCGTGTTTAGCTTTTCTGGCGTACGTCCCCTACCCGCAAGCGATGCAGGCTCTACGGGGCAAATCAGCCGCGATCACAGCACGCGGGTTCAAGAGCCAAACAGCACAATTTCGTTTCCGACGCTCAATCTAGTAGGCGGCAAGTGGACAACCTTCCGCGCATTTTCTGAGCAGGTCACCGACCAGACTTTAACCCGTTTGGAGCAAACACGTCGCACAAATACAAAGAAGCTGGCAATTGGCGGCGGTGCTGGCTACAAAACCGCGTTGAAAAATTTGACGAGTTGGACAAATCGGGTTGCAACAGAAACGGGTGTTTCGGTCGAAATTATCACCACCCTGTTCAACCGCTACGGTACAATCGCCCAGCCAATCGCTCAGTCAATCGCAACCGCTACCGAGGGCAGCACCCCCCTGACCCATGCCCCCACCTACTACAAAGGTGAGATTCTGTACTGCATCCGACAGGAAAAGGCGCTCGACATTTCGGACCTGTTGCTGCGTCGCACGTCGCTGGCAATTCGCGGCATGGTGACAAATGCGTTGATTGCGGAGCTAGGGGCGTTGTTTTCGGCCGAATTGGGCTGGACATCGGCCGAAACTCAGCAAAAAATCACCAACACGACTCAACTCCTACGCAATCAGCATCGCATGAAACTCTAGTCCCACACCTTTCTGAAAGGAGCAGTTTTTGTGTAAACTGCTCCACATTTCCTTCATAATTCCTTTTTTAAATAGGTACTCACTCGCTATATACCGCCTCCCCATCGCTATTTATAATCTTCAATAGATACGGACAACGTCCCCAATCAATTCAGACTAAGTTAGAGGTCAAGAGATGAAAAGCCAACTTTCACGGTTCAGATGTCGCACGTCTGTGCGTCCCGTTATGTTTCTATTGCTGCTACTTGTCATAGCAATCATACATTTATTTTATGCAGTTCAACCTGCATTTGCGTTAACAAATGATCCGATCATCCGTGCCGTTGAAGTCCGTGCAGACCTTCAATCACATTCAATTGATCTACAAGAAGGCATTATTCTTAAGCTCAAAGCGCCTATTGATCAACAAATCATAAGTGAGGGATCAGCGGCCGCGATTAAGACTATCAATGATGGCCCAAACCCAGCCTCAAACGCAGCGCGGTCAGGCGCAGCAGATGTATCATATCTTGGGGAACCAAGTGTTGTGGGGGTTGCGAGTATTTCGGCCGAACACGGTTCAGCCTCTATCCTACTCCCAGCCATCAGCTTATTGAGCATCGCCACATTTTTAGTCTGGCGACGTTCAAGACAGATAGAACTGTTAGGTTACAACATGTAGACGTTGACTTGTTTGAGATTGATACAGCGCAATTTTCGCACTATCAACCCTCATCTCCTAACAAATTCGCTGGAAGCTGCACAGAGAAACAGCTCACTATTTAAAACATCTTTCTTCCAATTGATTTTTCTCTGTATAACGAACCGTGCCTTGACAAGCACGGTTCTCTTTTTGTCTAAACCCCAGAGCAGATCATAAGAGCCTTACAAAATTAACAGCACCCCCACCTAGCCTCTCCCGCAGGGAAGGAACTAAGGGAGGGTGAATTTGTTACCGTTACGCCTCGCTAACCTCGAAACTGTGGGTAATGTCAACGTTGCCGCGCAGCGTTGCCGCCACTGAGCAATATTTTTCCTCTGACAAAATAATCGCCCGTTCGACCTTTTTCGGATCGAGGTTTTTACCTTCGACCTTATAATTCAGGTGGATTTTTGTGAACTGGTAGGGCGCTTCAGATGCGTGTTCAGCATCAGCCTCAATGTACAAATTTGTCATCTGTTGGCGCTGGCGTTTCAAAATCATGACCACATCATAGCCAGAGCATGACAATAAGCTCAAAACGAGCAGATCGGACGGTTTTAGCGCCTTCCACTCGGTCCACTCATCATTTCCATCTTTGGGCCATGAGCCAGCTACTGTCACGTGACCAAAGCTATCTCGGCCGACAAACATTTGGCTATCGTTATCGCCAACCCACTTTACTGCAAGATTTCCCATTCGTTACCTCATTTGTTTAGCGTCACAAAGCGACAACTTATCTGTCTATTTGACTTTGCAACACGACAAGTCTATGACGTTTAATCAACGTCTTTTGAATATTAAGTAGATCACAAAAACATTTTGACTGCAAAAACGGTTG
>JBMZDF010000625.1:0-3414 GCA_049614105.1 Promineifilaceae bacterium (SeqCode)
CGGCCGAAAACACAACCCGCAAAGTACGCATCTTCACCCGTCAACGCGAACTCCCCTTTGCGGGGCATCCCAACATCGGCACCGCATTCACGCTGGCCGCTACAGGCGAACTAGGCGACATTACACCTTCAATCGAAATCTCGTTTGAGGAGGTCGCGGGTATCGTGCCGATGACGGTGCGCAAGGATGCGAATCGGCCGATTTGGTGTGAGTTAAAAGCGCCTGAAACGTTGTCACTGGGTCAGACGCTACCCGTTGAGCTGATGGCTGACGTACTGTCGTTAACACCCGCCGACATCGTGACAACAACCCACCCACCCCAACAAGCGTCTGTCGGGCTACCGTTTATCATGACGGAGCTAGCCAGCCGCGAGGCACTTGAGCGCATTCAGATAAATCCAAACGCACTGGGCGCAATAACCAAACTGGGCATTCGTCCCTCAATGCACCAATATGTCCACAGCAAGGATGAATTTGATATTCGCGCCCGTATGTTTTCTGGCACAAGTCCAGAGGACCCCGCAACAGGCAGCGCCAACTGCGCCCTTGTCGGGATGTTGAGCCATTATCAACCTGCTCAAAGCGGGCCGTTTAGCTGGCGCATCGCGCAGGGGGTCGAGATGGGACGCCCTAGCGTGCTGGATGGCCGCACGCAAAAACAGGATGGCGTCGTAACAGATGTTTGGATTGCTGGCACGAGCGTGATGGTTACGGATGGGTATTTAGAGGTTGGAGAGAGTGGGGAATGAAGAATAGAGAATGAAGAGGGGGCGATGGATTAACTTTTGGTCTTTGTCTTTCTTTATCTGTGTTTCAATTTTTGAGTAGGGCGCAATGAGTTTTGGAGAAAAGAAAATGAAATTTACTGTTGAGCCGTTGTTGGATCGGCCGATTATTCACCAATCGCAGGATAAACGTTTGGCGGGCAACGTCAACGGGCCGTCGCTGATTCGCGTGCCGGCTTGGGTACAGAATCCGCTGGGAGCTTATTACCTCTATTTTGCCCATCACGAGGGGCAGTCAATTCGACTCGCAACAGCGGACTCGTTAAGCGGCCCGTGGACGATCCACTGGCCCGGTGCGTTGACCTTAGAAGCTTCGAGCTACCCAGCCACAGAGCCAAAACAAGATGATTTACATGAGGAAACGCTGTATTGGATCAGCATAGACGCCGATGGCCTGTATCCACATATCGCCTCGCCCGATGTCATTGTTGATGATGAACGGCAGGAAATTCGACTGTACCATCATGGGCGCTTGGTGGATGGTCGGCAGCGTTCGCGGGTGGCGGTGTCGCAAGATGGCTTGACCTTCTCGCCGCGTGAGGCGCTGATCGGTGGCCCTTACATGCGTATGATGCAGCATCAGGGCGTTTGGTATGGGTTAGCCATGCCGGGGGATCTTTATCGAACGGAGGATGGGCTGACCAATTTCACAGAGGGACACAAGCTGTTTACAGGCACGGAGCGGCATTATGCGTTGCTAAAACGTGGCGACCAGTTGATTATTTTTTTGACGCGGATAGGCGATGCGCCTGAGCGCATTTTGGCGTCGACTGTCGATATTTCGGCTGAATGGACCCAATGGGCTGCCAGCGAACCAATCGAAGTACACCGCGCCACCGACAAGTGGGAAGGCGCAGAATTAGCACCTACCGCCTCCCTTTACGGAACCTGCATGGTTCCTGTTAACCAACTGCGTGATCCCGCTATCTTTGAGGAAGATGGTGAAATTTATCTGCTTTATGCTGTACAGGGTGAGCAGGGAATCGGGATCGGGCGGCTGATTATTTCGGCCGAATAAACACATGAAACAACGCGGCTATCTCCTTCTGGTTCTCGCCTCATTTTGCGTCGCCACGCTGCCAGTTGTAGGCAAATTTGGCCTCCAGCAAGATATACCAATATTTGCCCTACTCATTAGCCGCACGACGATAGCCGCAACCGTTCTTGCCATCATCCTGCGACTATGGCAACCATCTCTGTTGCAAATCGGCCGACAGGAACTACAGCGCTGTTTTGAGCTGGCGGTTGTCAACAGCATTAGCATGTTCCTCTATCTGCAAACGTTGGCCTATCTTGACGCCTCGCTGTCAATTATGCTGTTTTCGTTTATTTTCATCCCCTTTGTGATCTTCTTTAACCAGATTTGGGGGCAGAAACCACACCGCATCGATGGGTTGCGTTTTGCAATTGCAATCGCCGGCATCTATCTGTTTATCAATCCTACAGGGTCGTTTAACTGGATTGGAGTCGCATTCGGGGTGGCAAACGCGATGATGTATGGTGTCTACACCGTGCTGGTTGAGCGCCGACTTAGCCATGTTGCACCCATGACAATTTTGCTCTACAGCATGGCGATGCAGGCGATCATCTTTAGCATTGTGGGCTTCTTTGTTGGGGTTACGTGGCCTCCATTGAATCAGGGTGCAAGCTGGGCCACGATGCTCTGGCTCGGCTTGGTTAGCACAGGTTTAGCACGGCTGTTTTTGTTTTCGGGCATCCAAATAGTCGGCAGCAAGCAGGCGGCGCTATTTTCACCACTCGACATGGTGATTGCGCTGGCGTTGAGCGTGCTGTTTTTGAACGAGGTGCTGACTGGTGTTCAGATTGTGGCCGCGCTGTTGATTGTTATCAGCATATTGCTGGCAAACTGGCTACCTAGCGCATCAGCGGAGCATGAAACGGTATGACAATCCAGTACACTGCTTCGCTTGAAGGGATTTCGGCCGAAAATCTCCAAGGCGGCTTTTTCGTCGGCTGGCCCAATCCCCCTTCGGCCGAAAACCACCTGCGTATCCTGCAAGGCAGCTACGCCATCGAACTTGCCATCAACGAACAAGGCAACGTTGTCGGCTTCATAACCGCCATCAGCGACGGCGTTTCTTCCGTCTACATTCCACATTTAGAAGTGTTGCCCGCCCACCAAAAACAGCAGATCGGGGCGACCTTGGTGCGCCGTCTGCTCGGCCGTTTCTCACACATCTATGGGATCGATTTGCTATGCGATGACGATGTGGTCGCATTCTATGAACGTCTAGGGATGCGAAAAGCGGGCGGCATGTCAATTCGTAACTATGCTCGCCAATCATGCGAACCGCTCCAACAATGACAGGCGGTCGGTCTGGATCTCGTCCTTAAATTCAAACAGGAGACCCTATGAGTTTTGACATTCGCCCTTTTCACCCCAGCGACTTACCCGCCCTATACCGCATTTGCCTGCTCACAGGCGACAATGGCGACGATGCAACGCTGAAATACAGCGATCCTGAGCTATTGGGGCATTATTTTGCTGCGCCTTATGCGGTGTTTGAACCAGAGCTATGTTTTATTTTGACACACGAGGGGCAACCCGTTGGGTACGTTTTGGGCTGTTTAGATTCGGCCGAATTTTATCAGAAATGCGAGCGTGAGT
>JBMZDF010000626.1:0-3396 GCA_049614105.1 Promineifilaceae bacterium (SeqCode)
TGGGTGGCGATGGGGGCTGCGTACCAGTCAAAAATGCAGTGCGGATGCGGATCGATACGGACAAAACGGCTGAGTTGTGCCGCCAAACGCACCCGCTTGAGGCTCGTCCGCACACGATACAGGCGGTCTGTAAATGTTTGCAAATTGGGAATGCTCATCTGGATGGTGCGTTCGCGCATCGTGCGATCAACCCATTCATAGACGGGATTGCCTTTGCCATAGAGGTGAATGGTGATCGAACCGCTTGGCTTGAGCTTGTCTGTGAGGCTAATCGTGGCGCGATGGGCGTCGCCCGTGTGCATCAACACGCCAATTGAAAAGATGAGGTCGAAGGTGGCGGTTGCAAAGGGCGGGTTGAAAATATCGGCCTGCACAATTTGGATATTGGGCTGATCGGCGGTGTTTTTTGCGGCCGATTCGACCCCATCCCCCAAATCAATGCCAATCACGCGCCCGCCAAACTGGTTGGCCCAGTGAGAATAACGTCCGTTGCCACAGCCCGCATCGAGCACCAGTTTGTCCTGAAAGCTGTCAGCTTTTAGCAGCGACTTGTCCAGAAATACCTTTTTCTCATGCTCGATATTGTACTCAGGATCATCCCAGCCAAAGCGGGCATACTCGATCCACTCAAAGCCAAAATTCTCAATCGTGTGCTCTTTGATAGCGCGTAGATCGTCGTCACTATTTGCAGTTGCGTCAGAAGTTAAACCTTGTGCCGCGACTTGGTTGCCAAACTCAGCCAGAAAACCTTGACGGATAGAGGTGAGCAGATGGGGCGGCAACATGCGTGGGATGCTGCGCCAAATTGGGAACCATTCGTTGCAAGCGTGACAGGTCAACAGCCCGTTGGCGTCGTCAAATGGCGTATGTGCTAGCTCTCCAAGGCAGGTGGGACAGCGTAAATAAGATAATGCCCATGTTTTCATGATTTTGTCAGTTGATAGATATACCGGCTGGCGTCGGCTGGATTATCGGTTGTATTAAATCGGTTTAACAATAACTGGCCTAAGCGTCGTCGTACAACTTTGAAGTCAACAAGCGGGTTGTTGAGATAACGCCATAAACGGGGATGGGTCAGCGGCGATACGCGCAGTTGGTTGACAACCTTGGTCACTTTGAAACCCGCTTCCTCGCACAGCTTTTGTCCTTCGTCCCGTTCAAAATGTTTGTAATGCCAGCGGTTGACAGGGATGTTGACCGATGGGACGCTCATAATCAGCGTGCCGCCAACTTTGAGACATTGCCCAATCGCCCGCAGCGTTTCAAGATGATATTCGGGTGGAATATGTTCCAGCACCTCGATAAAGATAGCTGAGTCGAATGCGCCTGCCCACTGCGCTTGTTTGGCAAGCTCGCGCACGTCGCCAACCTGAAAATCGCCATTGGGAACGAGAATGTTTGCAAAGGCAATTGCACGGTCAGAGTAATCGACGCCTGTAACCTGGTAGCCCTCTTCGAGTAGCTGCGCCGCGATAAATCCGTCGCCACAACCCACGTCGAGCAGCTTGCTAGGTGCTGCTGGCAACAGAGATTTTGTCACCGCGATGTAGCCACGGTAATCAATGGCGGGCAGATCGTTTTGATCCCAAGTGAAGTGAACAGGGAGTTGGTAACGCTGGCGAAAATCGCGTTGCGGGTCGTCCCATAAAGTATCAGTCATGTTGAATCTCTATTTCGCGTATTGTCTCGTTTTCAAGCAGTTTGAACTGCTTGCCATCAAAATAGGTGGTTGTAAATTGAACGCGAACAGTTTGTAAGGGTTCTTGTAAATGATAGGGCGCTTCCCCTTTTGCCATGTTCCAAATATGGTGTGGGGCGGGGAAAGTATGCCATAGGAAGGTGTTTGTGCCACGTCGATTTAGGTTGCCAAAGAACGTTTTGATAAACTGGTCGAAACGGGCGGCGGCGTCTGGATTGGATCGATCTCGGCCGAAATCAGCCACAACCGCCGTATACTCAAACGCCTCATCTGTTGTTCGCAACAGCAGTTCCCGATCAAGTGTTGCCCCATAGGTTCCGATCACCAGCGGCTTCTCACGCAAGTACGAAAAGCGGTTTTGCGCAAACAGGACGTCATAAGGGGCCATCATCGCACGTGGAATCTCATAGTGCGTCCCGCTGATGCCGATCCCTTCAAGCTCATAGGTATGCACAAGAGGTGTATCGTACCAGCCAAGCTGTATGGGCCGCCATATAACAATTGACAGTGGGATAAATAGGAGCGAAAGAAAAAAGGTGGCGCGGGTGAAGGGGAACTTTTCGGCCGAATGCTCTAACGCCCAAAGCACCCAAATCAGCGCCAGATTCAACACAACCCACTTCCAGAAGAAGATGCCAGAGCTCAGAAAAATACCGATGTGCAGCATTATTGCCCCCGCAAACAGCCACTGGGGAGCGCGGCGATGGACAAACATGGCGATAACGCCCAATTCGGTGATCAGCGTGAAAATCAGCAGAAGCGGATTAATCTGCGCCACAATGTTAGCCAACGCCACAATCCGCGCTTCAGGCCAATGAGCCAGCCAGCCGTTAAGATAGCTAGCCGCAAATAAATTTGAAAGCTGATCATAACGCAGCCAGTTTAGCTCCAACTTGAGGAGCGCAGGGTTGAGATACGTTGCTGCGTGGAGGCAGAGGAGCAGGAAAAGAAAGACGTGGAAGGGTGACAGGTTGTGAAGAAGTGAGGCTGTGACGGTGTGAAGCTGCTTGCTACGTCGTTTCGTATCTTTGCCGCTCCACGCTTTTAGCTGGCTAACACCAACCTGCACGAGTAAAAATGCGTGGAAAAGAATGAGCAGTTCGTAGAGTAGCCGTTTGTCTGTCCATGTAAATCGGCCGAAAGGGTAATGAAACTGATAGGTCATGCTAATCGCGACCACCAGAAAAGCAGGTACCCACGCAGGATGCCAATACAGCAAAAGCGGCAACAACAGCAGAATCAAACGATCGAGGTGGTGCGGCTGATCATAATAAACGTTGTATTGATAGGTTGAAAACGCCCACGCAATCATCACCGCGATCAGAACAATGAGCCAGCGAATCGCCTGCGGGGCCAAATTGTCCCAGCGTAGCGACTTGCGCTGCCAGATAAGTATCAGGCCATTGGCAAGCAAAAACAGCGTCAGGGGGAGCTGTCCAAGGACTGACCCCACAATACTGTTTGAAAAATAGGCCGTTTCTGGCAGCAAACCAAGCCTGAAATAAAAGCGTTCAAGGAGCGCAGACACTCCCAACATGAACGTTGCAGTTGCCCCAAACGCGATAAAACGTTGGCTCATGTGCGCCTCCCCAATCTCGACGCGATTTGCTGGACAATACGTAAAACTTGATCGCGCTCGAACAGCAGCAAGATGAGACAGTACACCGTACCAAAAACAACGCTTTTCAGAATGAGAT
>JBMZDF010000627.1:0-3377 GCA_049614105.1 Promineifilaceae bacterium (SeqCode)
TTTCGGGGAGGTCTGTTGGCACAAGGGTTGCCGGTATAGGCGTCGGTTCGGCCGAATCAGGGATAGGCGTGGGGATACTAGAAGCAGCCACTTCAGTAGACGGCTGAGGCGCTAAAAGCCTCGGAACCCCAAGCAAAACAATCCCCACAAAAATTGCGGCCGACAAGATAATTAATAACCAACTAAGAAATCTATCTGCTCGTCTAGACATCAGAGAGCTACTCACTTCCCAACAAGGACTGATTCACACGTCCGTGTGAGGGTCCAGATTGTAACAATGTGTTGCATCATGCTAAAACTACCTTTATCTAAGCGTATACGGCTAACCTGTCTTCAAGCATTTCTAACTATAGTATAAAGCTATCTCCCCCATCTTGCGCTCGTAATTGGTAGTACAAACGGGGCATTTACCACAATTCTGTATACCAATGTCGTAGGAGATTGCTATCCAAGCTATACTACGCAACTTGTAAAAATATGCGATGAACTCTGTTCAAACACTTATCGCATTGATCATTTTAAAGCTTACGCAGAAGGAGAAACAATATGTCCGACGTTGTTTATACATCTAACGTACGTATAGAGCGAATCAAAGGGCCACTGCGCCATGCTTACCTACCAGCCGAGTCAGAACATGTCAAGTTTGGCGTTCACTCCGAAGTGGCTGAACATTATGGCGTGAATCCATCATTTGCTCTACCCAGCGATTGACATCACAACTGACGTTCAAATCGAAGAATCCGCACCGCAACAATAGAAGAAGGGCTTTTAGGGCCTTAAATAACATTTATCCGAGACCCTGAAAGCTGATAGGCCGATAAAAACTATGTCCCAACATCGCATACAAACTCTCAGAGACAATTTTGACGCATGGCAAGTTGACGCCGTTATTATTAGCGACGATACAAACCGTCGCTGGCTGACAGGGTTTACTGGATCATACGGCTATGTCGTGGTCACAAAGGATCGTGCTGTTTTGGCAACAGATGGTCGTTATTGGGCGCAGGCACGCCAACAATCGGCCGAATTTGAGATCTATGAATACGTCCGCGAACCAAACGCACTTGCTAAATTCATCACCTCAACAGGCGGGCAGCGATTTGGGGTTGAGGCGGAAGTCGTGACGTTGAGTGAGATGGCCGAATTTGAGGAGGCCGAAACGGTTGTCTATCGGCCGATCGAGCTCATGATTGGGCCAGCACGAATGGTCAAATCGGCCGATGAAATTGCCGCCATTCAAGCCGCCTGCGTCATTGCAGACGAAACGATGCAGCAAATGTACACGCTTGCGACCGTTGGCAAAACGGAGCGGCAGCTCGCGTGGGAGCTTGAAAGCTACATGCGGCAGTTGGGTGCAGACAAAGTTGCCTTTGACATTATCGTGGCAAGCGGCCCCAACGGGGCAAAACCACATCATCGACCCTCTAATCGGACGCTACAGATTGGGGACGCGATCACGGTTGATCTGGGCGCACAGCTTAACGGCTTCCACAGCGATCTGACCCGTGCGTTCCATTTGGGCGACAATCCATCAGATAAGTTTTGGGAAATTTATACGCTGGTTGAGGATGCAAACGCGGCGGCGGTGGCGGGAATTCGGCCGAATATGAACGGCATCGAAATGGATAAAATCGCCCGCGACGTGATCGCTGCTGCTGACCTAGAGGAAGCATTCAAACATTCGCTCGGACACGGCGTCGGGCTAGACATCCACGAACAACCGCGCCTGAGCAAACATGCCGACGAAACGATTATCCCCGTTGGAACCGTTTTCTCAATCGAGCCAGGCGTCTACCTCGACGGCTGGAGCGGCATCCGCATCGAAGACCTTGTTGTCCTGCGCGAGAACGGCGTCGAATCGTTGAGCCACTGCCCGAAATCGCCAATCATTACAGTTGGTTAACGTGGGTTGTCAGGTGGTCAGGTAATCGGGCGCTCAGGCAAACTATCTCCAGAGCAAATCTTTCTGACCTGCCACCTCAACGCTCCTCCTCCATTTAATAAAATCCAACCCGATCGTCACCCAACGCCACGCCAAGCCCTGAGAGCGAGCGGTTTGAGTAGTTGAAAACAGCGCACGTTTGATTCACTTCAAGAATCTCACCATCGTTTGCGCCAGCCTCGCGCATCGCTTCAATATCGGCCTGCGTGATCGCCCCCGGCGTGCGGGTCAGCTTGTGCGTATAGCGCATAAATTCAAGCTCTTTGCCGCTAAACACTTCGTCAAAGCGATCCATCGCCATCGCCGCGTCAATCGCCGCAATTTTGGCGGGATCGTTGAGCAACGCACGGTAGTTCGAGCCGTGATGGGTTGCTGAATAGTGGCAGGCGTTCAGAATACCCGTGTAGGTTGCGACCAATTCCAAAAACCAGAGCGGCAGCGTAATATCATCGTTGTGCAGCACGCTACGATAGAGCGTGTCATGCCCTAGGATTGTTTTGGGGCGCAGGCTTTTTGAAATATAAACGTTGTCGTAGGTTCCGTGGGGGGATTTTGTTTGTTCGTAGATTTCAGCAAGTTCGCCCGTGGCGTCCTCTGGTAAAATAGTTTTAATCCATGTCATGTTGATCTCCTTATAATGTGAGACGCATTATGGAGCATCTATAGCGTTTCGGCTATAGGTAAATCGATCCACAGAACGCGAAGATGGCAAAGGAGATTCATGGACAACTACAACTTTAACTTAGGTCATCATCATCGGCCGATTTCAACCACCTCACCCGAAGCCCAACTTTGGTTTGACCGAGGGCTTAACTGGTCTTACGCATTTAATCACGACGAGGCGGTTATCTGTTTCCACAAGGTGATTGAGCTAGATCCGGATTGCGCGATGGGCTATTGGGGTGTCGCCTATGCATCTGGCCCCTATTACAACATGCCGTTTACGAGTACGGGCAAAAGGGAACTGGCCCGACTCTTAAAAATAACGTATCCCTATTCGCAAAAGGCGCTGGCGCGTTTGGATGGGGCGAATTCGGCCGAAAAAGCACTCATCAACGCCCTCGTCACCCGTTTCCAAGGCACAGAGATTGTTGAGGATGAAGAATTCGGCCGCTGGGATCTAGCGTATGCAAACGCAATGCGTGAAGCGTATGCGCAGTTTCCCAACGACGACGATATTTGCGCTTTGACGGCCGAAGCGTTGATGTGCCGCACCCCGTGGATGCTGTGGGATTTGGTCAATCGCGTGCCGGCGGAGGGGTCTGATACGGCCGAAGCAATTGAAATTATTGAGACCGCGTTTGCCCGCTTAAAAGCGGCCGATGCGCCACACCACCCTGGCCTACTACATTTCTATATTCACATCATGGAGATGGGGCCAAAGCCTGAAAAGGCGCTTGAAGCATCCGACATTTTATGGAAGCTCATGCCAGAT
>JBMZDF010000628.1:0-3375 GCA_049614105.1 Promineifilaceae bacterium (SeqCode)
TTACGGGGCGCGAGGCATTATGACGGTTGGCTCGATCTGCGCCAGCTTTCTGTTTTATGCATTCTCGCAGGTGACAACGCTGCGCCAACTTTATCTTGTTTGGATTGGGTTGGGCGTCACGATGGCCTCCATTTTGTACGAACCCGCGTTCACCGTGGTCGCGAAATGGTTCACACGCAAGCGTAGCACTGCCTTGGCAATTGTCACTTTCGCCGCAGGGTTTGCCAGCACGATTTTTCTGCCGCTCAGCAACTGGCTGCTTGAAACCTACGGACGCGAGCAGGCGCTAATCATTTTGACGCTCATCCTCGCGATTGTCACCATTCCGCTGCACGCGCTTGTTTTGCGCCGCGAACCGCAGGATTTGGGTCTGGGCATGGATGGCGATCCGCTCGAACCGCGAACCCCTGCGGCCGTTGACAAGAAGGCGCAAGATGCTGGACCGCTACCCAAGCCAGATATTACGTGGAATCAGGCGTTGCGTGGACAAACGTTTTGGTGGATTGTGCTTGCGTTTGCAACTGCCAATATGGCGGGGATTGCGTTTAAGGTTCACTTTTTGCCGTTGCTCATCGATCGTGGTTACGCTAGCGATTTTGCCGCGTGGATTGCAGGGTTTGTGGGCGCGGCGCAGGTGTTTGGGCGCGTGCTGTATGCGCCTGTTGGCAATAAACTGCCAGGCAAACGAATCGTGATGGGGTTGTTTGTTTTGCAAGGGGCGGCGTTTGCTTTGTTGTGGCTGACTGACTCGCTGGCGACGCTTTGGGTGTTTGTGGTTTTGTTTGGCGCGGCGCATGGTGCGATCACGTTGGCGCGTCCCGCCATGATTGCGGATGTGTTTGGGGCGGCTCAATTCGGCCGAATTTCCGCCATCATGACCGTGATCCAACGCTTTGCCAGCACCATTGCCCCCTACGGCGCTGGCTTCCTCTACATTTTGTTCCGCAACAGCTACGATCCTGTGCTGTTGATTTTGGTTGCTGTGTCGTTGCTGGCCGTGTTGGCAATTCGGCCGATTGAGCAAAGCGGGGAAGAGGTAATCCGTGAACGGTAAGCGGTAATCTGATAAGTCGCTTATTCGGATAACGGATTACCCGCCTTGATGCGTATCCACTGGCATCTTAACCCGCTGCCAATTCCTCCAACACCATCCAATCGCCTGTTTCCAACGCCTCAATTTGTCCGCTGATGTCGAGCCCTTGCTTCACAACATCGCTCACAGAGGGTGCTTCGCGTGGGTAGCCGAGCAGGATTGCCCCGATAAGTTTGCCATCGCGGATGACAAGTTTACGGTAGCGGCTCTCGCTTGGTTCTTCAAACACGATGACGCTGTCTGCGTCTGATTCTGCTTCAAATGTGCCAATAGACGTTAGTTCGATGCCGACGACTTTCAGAGCGGTGACGGGGATCAGCTCTTCATATTGGTCTTTGCCACCGACGGCGTTGATCGCCGCAATACGGGCTTGCTCGACGGCAACCGCCCAGAGGCCGAACACTTTGCTGTCATATTCGCAAACGTCGCCAGCGGCGTAGACGTTGGGCAGGCTGGTTTGCATGTGTTCGTTGACGACGATGCCGCGATTGACGTTGAGGTTGTTTGCTTTGGCGAGTTGGGTATTCGGCCGAATTCCCGCCGCCATTAAAAACACATCACAATCCAAACGCTGCCCATCTTTTAGTTCAACAGCCGCAACACGTTCATCCCCATCAATGCTGGCTGTCTCTGCACCGGTCATGATGGTTAAGCCGAGCCGCTCCAAATATTGCTGCAAGAAAAACGCGCCGCGCTCATCCAATTGACGACGCAACAGCCAAGGCCCGCGTTCCAATACCGTGACGCGCAAACCGAGTTTGAACAGCGCATAAGCCGCCTCCAAACCAAGCAGGCCACCGCCGACAATGATCGCGTGGCGACAAGCATGATTTTGAACATAAGCCCGCATTTGGATCGCATCGGCCGCCTCGCGCAACACAAACGACCCTGCAAGCTGCACCCCTTTGACGGGCGGCACAAAGCTGCTGCTGCCCATTGTCATAATCAGGCGGTCATACGCAAGCGTTTCACCCGTTGCTAGCTTTACCTGATTGCTTCCATCATCAAAGCCCGAAACTTGTGTATTGAGCCAGCAGGTGATGTTGTTTTTGTCGTACCAATCGTCAGGCATCAGATACAGGCCACCCATCGCCGAACGCCCGTAAATCAGGCGCGTGATCGCCATACGGTTGTAAAGGTGATGGCTCTCGCGACCCACAAGATGAATTTCGCAGTCGGGATGACGGCGACGCACGTGATCTGCCGCTGTGACACCTGCGATGCCGTTGCCAATAATGACCACTTTGCGCACATTTTCGTCAAATGGGAAGTCCGCTTCTGCGCCGCCTGCCTCAGCCAAACTCAAATCGAGCGACACGGTGACATCGCCGTTGATGCGTGACACACAGGCCATGCGCCCGTTGCCGCTCAAGCCCAAACGCTCCAGCGTCGCTTGCTCATCGTCGCGCATTTTGGAGAGATTTTCGGCCCCTTTGAGAACAACGATAGGGTCCGCCCCGCAGACGCCCATCCGACAGCCTGGCTCGATTGGCAGACCGCTGCTTTCCGCCACCTCTAGCAGCGTTTTGCCTGTTGAGACCTGTGCCGCCGTTTCATCTGGTGCAAATGTGACCTCAACCTGATCCCCTTCCTCTTGCACAAGCTGCAACGCACGCGCCGCGCCAGAACTAACGGTGGTGCGGCTCACGTTGACCACCTCGCCCAAAAAGATAGGCTCTTTGCGATAGGTGCGCCGTAGCCATTCGGCCGTTAAACCAAACACCGCCACGCGAGCAACCCACACCACAACTTGTGAAGTCGGCAACCCAACCATTGATGTCACTTGATCCAAAAAGCCCGGAAAAGTGAACCAGTAGAATAAATTAAAGGCCAGTGCGCCGTAGAGCGACGGAATTTTGAGCGGTGATGTTTTCCAAAAAGCGTCCAGCAGGAAAAACGTGCCGACGCTGGCGAGTACAAACAGCGCGATCAGTCCGTACATCAGCCCCATGTTAATATCTGGCGGATTTGGCACGGTAAAAAACGCGATGATGAAGCCGGGGAACGCGCCCGCAAAAAATTTGCGATGCTGCCCACGATAGGGATCTTCATCATAGAGATCAGCCAAGGTTGCCACGTTGGGGTTAAAGTCGTAGCAATGTTTGTTGCAACCTACACAACTACTGCAATGGCTGTTGCCGACGAGCGCGAAGGGCGTCTGATTGTAGAGACGCTGCACGGGCAAAATCGGACACATGCTGCTGCACCAGCCGCTTTTCCCTTTGAAAAAGACGCCGCCAAAGAAAGCCGCCACAATGGCAAAGAGCAATAAGAGCGCCGAA
>JBMZDF010000629.1:0-3371 GCA_049614105.1 Promineifilaceae bacterium (SeqCode)
CTAACTCTATTTTTTGAGCTTCTATTTTATTAACGTCAAGAATGTCGTTAATAAAATTAAGTAAATAATCACCAGAAAAGCGTAATGATTTTAGGTAGTTTTTTTGCGCTTCTGTGGGGTCTTCTTCCACTACTGGCACTTCAGTTGGTGCTGTGCGGACAATCTCACCACCATCACTTGTACCGCAAGCGGTGATTGCGACACCAAGCATCAATACTAGAAACAACAAAAATCTTCGCATCATATTCTTCTCCATTAGGATTTTGGGACAGATCCGCGGTTAGTTTGCAATTGTGAAGCGGCGTTCGTTACGAATCTGCCAACTGTTGACTTCTGAGTCAGTGTGACCCATACAGTTTGTCCCTGATTGTATGGTGACATAGGGTGTTTATGCAAAGCAAACCTCTGTAATGTTTCGTTATCTTATTAAGTTAGATACAACTTAGTTAAGGTGAAAGCATTTCAGTGCATGTTAATCCAATCTCTCTTCTATATAAAATGACTAATTATCATAAATTGATGTATCCCTTCCGCTACGGGATTGTTGGAACTATACTTGTGAAATGGCTTGCTGAAAAGATCCATTTTGACCTTAATTGAGCAGGCCAATTCGGACCGCTCTGTATAAAACAACCAATTGGCTCTTCCCAATTGTCACACTTATGTCTAAAGTTGCCACCTATCTTAGTCTTGGTGTTATTCACCTAAATCGTGAAAATGATCCCCTGCCGCTGCATCGACAGCTTTATGAGTCGTTGCGAAGCGGGATTTTGTCGGGGCGGCTGCGTACGGGAACGCGGCTGCCGCCGACGCGGGCGTTGGCGCTGGAGCTGGGGGTGTCGCGCAACACGGTGAGCAAGGCGTATACGCAGCTTTTGACGGAAGGATATTTAGAAAGCCGGGTTGGATCAGGGACGCACGTGACGCGGACGTTGCCAGAGGCGATGTTGCAGGTTGGGAAGGCTCGCACGAGTGAGGAGGAGATTTCGGCCGAAAATCCACCCACCCCACCACGCCTCTCCAAACGCGCCACCGCCCTCACCGAACTCCCCTTTGCACGAGAACAAGCCCGCCCGCAAGCGTTCGACTCCGCACTACCCGCCGTCGATATGTTCCCACGCAAAATTTGGGAGCGCCTGCTGATTAACTGCTGGCGCGATATGTCGTTGAACGAGATGGGGTATCAATCGGCGCTAGGGTATCAACCGCTGCGTGAGGCGCTGGCGACCTATTTGCAGGCGGCGAGGGGGGTTCGCTGTTCGGCCGAAAATATTATCATCACCACTGGCGCACAACAGGCTGTCTCACTTGCGACCAACCTGCTCCTCGACCCTGGTGATGCCGCTTGGGTCGAAGATCCAAGCTACCCAGGTATCCACTCTGCATTGGTTGGGGCGCTGGCGGAAATGGTTCCGATTTCGATTGATGAGGAAGGCTTAGACGTCGCGGAAGGCATCCGCAAAGCGCCCCACGCCCGGCTTGCCTACATTTCTCCCTCACATCAATATCCGCTAGGGGTCAAAATGAGCCTGACCCGCCGCTTGCAACTGCTCCAATGGGCACGCGAAAACCGCATGTGGATTATTGAAGACGATTACGATTCTGAATTTCGTTACTCAGGTGCGCCGCTCGAATCGGTGCAAGGTTTGGATGAAGCGGGACGTGTGATCTACATCGGCACGTTTAGCAAAGTAATTTATCCTGCGCTGCGGATTGGCTACATGGTTGTGCCGTCGCGCCTCATCGATCCTTTCCATGCGGCACGCGCCCATGCCGTGCGTGCTGCGCCGCTGCTAGAGCAGGCGGTTGTCGCTCAGTTTATTAAAGAAGGACACTTTGCCCGCCATATTCGTCGGATGCGAACGCTGTATGCGGAGCGACAGACGATTTTGGTAGAGATGATCCAGAAGTTTATTAAAGAGACGTTTCTAAAAGTAGAAGCGTCTGAAGCGGGGCTGCATTTGGTTGGTTGGCTACCAGAGGGGGTTGATGACCAGCTCGTTGCGACCAAATTGCAGGAACATGGCTTGATTGCCCCCGCGCTTTCTTCTTTTGCGCTGATGCCGCTTGATGCGGGCGGGCTGGTGCTGGGGTTTGCGGCCGTCCCCAACAACGAGATCCCGATGGCGGTGAAACGGATGTGGGGCGTGTTAGAGGCAACGATTCGGCCGAAATAAAGCCAACCCCGTTCTACCCCACACGACGCACACGCTGTTTGCCTTTGCCTGCAATACGTTCAATTAAACCACGCGCTTCAAGGTCAAGTTTAACCGTAGTCGTCCACCATCCTGTCGATGTGTTTTCGGCAATGTCGGCCGCGATATGCGGGTCAACCGCTTTTGGCAAGTCAGAAAAAAAGACCCCTTCCTCGCTACTTGGAATCACCTCAAGCAACGCCGCACGGTAAGCCTCATAGTATCGTTTTGTGACACGTGTGCCTTTTTTGGATGGGTTAGGGTGCAGTGCCTCAAACATTTCATTCTTGTTACGCATCTTAGATGTCTCCAATTTATATGACTGTTTGTTATATTTTGTAATTAGTCTATATGCCTATTTGTCATATGTCAACTAGTCATATAAAATTGTGGCATGAAACGATTGCCAAACACTGCTTATGCTGTTCTTGGGTTGCTTATTTCAAAGGAGGCGAAGTCGGGGTATGAGGTGCGCAAATCGGCCGAAACACTGCGATACTTTTATTGGAGTCCCGCCCAGAGTCAAATTTACTCTGAACTACGTCGCCTTGCAGCCCTTAATTACGTGACCTCGGAACTTGTCCCGCAGCGGGGCAAGCCTGACAAACGCCTTTACCAAATTACAACGGCTGGGGTCGATGCGTTTACAAATTGGGTTAACCATGCGCAACTTGAGCCGACGATGATGAAGCATGCGGTGCAACTGCGGCTTTTCTTTGGCGAATCGGCCGAAACGGAACATCTCACCGCATTGTTGCAACAATACATTGACGAATCGACACAGGCGCTAGGCCAGATAGCGATTGTGCGCGAGTTTTCGGAGCTTGATGAAGCGTATCGGTGGCGAGGGGTTGTAGCTGCGTGGAGCGAAGCGCGGCTTGAGGCGGAGGTCGAATTTGCGACGAATCTGTTGCGCCAATTACAGGCGGGGGAGCTGTCAAGTTGAAATGCTGCACTTTGTCTAATGGAATCGGCCGAATCTAAAAGGTAAAATCTACGCATCTACAAAATTTCGTAGCAACCCTCTGCATTCCTTACTCTTTACTATGCTTAAGCTCTACTCCGTCGAACAAGCCAAAAACTCGATCCTAAAGCGCGATAATGCCCTGTTTTTTGCTGATGCAGCGATGACTGATGCACAAAAAGCGGCCTCAACCCGAATTTATGGGAAGCCGC
>JBMZDF010000630.1:0-3364 GCA_049614105.1 Promineifilaceae bacterium (SeqCode)
TTACGCGCCCCAAGGATGATGACGGCCGCCAGCGCGACCCAGCCGCCGACTGAATGGACAACCGTTCCGCCTGCAAAATCAACAAATCCACGTGCTTCGAGCCAGCCCGCCGCAACCCCATCGGCCGTGCCACCCCAAACCCAATGTCCAATGACAGGATAGATGAGAGTTGAGATGACGGCCGAGATCATCAAGTAGCCTGTAAACTTCATTCGCTCAGCAACCGCGCCTGATACGATAGTTGCCGCTGTTCCCGCAAACACAAGCTGGAACAAGAAAAAGGCCATTAGGAAGGGGGTGGCATTTTCGCCAAAGAAGAAGCCACTTGCACCAAACCAGCCATTAACCGAACCGCCATACATAATGGCGAACCCAAACATCCAGTAGATACTGGCAGATAAGCAAAAATCGACAAAGTTTTTGATAGCGACGTTGATGCTGTTTTTTGCACGGACTAAACCGCTTTCTAGCAGTGTAAACCCACCTTGCATAAGCATAACAAGGGACGCTGCAATCACTATCCATAGAATATCTAAGGTTGCTGACATTTATAACTCCAAGTACCTAACGTTAATACAACCAGCCCCCGAAATTGACATCAACAGGTTTCTGCTGTCAACTGCCCTGTCCGTCAATTTCTGCGGTTGTTTATCCCCGTCTTTCTCAAGTATCGGTATAGCCGTCCTCACAGACAGTGATGCACAAAAAAATAACAAAATGTGTGACGCCCAATGAATCACCCCACCTTTCTACAGGTGAAACGCATCATTTTGACGAATAAAAGTTTATAGACGTGATCCGCCTGATAGCGGGCTACTCAACTGACGGTGGCTGTACTAGCCTATATATCGTCCTGTAGCCTCTGATGCGAGCTTGAATGTACTAACGGAAGATCGAAGCTCGTCTGCCAACCTTGCCAAGTTGCGAATTGACACGGTTGCTTCTTGCGTCCCTTCTGCACTCTGTTGCGTAACTGCTGAAATGTCACCCATTGATTTTGCAATTGTTTCAGATCCACGCGCCTGCTGTTTTGCCGCCTGCGAAATTTGCCGAATGAGTTCAGCCAGACGATCGGCAACAGATTCGATTTCAAGAAGCCGCTCGCCTGCCGAGTTCGCCAGACGTAGCCCTTGGTTTACTTCCAAATTTGTGGATGCGATTGTCGCGGTTGCGCTTTGTGTGTTGTACTGAATTTGACGAACCAGCTTAGAAATTTGTTGGGTTGCCTCACCCGAACGCTGAGCCAGGTCATCTACTTCACTGGCAACAAGGGCAAAGCTTTCTCTTGCCGTGCCAGCCGCAGCCGCCTGAATAGACGCATTAATTGCGAGAATTCCAGTGCGTTCAGCCACGCTGTCGATAATACGCACAACGTTGTCAATTTCGCGCATGCTAAGCCGCAGCCGTTGGAGCTGTTCAGAGGTGCGATTGACCTGTCCTTGGATGCGACCCATGCTGAGGATTGTCTGCTGCACCGCTTCAGATCCGACGTCGCTGTCTACTTTTGCTTGCTCACTGACCGTGGCGCAGATGGCCGCATTTTCCGAAACGCGCTGAATACTGACGCTCATTTCATCAATCGCAGAGGTTGTGTCAACGATTTGCTCTGTTTGTTGCTGACTACCCTGTGATAAATGTTCTGCTGTTGTTTGGATCTCATTGGCTGACGAGCTAACTTGTAAAGAGGCATCACGAACTTGTGTGATGACTTCCCTTAGCTGCTCAATCATGAAGTTGAATGAATCCGCAATCGCACCCGTGATGTCGTCTGTCACTTTTGCCTGCGTGGTTAGATCGCCATCGGCCGCTGTCGTAATATCATTGAGCAAACGCCCAATTGACTCTTGGATAGCCAAACTCTCATCTTGCGTTTGAATCAACTCCGCGTTGTTGTCTAACACCCCGTTAATTGATTCTGCAATCTGGCCAAGCTCATCTCTTGTTGTAACTTTTGCCCGTGCGCTGAAATCCCCCATCTGCAATCGTTTGAACATATCAAGCGTGCTGCTGACCTGCGTATTGATTCCGCGCGAGATTGAGAACGCTGCAAACAAGCTGACAATAAAGGTTGTCAATGAAAGTGCTATCAACAAGGTGATTGAATTACGAATGGTTGCAACGGTTGCAACGGCAGCTTGCTCGCTTGCCAACACCTCTTGTGATAGGAGTTCGCGAAGGGCTTCTTCGGCCGTAGTTGCGAGCAACTGATAATCTTTGATATTGTTTTCAATAAAACCATTTGCTGTGACAACCGATTGAAACTGGGTGGCGTAAGCATTCAACGCAACATCCGTGTTAGACTTTCCAACGCTGCCAGCATCGCTTTCCTCAAGCAACTGTTTAAATGATTCAACCGCTTCAGTATGCTGATCGACAAGCAACTTATCGCCTGATTGGAGAAAAGTTAGCTCAATGTGTCGTATGCGTAGAACGGCCGCTTGTAAATGGTCCGTTTCCAACAGAAGAACTTGTTCTTCAAGCGCGGCGGCTGTTTCGCCAATGTTGCCGCTAAAGTCACCTTCTTGATTTAGCTGAATGAAGATCACGGCTGCATCAAATTTGGTGACGTAATCCTCAATATTTTGAAGCAGTCTGTCGATGCCGCGCTGATCTTCATCTGTTAACAGGGAATCGCCGCTGGTATCTGTCACGCCTTTAAGCTCAAGAAGCGTTTCGTTTACATTGTCAATTTGACGTTCCCATGCGCGAACATGTTGGGTTGTGGCAAACGATAAACCACGTTCGGGGTAGACTCGAAGAAAGCTGATATCTTCGGTGCGTGCCTGAACAAAGCTTGACAACGCTTGTTGAAGAAGCTCTGGTTTTTGCTGATTGGTTACCAGCAAGGTTTCAAGACGTGTGCTGCTGATGTTGACGCTGGCAATTGCCGTAACCCCAACAATCAAAGAGAGCAGGGCGATAATTGCAAATGCCAGCCCTAACTTTGCCGTTAGACTGCTGCTAACCCGTTGATACCATTGATGGCTTCTGATTCCGTTTAGATAAGTTGCCATAATTAGTTACTCGATGGGGTTCGCCACCCTTTGACCGTCAGGGATCTTAAATGTACTCACAGATGCCCTGAGGCGATCTGCTAATCTTGTTAAGTTTTGAATTGAAACGCTTGCTTGACGTGTGCCCGCCGCAGTTTGCTGGGTGACGAGAGAAATATCATTCATCGATCGTGCGACCGTTTCTGAACTGCGTGCCTGCTGTTGCGCTGCAATCGAGATGCCTTGAATCAATCCTGCCAGTCGTAACGTCACCGACTCAATTTCTTCTAGTCGCTTGCCTGCATCGGCCGCCAAACGACTCCCCCTCCGAACTTCATCAACCGTTGTTTCAGTTGCCGTCACCGTTTTAA
>JBMZDF010000631.1:0-3344 GCA_049614105.1 Promineifilaceae bacterium (SeqCode)
TATGATTGGGCGTTTCGGCCGATTTTCCCAATACGCCGAGGCCTATAAGTATGACGACTGGTTCAAAACCAGCCTTAAGCATGCAATTCCGTTTGCGCGAGAGCAGCTTAAAGATGGTCACACAGAAATGGCCGCAAAGACATGCAATACGGCGCTCAAACTAAATCACTGCACTGTACACTTTTTTCAGTATGGTGATGCAAAGTTTAACAAATTCTTTGAGATGTGCCGCACGCTGTATGGTCAGCATCCTGAGCTGTTTTCGGCCGAAGCCATCCGCGCAATGCACATCGATCGCAAAGACAAGCTGGCGCTGGCTGAATGGGTAGTCGAGTTGTACGCATCGGAAACCCAATGGGCGGCAAAAGCGCTGCTCGATCTGTGCTGCCACAATGTCTCCTATGGGCATCCTATCGCGCATCAGCTTATTGCTAATTTGTATGCGCGTACGCCTTATTTTCGGCCGATTTCAAACTGGATACGCTACAACTATGCGCCCTGTGCAGCACGTGGCATTGCGAATCCTGAGCCTTGGGAACAGCTACTGATCCCGCTATTAGAACAGCCATAACGCCAGACCTGTGCAAAACAACCATGAACAGAGAGGCGCTTGCTGTGCAAAACAAATATTTGCAGAAAATAAATTTCCCCCTATAATCCCCGTCGCTATGTTAATGCAAGCAGTTTCTTTTAAGAAAAGCAAAAAGCAAAAGCCAATCACAATTTTATTGTCTGGTTGATGTGAGCTTGCTTGTAGAACTTTTACAAAAAGCCCCGCCAGATAACGGCAGGGCTTTTTTGTTGCCTGTTGGCAGTCATTTGACGTTAAGGATGTTTGAATGATAGTGAACAGTAAAAGGCAAAGACAGCTACTTGTCACTTTTTACTCTTTTGCGTTTGTCATTTGGTCGACGCAATAGAGACTAAACGTTATGAACCAAGACCTAAGCAGCAGCTTGATTCTTAAGAAGAAGAATAAGAAGGCTAAGAAGACAGATTTTTATCTGGTCGGTACTGCTTGTCTCTAATCCATACGTGGAAAGAAATAAAATCGAGCGGGCTGACCAGACTATCTGGTCAGCCCGTTTTTTGTTTAGGAATCAAACACATTTTTAGCGGTTTCCATTATGCCACTCAATAATTTCTCGATTATCGAATCTACTTTGCGCGAGGGCGAACAGTTCGTCAATGCGTTTTTCACAACACCACAGAAAATACGTGTTGCACAGATGCTTGACCTGTTTGGGGTTGAATATCTCGAACTCACGTCGCCACGCGCCTCGCCACAAAGCGAAGCAGACTGTAAAGCGATTGCCAACTTAGGATTACGCGCCAAGATTTTGACACACACGCGCTGCCACTTAGAAGATGCGAAGGTAGCCGTTGGAACAGGGGTCGATGGGGTTGATGTTGTCATTGGCACTTCCTCCTATTTGCGCGACTTTGGGCATGGGCTAACCGTTGACCAAATTATTGAACGCGCCCAAGAGGTTGTTACCTATCTCCAATCGCAGAATGTCGAGGTGCGTTTTAGCACTGAAGATTCGCTGCGTAGTGAAAATGCCGATCTGTTTCGCGTTTATGAAGCGGTTGATGCACTTGGCGTTGATCGCGTGGGCGTAGCCGACACGGTGGGCGTAGGCACGCCGCGCCAAATTTATGATCTGGTGAGCGAGCTACGTGGTCGGATCAAAGCAGACATTGAGTTCCACGGACACAATGATTCGGGCTGTGCGATTGCGAATGCATATGCTGCCCTCGAAGGTGGGGCAACCCATATCGATACAAGCGTGTTGGGGATTGGCGAACGCAACGGCATCACCCCGTTGGGAGGGCTTATTGCCCGTTTGTGCGCGACTGATCCTGCGCTGGTCAAAAAATATAATCTCACTTTACTGCACGACATCGATCATATTGTGGCTGAACTGGTCAATATCGACGTGCCGTTCAATAACTATATTACGGGTTTTGCCGCCTTTACGCACAAAGCGGGCATCCATGCCAAAGCGGTACTCAATAACCCCTCAACCTACGAAATTCTTAACCCCGAACTATTCGGGCTGACGCGCTATATCCACGTGGCGCACCGACTCACGGGCTGGAACGCAATTAAGGATCGCGTCCAGCAACTCAACCTCAACATGGGCGACGACCAAATCCGTATGCTTACGCAACGCATCAAAAGCGAGGCAGACAGCGGTAACATGACGCTTGATGATGTTGACACGTTGATTTATGAAGTAGCGAATACAAAACAGTAGTAAGGAGCAAGGAATAGGGCGTAAATCGTTCTTATTCTGACTCCTTGCTCCCTCTTTTACTCATGGGACAAACACTTACAGAACAAATTTTTGCAAACGCAATCGGCCGAAATGTAACCCCGGGCGAAATGATTGTTGTTGAACCCGACGTATCGATGGGTCACGACAGCCTCACGCCCGGCATCATTCGCATTTTGCGTAACCAGTTGGCGGCCGAACGTGTTCACAACCCCGACCAAATCGCGCTGGTTTTTGACCACGTTGCGCCTGCGTCAACGGTCGGCACTGCCAACAGTCAAAACTTGATCCGCAAATTCGCACGTGAAGAAGGGATTCGTCTCTTTGAAGTTGGGCGCGGCATTTGCCATCAGGTACTCGTTGAAGAACGTTTAGCGCAGCCCGGACGCATTATTATCGGTTCAGACTCGCACTCGACAAGCTACGGCGCGGTTGGCGCATTTGGAACGGGCATGGGGTCAACCGACATTGCGCTCAGTTGGGCAACGGGCAAAACATGGATGCGCGTGCCAGAAACGCTGCGCATTCAGGTAAACGGCCGCTTCCGTCCTGGCGTTGACGCCAAGGATTTGGCGCTCAAGATGTGCCGCGAACTTGGTATCGGTGGCGCAACCTATGCCGCGATTGAATATCATGGCCTCGAATGGATGGCGCTCAATGAACGTCAAACCATTTCGTCAATGGCGATTGAGCTTGGCGCGAAAGCGGGCATCTTCCCGCCTGATGGCGTTGTTGCCGAGATGTTCGACGTGCCAGAGTGGCTTTATGTGGACCCCGAAGCAACCTATGCCAGCACGCTTGTGATCGATTTAGACGAATTGGAGCCGCAGGTTGCAATTCCGCATTCAGTCGATGATGTGGTTGATTTGTCACAGGTGCAGGGTCGTCAAGTGGACGTTGTGTTCCTTGGCACTTGCACAAATGGGCGCTATGAAGATATGCGAGCAGCGGCCGATGTGCTGCAAGGACGCCCTGTGGCGACCCGCATGATGGTGACACCTGCCTCGCGTCCAGAGTTACAACGCGCTATTGACGACGGTACGCTCACCTCGCTGCTCCAGTCTG
>JBMZDF010000632.1:0-3341 GCA_049614105.1 Promineifilaceae bacterium (SeqCode)
TTGCATCCGTCAGCGACGCGCTGTACTGCTTCACCGTGCCATCCGACGCACACACGACGCATGACGGTGGCGAAGTGCATATGCGTTTTCGTTTGAGCAGCGCGGGTTCGCTCGCGTCAAGCGGTGCGGCGGCCGATGGTGAGGTTGAAGATTATCATCAGCCAATGACCTGCGCAGGCAGCTATATTTGGAATGACGCAGACGAAGAAGGGGATCAAGACCTTTCTGAATTTGGCATTAACGGTGTTGTTGTCAACTTGGTTTGGGCTGGACTGGATAATGATTTGTTGACCCATGCGGACAACATCACCTACACAACCTCGACAGCCAATGGCAACGGCAGCGACGGATACTATCAATTCTGCGGCTTGGTGTCAGAAAATGAGGATGGCAACGGCGGCACGTACCAGATGATGGTTCCAAATGCGCCCATTAATTTCCCTGTGGCGACGGAAGCAAACGTAACGACAAACGGCGTAACGGACGCAACCGATAGCGATGGTGTGCAAGCGGCAACGGGCGAACCAACCTATGGAGCGGCCTTTACCATTGCAGCACCAAACTACAGTAGCAGCACCTTCTTCTCGCTGTTGTCTGGTGAGGGCAGCGTGGCCGACTTTGCGCCGAACAATTATCCAGATAGTAGCGTGAATGATGGGCTGGACATCGGCTTTTTCGCGGAGCCAACAGCGGTGACGTTGGGCGTTGCTTCGGCCGAAAACAGCCCACCACACCTGTTACTTATCACAATTAGCCTGTTTGTCTTGACACTCAAACTGTACCAGACACGGAGGCGTCCAATTTTCCCATCTGCGAGACTAATGCGCTGAGTCGGATGTTGGTCTTGATTTGGAAACGCGATGCTCGGATGGGCATCGCGTTTTTTGTTTTCGGCCGAATCTCCCACCCAAACCCTGACTCTGAGGTATGATCTGCCCATGCAAACGTATCATTCACAGGCAAAATTCACAATTGGCGTTCTGTTCGTCGCCTTTGTTCTGCTGGCAATGCCCGGTGCGATTACTGGCGTAGAGTGGCCCGCAATTCGGGATGAGTTTGGGCTGCGGCAAGATTCAATCGGCCTGCTTCTGATCATGGGCACAATTGGTCATCTCGTTTCAGGCGCGTTCAACGGGCGCTTGATGTATCGTTTTGGCGCTAAAAATCTGCTTTTAGGCACGGTTCTCATCTATAGCCTCAGTTTATATGGATACTGGCTAGCGCCGTCTTGGATGTTCATGGTGATTTTGGGACTTGTCGGCGGGTGGGCAAGCGGCACAATCGACGCAACAGGCAACACGGTTGTCGCCGCCCGTTATGACGAGCGTATCATGAACTGGCTGCACGGCTTTTTTGGCGTGGGCGCAACGCTTGGCCCGTTGGTGATTTCGCTTGTGATTGTCATGGGATCAAATTGGCGCGGCAGTGCGTTTGTATTCGCCACGCTCCTGCTCATTCTGTTTGTGGTCATGCTGCTGTTTCGGACAAAATTAGGTGAAGATCCCGTTGCGGTCAAGACGATCAAAGATAAGGTCGGTGAAGAATCTGCAACGTCTGGTCGCGACACGCTGGCACAGCCGATTGTCTGGATCGCCATCGCGTTCTTTTTTGTCTATGGTGGGATTGAAGTGTCGATCGGTCAATGGTCGTTTACGATTTTTACCGAGTCGCGTGGGTTGAGTGGGGAGCTGGCGCGTTTTTGGGTTAGCTTGTATTGGGGGACGTTTACTATCGGCCGATTCTTATTCGGTATTATCTCGCCGTGGCTTCCCGCCAAAGTTTGGCTGCGTGGCTGCGTGATATTGACCGCGCTGTCGATTATTTTGCTGTTGTTCCCCAACAATCAAACGCTAGGCTTGCTGGCGCTTGTTCTATCTGGCGTGGCGCAAGCACCAATTTTTGCCACGCTCATCTCACTGATGCCAAAATTGGTTGGCCGTGAACATGCCTCGAACGCAATCGGCTATGTCGTTGGCGCAGCAGGGGTTGGCATCGCGATTCTGCCCTCGACGGCGGGCATTTTGGCTGAGCGTTTTTCGCTCGAAACGATCCCGCCGTTCATTCTCGCGCAGTGCGTGGCCTTGATTTTTCTGTTTGAATTGCTAGCGCGTGGGAATCAAAAGATGGTGTGAGGGAGGCCGTCAGCGTCTCAGACGATTTCACTGGTGATCTGGTGTTCTGAAGCGCCGACAGCCAAACGGCTCACGTCATAAACTCACAAAATTAAGTGCTGGATAGTGGTCTACCCTGTTGCCGCAACACAGTTCGCCAGCTTATCAAATGCCATCGCCCAGCCGCCAGCCCCTGGCGAGTTAGCAGGAACGCCAACATGGGTCATTGTCATTTTGGTGCTTCCATCAATCTCCTCTAATTCAACAATCACTTCCGTTGTTGCAGGATGTCCTTCAGGCATCCCCATCATTTGTGGCGATAAAACGTTGCCATTTTCATCACACAGGCTGTCTGTGTAAACGAGCCGCGATGTGGGCGTCACTTCACGATATTCGCCTGTAAACCACATTTTCATGCTGCGCTCAGGCATGTGCATTTCCATGCAAATGAGGCGCTTGCCACCAACGCGCACGTCTAGGTTTGCGACGGGGATGGTTGCCCCTTGTGGCCCATACCATTTGGCAAACTGCTCGCCATCGGTCCACATTTGCCAAATCAGGCTAGCGGGTGCATTGAACATTCTTTCGATTACGACTGACTCTTGTGTCTTGTCACTCATTGTGATTCTCCTGCGAGTTTAGTTGATTAAGGTAAGTGTCCATGCGGTCAAAGCTTGTGTCCCAAATGTGACGATATTGCTCTGTCCACGATGAGACTTTTTGGAGGGGGGCAGCGTTGAGGGTGCAGGGTCGATATTGCGCTTTTTGTCCCTGCGTGATTAGCCCTGCGCGTTCTAACACTTTGATATGTTTAGAAATAGCTGGCAAACTCATATCGAACGGCTCGGCGAGTTCATTGACAGTTGCTTCTCCCTGCGCGAGCCGCGCCAAAATTGCCCGCCGCGTAGGGTTTGCCAAGGCCGAAAATGTCTCACTGAGTTTGTCATCGTTCTGTTTCATAGTTTTGTTTGCTTAATTTAACCATATGGTTAATTAACCTATTGGTAAAATAAACTATTTTGTACTTTTTGTCAAATGGCTGCTTAACCATCTGGGAACGAAAACCTCAGAGGTTTGTTGTCGCCTACTCTGGTCTGTGCATAAAAACCTCTGAGGTTTACTGATTTAAATGTTTTTTGGGATCTCAAGGAGTTGACAGCACCCCCACCTAACCTCCCCCAGCGGGGGAGGGATCGGATCTCCCTCCCTTCGGGAGGGACTAAGGGAGGG
>JBMZDF010000633.1:0-3327 GCA_049614105.1 Promineifilaceae bacterium (SeqCode)
GACGGCAGCCGACATCGATCTTTACGAAAACAACGAAGCATTTGCGACCAACAGCGTGCTGTTCAACAAAGTTTTCGACATCCCCTACGAAAAGCTCAACATCTACGGCGGCGGCATCTCGCTCGGCCACCCAATCGGCGCAACAGGCGCACGCCTCTTCGTCACCTTGCTCAACGGCCTCCAACAAACAGGCGGCAAACGCGGCATCGCGTCCCTCTGCCACGGCGTCGGCGGCGGAACGGCCGTCTTGATCGAGAAAGTCTAACAACCAAACACCCCCACCTAGCCTCCCCGAAAGGGGGAGGGATCAGATCCCCCCTCCTTTCGGGGAGGGGTTAGGGGAGGGTTCTTTAAACTCCCACCATGTACAACTACATCACTGAAGAACACAAAATGATCCAAGAAGCGGCGCGGGATTTTGCTCAAGAGCAGATCGCACCGATCGCTGAAGCAATCGACCACACGGGCGAGTTCCCAATGAACACAGTGCGCCAAATGGGGCGGCTTGGTTTTATGGGCATTGAAGCGCCAGAGGAATATGGCGGCGCTGGCATGGACACGCTGGCCTATGTGCTGGCGTTGGTCGAAATCAGCAAGGCGTGTGCCAGTCACGGCGTGATTATGTCGGTCAACAACTCGCTGTTTGCGCACGGCATCATCAAATTTGGCACCGAAGAACAAAAGAATAGCTTCCTGACGCCTGTTTTGGCGGGTGAAAAAATTGGTGCGTATAGTTTAACCGAGCCGATGAGCGGCAGTGACGCAGGCAACATGGCAAGCCGCGCCGTCCTGAATGAAGCTGGCACGCATTATGTAATCAACGGGCGCAAATCGTGGGTCACCTCTGGCCCTGTCGCCGACCATATTGTGCTGTTCACAGTAACGAATCCTGAAAAGGGGCATAAAGGTATCAGCGCGTTTTTGATTGACGCCGATCGCCCCGGTTTTACACGTGGCAAAAAAGAGCCAAAGCTCGGCATTCGCGCCAGCGCCACCAGCGAACTAATTTTCGACAATTACGAATGTCCTGTCGAAAACATGCTGGGCAAGGAAGGCGAAGGGTTCAAAATCGCGATGACGGTGCTCGATACGGGACGCATTGGGATTGCGTCACAGGCGCTCGGCATTGCGACGGCAGCACTTGAGGCGAGTATCGCCTATGCAAAAGAGCGTGAGGCATTTGGGCAGAAAATCGGTCAATTCCAGATGATTCAGCAAAAGCTAGCCGACATGCAAACGCGCGTTGAGGCCAGCCGTCTGCTGACCTATCAAGCGGCGCTCGCCAAAATGCGTGCCAAGGAATCGGGCGGACGTTATTCGCTTGAGGCAAGCATGGCGAAGTTGTTCGCCAGTGAAACGGCGATGTGGGTGACAACGCAAGCGGTGCAAATTCATGGCGGCATGGGTTACAGCAAAGAGATGCCGCTCGAACGCTACTTCCGCGATGCCAAAATTACTGAAATCTATGAAGGCACAAGCGAGATCCAGCGCATGGTGATTGCACGGTCATTGACAGGGCTAAGATAAATTTGAATCGACCTTATAAATATTACATCTGCGACGTTTTCACCGACACGCGCTTTGGTGGGAATCCGTTGGCGGTGTTGCCAGAGGCGGCGGGACTTTCGGCCGAAACGATGCAACAGATCGCCCGCGAATTCAACTTCTCCGAAAGCACCTTTGTGTTTCCGGCCGAACAAGGCCACACGCGCCGCGTTCGCATTTTTACGCCGACACAAGAAGTCCCCTTTGCGGGACATCCCAACGTTGGCACGGCGTTTACGCTGGCGACCATTGGCGAGGTTGGCACAAACACATCGGTGACGTTTGAAGAAGATGCAGGTTTGGTTCCGATCACGATTCGGGCGGAGGAGAATCGGCCGATTTGGTGCGAACTGTTTGCGCCACAGGATGTGTGGATTGGGCGGTCAATTTCGGCCGAAACAGCAGCCGCCCTGCTCTCACTCATCCCCGCCGACATCGTCACCAGCAACCACCCGCCGCAAGAGGCGTCGGTCGGCTTACCCTTTTTGATTATTGAGTTACGGGACAAAGATGCGCTCCAACGGGCGCGGATCAATCTCGACCAGCTACACGCGCTCGAAGCGTCAGGCATTGTGCCTGATGTGCATCTTTACACGCACGGCAGCGGTGAATTCGACATTCACGCCCGCATGTACGCCCCACTCGACAACGTGCCAGAAGATCCCGCAACGGGCAGCGCCAACTGCGCCCTTGTCGGCATGTTGACCCAAATAAATCCTGCACCTGACGGCGCGTTTAGCTGGCGAATTGCACAAGGATTCGAGATGGGTCGCCCCAGCATCTTGTCTGCACGCACGCGCAAAACGGGCGGCACGGTCACAGGCGTTTGGATTGGCGGCAGTTGTGTGATGGTTAGCGAGGGATGGATTGAGGTCGGCTAGGCTCAACGAGAACGCGAATTAATGCGATAGACCGCAACCCCTGTTGAGAGGCGGCGGTCATGATGAGAGACAACGGTCACGTTTTGGAAACGTGACCGTTGTTTTTGTTTAAGGTGATTCGACGATGAGCGTATCGCTGGCACTTCGGCCGAAAACCTCTGGCGTATACATTTCCTCTGCTTTGGCAGGGGGAACAACAAAAGTGCCAGGGGTGGTCGCTTGCGTGACATAGCTGTACGTGTAAACGCCCTCCCAAAGATAGGTCGCAAACGCTTCCGCACGGTCGTCACGCATGTTTTGATGGTCGTACCATGTCCAGCGCCACCAGAAGCCGCGTGAGCTGTCGTTCGGATCGGCTGGGACATCACCCGACACGGCCAGCGCAGGGTTGACGATTTCTAGACCCGCAGGCAGCGGATCAACCAGCGCGACGTGATAACGGCGGTTGTCCGCCACCATCTCGACCCGCACACGCACCCGTGCGCCTGCCTTGACGTGCCAAACCCCGTCCGCATCTTGATAAACATCCTCAGGGTCGTCTACCGCCTCATAACTGCGTTGTACAACAAAGCCGCGATCGATCGGGTCAAGCTCCAAATCATCAGGCGCATAGGTCAGGCCCAACCGATAGTAAAGACGTCCATCCCCTTCCTTGTTAATCAGGATGGTTTGGTCCTCGGTGAGCTGTTCCATTGGCACAAGCGTTTCGCGCCGTTCTGTGGTGCGTCCCTCAAATGTATGCTCGGCAGCGTAGGTGTCACCTAGCCAAACGCGAGCCACGAAGTCTGGCGTTTGCGTCTCGAAGGTGTTGAAATAGCTGTCGAGCGCCAGCAGAACAAAGACATTCTCCTGCGTACTCACCCAATGCCCGCGTGTGCGCTGCGCTTGTAACCCGTTAACT
>JBMZDF010000634.1:0-3317 GCA_049614105.1 Promineifilaceae bacterium (SeqCode)
TCTAAGCAGTGCGGCCTCGAATCGTCCCTCGCCCCCAAGGACTGAGGGTTAAATAAAATGCGACTGTTTACCAGAGTAGACATCTCTGAAGGTCGTCCACAGGTTGAATAATTCTCATTCCTAACTTATGGCGAATTGGCGTGAGACAATCAACAATCCTATACAAAGCTGGCTTCGTGAGACCCCACAATATCTTTTGAACCCCGTCTTCCTGTTGCGTAACTACAAACTAGCTTTTTTGCGTCCGGACCTAATTGCAGGGCTAACGGTCGCAATTGTGCTGCTGCCGCAGGCGATCGCCTATGCGATTATTGCCGATCTGCCGCCCGAAGTCGGCCTATACACGGCGATTATTGGCACGGCCGTTGCTGCACTTTGGGGATCTTCGGTTCATTTAAGCACGGGGCCAACCAATGCGGCCTCGCTACTGGTGCTGTCGGTGCTGGCAGAGGCGGTGGCAACGTCTGCGATCGATCCGAGTCAGTTTGTCGTTGCCGCCAGCGTGATGGCCGTGCTGGCAGGCGTCATGCGTTTTCTGTTTGGTCTCTTTCGCTTAGGCACGATCCTCTATTTTGTGGCTGACTCCGTTATCACAGGGTTTACGGCTGGCGCGGGGTTGCTTATTATCGGCTTCCAATTGCGCCCGTTGCTGCGTCTCAACAATGTGGCGCGTAGTCCGTCGCTTGTCGAAACAGTCCAACAGGTCATTCTCAACATTGCTGATACGCATCTGCCCAGCCTATACCTTGGCATTTTTACAGTTGCGCTCATTTTTTTGATGAAACGCTTCACACCCAGTTTGCCCAGCGCGTTGTTGAGCATGATTGTGTCGGGTGGGGTCGTTTACCTGTTCGGATTAAACGAGATTGGCGTGTCGGTACTCAATGAGATTCCGCGCGGCTTTCCTCCCTTTGTGCGCCTTCCCTTGTTTGATAGCGAACTGCGTGACGCGATTTGGGCGGGAACCATGGCCGCTGCCGTGCTTGGTCTTGTCGAAGTTGTTTCGATTACACGCTCTATCTCAGTTCGTAGTGGGCAGCGCGTCGATAGCAATCAAGAGTTTATCGGACAGGGGTTAGCCAGTATTGCGGCTGGTTTGTTTGGGGGTTACACCACCTCTGGCTCATTCACGCGCTCTGCAATCAACTTTGATGCAGGGGCCAAAACGCGCATGTCAGGGTTTTTCACAGGCGTCTGGATTCTACTTGCGACGCTTGTGTTTGCGCCGACGGTGCGCTATCTGCCGCGAGCCTCCTTGGCGGGTGTTCTGATTGTGACTGCTTACGGTATGGTCGATCGGGATGAGATTCGCCGCACGTTCCAATCCTCTGTTGGTGATTCGCTGATTATGGTGGTGACCTTTTTTGCTGCTCTGCTGCGTCCACTAGAGTTTGCCGTTTTGACAGGCGTGGTTATTTCGTTTGTTCGGTATGTGTACAACACCAGCACGCCAAACGTTGTGACCGTGTTGCCTGATGAAAACTTTGAGCATTTTGAACCGATTGAAGGCGTGCCGCTTTGCCCGCAAATCGGCGTTCTGACCATTCAAGGCGGTCTCTATTTTGGTGCGGTGCATCATGTAGAGGAGGCGATTCGTGAGCATATTGAAAAGCATCCAGACCAAAAATGGCTGTTGTTCCGGATGCATCGCGTCAATCATATCGATATGACGGGTGTTCATATGTTTGAAACAATTGTGCGTCTCTATCGCAAACGGGGGGGGGATGTCTTTATGACAAATATGCACGACCCCGTGATGGATCGGATGCAGCAGACAGGGTTTGCCCATTTTCTGGGACTGGAAAATTATTTAGCGACAGAAACGGCGGTTGCTTATTTATTCCATCGTGTGATTGACCCGATGGTTTGCATTTACTCTTGCCAAGAGCGTATTTGGAAGGAGTGTCAGTCGATCAATAAGTCTCATGATCCGAGCTTTGTACCGCTGCTGGACGTGGTTGCACCTAGGGATGATGTGCAAAGTATTTCGGCCGAAGAGCTAGGCGAAATGCTGCACAAAGGGGAAACGCCGCTGATTATCGACGTGCGGGAGCGCTCCGAGTGGGAAGCGGACGGGTTTATCCCAACCTCACAGTTAATCCCGCTGCCTAAATTTCTTGAGCATAAACAGTTCAATTTGCCAGCAGACCGCAAGATCGTTTTCATCAGCCGCACAGGTCGTCGCAGCCGTCAACTGGTTAATCAGCTTAACGATGACAATGGTTATAATTTGCGCGGCGGTCTGTATGGTTGGCGTGCGCTCCACCTGCCGCTTGAGCACATCTCGCCAGAAGTAAGCAGCTCATAAGCTTGCAAAGTGGCAACTGACAAGTAGAAAGTGAAACGTGCTGAGCGTTTAGACCTTTCTACTTGTCACAATCTACCCCGCCAAACTGCTAATTGACATACATAACGCGAAGGTCCACAATCATCGCATGAGTTCTTCGCGCATCTATCGCACAACTAATTGGATTAGTTGCCACTGGCTGGCAACATTTAACAGCTTTGTCGGGATGTATGTTTTGCTGCCGCTGCTGGCCCCCGTTCTGTTGATGAATGGGTTTGATCGGCCTGCTAACTGGCTGTACACGATTTATGCCCCGACTTGCCATCAGATGGCGTTTCGTTCCGTGTTTATTGGGGGCGAACAGACAGTCTACCCTCGCGAACATGCCCACACCTTGCAGAATGTCACCTCTTTTGAAGAATACGCCCAACATTTAGAAGCGTTTCATGAAGTCTCGCTGACGGGGTTAGGGGCAGACTTGATGATCAGCGCCCGCCGTTTTACTGGCAACAACGA
This sequence comes from Promineifilaceae bacterium (SeqCode), assembly GCA_049614105.1. GTDB lineage: Bacteria > Chloroflexota > Anaerolineae > Promineifilales > Promineifilaceae > CALECP01. The sequence continues at coordinate 2,804 of JBMZDF010000634.1, forward strand.
GATGGGATACAAGTCTGCGATTTGTCAACGTGACTTGATGATTTTTGGTGGTGTCTTTGCAGGTGGGTTGATCTTTGCCGTGTTGAGCAAACGACGGCACATCAAACCGCTGCCAATTTGGGCGTTTATCATTTTCGGCATGGGGCCGATTGGCCTAGATGGGTTTAGCCAACTGTTTAGCTATTACATTCCGCAGTTGGCCTTCCGCGAAAGTCCGCCCTTTTTGCGACTTGGCACAGGTCTCGTTTTTGGGCTTGCCGTTGCTTGGCTTGCGCTGCCGCATCTAGCCAGCGGGATGCGAGACTAGTCCGCGTAGGAAGGAACGGACAAGCTGTCCGTTCAACGGTGATGGCAGGCGAATGTTGCGTGGACTGCCAGTCCGCGTGGGGGAGGGAACGGACAAGCTGTCCGTTCAACGGTTATGACAGGCGAATGTTGCGTGGACTGTTAGTCCGCGTGGGAAGGAACGGACAAGCTGTCCGTTCAACGGTGATGGCAGGCGAATGTTGCGTGG
>JBMZDF010000635.1:0-3315 GCA_049614105.1 Promineifilaceae bacterium (SeqCode)
TGCATACTAGGTAGCATCAGGTCTGACATTTCAGCGAAAAAGGCGGTTGAGCCTTCGCCAATCCATTCACCTTCTAATGCTTGCATCCGATTACTAATATCCTGCAACATTTGTTGAGCAGCTTCGCTCTGCTGTACAAATTTTGCTGACACTTGTTCTAGCATTTCATAGTCAGCTTGGATAATATCCATAAATTACCTCACCTAGGTAGAGTTTGTCTGCACACAAACCGTGCGCAATTGACATTGCTTTATAACTTGGCATACCTTCACCAAATTACACACGATCGATTTTAGGGGGTAAGGTTCTTGTGAAGCATACCCGCGTGTTGTAAATCAATCTGATATTTATTTGTGTTAGGCCATGTGTGTTGGCTTAAGCTGATACCAGTGTAGGGTGGCGTGAAAGATACGTCAACGAGCAACAAAATAATTGTCCCAAAGGCAATTTATTGTTTATCCCAAACCCTCGACAGACGGTAAAGTGGTGTAGCAAAATAGGTCCTCGCCAGATGACTTGATGATGAGATATAGTGCCTTGCTGTGAAAAAAGTAAAAGGAAACGGTCAGGTTTGAACCTTGCCAAACCTGATATCCCTACAAAATAGAGGGGCGAGTGGTTGATTGGCGTCAAATAACGTTTGTTGTGAGTGAATAGGTTTGATTAAAAACGATGTTGATGGGTATGTTTTATGTCGTTCGCTCTCTCAAACTCATTTGAAATGCCCTTGTCTCTCCCGTTTGAAACATTATCATCTGTAAATTGGGACAGTCTGACAGCCTAAATGGGTTTCAAATGGGATGAATTAAATGTTGTTGGGATACACTCAAAACGTGAGAGCAATGGTGTGCGGGTGAGTCAGTGGGGTTAAGATTGATCGAACTCTGGAATGCCGGGCACGGTAAATGTAAACACGCTGCCGCCGTCCACGCCATCATCTACCCAGATATGCCCCTCATGTGCTTCAATAGCGAGCTTGCAAAAGGTTAACCCCAGCCCTGTGCCGCGTATTTGCCCACCGCCGCGATTGAAGGTGATAAAACGGTCAAAAATTCGTGTTTTTTGGTCGGCCGGAATACCAGGCCCATCATCCTCAATTTGGGCAACGACGCCTGCCTCGTGGGTGCTGGTGGGAGGAAGTGAGGTGAGTGAGAGCTGCACACGACCGCCACTGGGCGTGAACTTCATTGCGTTGTCGAGCAGGTTGACGAGGACACGGCGCAGGATTTCTTCATCGCCCCAGACGGCAGGCAGATCGTTTTCGGCCGAAACCCGCAAATTGATCCCGCGCTGCACCGCTAACGGCTCAAGCTGTGCCATAATTTCGGCCGATAAATACTCAATCCGCATCGCCTCCGCATCAACTACAAACTTGCCAACCTCCGCCCGATTGATGTCCATCAACGAATCAACCATCTCAAGCATGTTCGCCGTGCCGTGGCGGGCAGTCGCCAATAAATCAGTGACCGTCACGCGATGGGCGTCAGGTAGGCGATTTTCGATGAGCGTCATTGTGCTGCTCAGCGTCGTGATCGGATTGCGCAAATCATGCACAATCATGCGTGTCAAATCAGCCCGCCACTCCGCCCGTTCGCGTTCTTCTGTGACATCGCGAAACACCATCAGCCAGCCCATCAGTTGATTACTGTCTGAGGTAACAGGCACTTCGTCCCGCTGATAATAACGATTGTCGAGTTGATAGTCGTGGCGGCGCGGGGTGGGGATGTCGCTGCTATTGAGTTGGGTGAGCAGGTCGCTCAGTTCGGCCGCCTCAAAGCCCATTTGCGATCCGAGCGTTGGATCGATGGCGCTGTTTTGTAGCTGTTCGGCCGAATTCTTCAGCAGCTTTGCCGCCTCTGGGTTCACCAGCACAATTTGACCCTCACGGTCAAGCATCAGCACCCCTTCCGTAATTGAAAAGAGCAGGGCTTGAAGCTGCTCAACCCGTCGCGCCAGCGCCTCATCAGTCAAATTGTAGAGTCGGGCGTTTTCAATCGCGGCGCTTGCCTGCCCCGCAAAGGCAAGCAACACCTCACGATTCCAAAGTGTGAACGGATCGCCATCCGCAAACTTTTGCAGCACCAACGCGCCAATGGTGCGCTGAGCGGTCGTCAGCGGAATGCTGAGCCAAACGAGCGGCATCGGGTCGGGCAGGGTCAGGTTGCGTTGTTGCGCATAGTGAATCGTTTGTGGGTCAAGTTCCAGCAGGCGATTGTTGCTGACCGTCCAGCCTGTCAGGTCATCGGGGGCAACACGGCGGTCGAGTTGAACTTCGTTGGGGCTGACAACGGTTGGATAATCCCACGAGCCGTCAGCGTTTGAGAGCGCGATGAAAAAGTTATCGGCAGGAACAAGCTGTGCGGCTTGCGTGTGGGTGCGTGCTAAAACGGTATTGAGGTCAAGTGTTTCGCGTAGCGATTGGCCGATTTCGTTTAGCTGGGCAAACTGGACAAGGCGCTGCACCATTTGATAGCGTCGTTGCCATGCGTTGAAGGCGATGACGGAGAAGGTGGCGATGCCGATGCAGAGGAGGACGAAGGCGGGGATGCTTATTTCGGCCGAAATAAGAAACAGCGACAGCGGCACGGTAAAAAACAAATTGCCAAGCAAGTAGCTGCCAGCCTGCGAAAAATAATCTGTCACGGCCGCGCCCGACCAGCGCCAGTAAAGGGCCTGCATGAGGATGGTTGCAACAAAGTAAACGGCAAGCAACGGCGTAATCTGAAACAGTTCAGGTGGCAAGTTAACTCGATTCAACCACAGGACAACGGTTGCATCTTCTTGCAAGGTTGGCTGGACAACTTGCGCGGCAAGCGCCAGCGAGACAATCGTAAAAACCCCCAGCACAAGCCGATCGCGCAGGTTGGGCAAGCGCACGGTGATCGAGCGCCACAGCGGACGCCAGAAGGGCCGCATCAGTTCAGCCAGCACGACGCCCGCCACGCCTGCGATGAGCGCATCAGTGACGCCAACGGTCAAAATGCTGGTAATTGCCACGATTGCGGTCAGTCCGACATAGCCAATCTCAACTGCAATGCTGAAATTAATCGTGATGACGTAAAGCAGGATCAACAGCATCAACTGCGGCGCAAGCGGGCGCTGCACCGTTACCCACACCGTCACCAGCAGGCCCACAAAAATCAGCGCAAATTCGCGGAGTCGTTCAACTTGTTGCTGTTTCAAAAAAGTTTGGTTCACAATAGGTGTTTAAGGATGCTGCGGCAAGGTAAATAGCGTCTCAGGGCGCTTGTATCAACAAAAAATTTTGATGTTGTGAGCAGAGAATAATTAATAACTAATAATTATTCATTATTA
>JBMZDF010000636.1:0-3314 GCA_049614105.1 Promineifilaceae bacterium (SeqCode)
CTTCTAGTTGCCATTTTTGTTGGGCTGTTTATTCGGCTTGGCGTCTGGCAACTTAGCCGTCTTGGAGAGCGACGCAGCGCGAATACAGAGCTAGCCGCACAGCTAGCAGAATCGTCGTTTCTGCTCAATGCATTTGACAATTTTGAACAGTTTCCCGAGATGAGCGATCGTCAGGTGACGGCACGTGGTCAGTTTGATTTTGACGAGCAGGTTGTGGTTCGCAATCGGAACGATGCGATTTTAGGGCCTGGGGTGCATTTGGTTGCACCTTTTGTGCTGGACGGCACAAATCAGGCGGTGATGGTTGATCGAGGGTGGATTAGCTCGGCCGAACACAATGCAGGCGAGCTTGGGCAGTATAGTGTGACTTCGGCCGAAATCAGCGGCGTTATTCAGCAGTCAGAAAACGCCGCCCGCAACGCCGTCATCACAGATGTTGCTCAAAGTGAACTGTTCCGTCTCCACATTCCGCAGCTACAGGCGCAGAGTCAGTATGAACTGCTCCCTATCTACGTTTTGCAAACGTCTGACGGAACCGATCTTGAAATGCGCCCTTTTCAAGCGTCCCATCAGGTTGACTTGTCTGAGGGAAGCCATTTAAGCTATGTGGTGCAGTGGTTTTCCTTTGCAATTATCTTTGTGGTTGGGTATGTTGCGTATATCGGCCGAAATGGATAACCGAGTCAATCACCCAGTCGTCTTAACTTCTCTTAACAACTGTAATGAAACTCACGTCCTGATGGCCGTCCTCGTGTATAAATAAGAATAGCGGCGACGTTTCGCAAGCATCCACTATGTTAAATCGAATCCGAACAAACGAAGACATCTATCCCTTCCTTTTGGTTCTTAGCATGATTCTCGTGCTAGGCATGGCGCTTGGACGTGCGCAGTTAGTCCAATCTATCAACATGCAAAGTATTATGTTGATGACGGGCGGCCTCGCCGTTTTATCTGGTTTTGCACTGGCGAAAAGCCGTTTTCCGCTGTCAACGGCTATCATCTACGGCATCATCTACGGCATTTTTGTGCTGGCCTGGCAGGTTGGCGACACGTACCCCGACGATATGATGTGGCGTGAGCGCATTGCCGATATGGTGATGCGCCAAGTCAATTGGCTGGAAAAAGCGTTTACAGGCGGAACAAGCCGTGATGCGCTCATTTTTGTGATGCACACGACGCTGATCCAGTGGTTGCTAGGCATCACGGCCGCGTGGTGGACGTTTAGGCGCTTGCGGCTTTGGTGGGTTATTTTGCCAGCAGGGGTTGTTTTGCTAAGCGTCGTTTACTATGCATCCCCGTGGATGAGCTGGTATTTGGCGATTTATTCGCTGCTCGTTTTGCTGTTTATCGCGTTCACACATCTGCGCGACAATCAAATTGTCTGGCGTCGGGCGCGGGTTCGTTACAATCACGATATTTCAGGCAATTTTCTACGCAGCAGCTTGCTTGCCGCGCTTTTGGCGCTTGTGCTTGTCTGGCGCGTGCCAGCGATGCCTGCAAATGCGTCCGTGGGAGATGCAATTAACCGTGTCAATGAGCCGTGGCGACAGGTGCGTGACAATTGGCAGCGACTTTTCTCTGCATTGAGCGCACAAGCCAGCACAACAAGCGATCCATACCGCGATACGCTAACGCTTGGTGGCCCGCGTAATCCAGGTGACGCGCCAATTATGGACGTCTATGTGGAAGCGCCTGTGCGTTACGCATACTGGCGTTCGACCGTGCTGGACAGCTATCAAAATGGGATTTGGCGCGTTGCTGATGGCAATACAATCACCCATTATCCTGATGAGCCACAGGTACCAATCCCTGATACAAAGCTGCGCGAGGCGGTGACACAAACGTTTGTTAACTACATTCCCAACGCGGGAACGATTTATGCAGCGCCAGATATTGTGAACTCAGATCAACAGCTTTTGCTGAAAACAGACGTGGATGCAAATGGCAAGAACCTTGTATCGGCCGCGCGTTCACGCTACGTGCTACAGCTTGGCGATCGTTATGAAGCGACGTCTCTACTGAGCAAGGCTGACGAAGCCAGCTTGCGATCTGCCTCGCAAAACTATTCAGCACAGGTCAGCAACCAATATTTAGACGTGCCCGACATAATCACACAGCGAACGCACGATTTGGCCGACCGCTTGGCAGGGCGGTATGATAATCCGTATGACAAAGCGATCGCGATCCAAAATTATTTACGTCAGGCGATGACCTACAACGATCAGATTGACGCGCCGCCTACCGACGCCGAGGCGATCGATTACTTTTTGTTTGAGTCTCAGGAAGGTTACTGTAATTACTATGCATCTGCGTTTGCGATGATGTTGCGCACACAGGGCGTGCCAACGCGCTTGTCACGAGGGTATGCGTCGGGCGAATTTAACGAAGATAACAATCAGTATCGCGTTCGTGCGCGAGACGCACATACTTGGCCTGAAGTTTACTTCCCCGACTATGGTTGGATTCAATTTGAGCCAACGGTCATTATCACCCCACCCGAACGCCCTTCTGGAGACGGGGAAGAGGAGCAGGCTGATGATCAGTTGCCCTTTGATGAAGGCTTAGAAGAGCCTTTGGGAGAAGGCCCGCTACAGGACTTGGAAGACTTTCAGAACGAAGAACCGCTTGAGCCAGAACTCGCGGGCTGGCAAGGATTTTTGGGCCGAGCGGCTAACGGTATTCAGGTTACTGGCACGATGCTTATTTTGGTCATTGCGACAGGGCTTATCTTTGTGGCAGATCGGATGAATCGTCGGGTTGAAGGTACGATTGACGGCAGCTATGGGCGTTTAGAGTTCTGGGCGCGTTGGCTAGGTGTCCCGCTTGCGGAAAGTCAAACGCCTCACGAGCGCCAGCTATTGTTTGTGGAAACTGTGCCAGAGAGTGAACAACCGCTGCGGGTTTTGATTAACGAGTTTGTGCGAAAACAGTTTGGCCCAGAGAAAAAGGAAAATCTGCTTGTGAGCACCTTGCAAGCGTGGTCAGAACTTCGGCCGATTTTTATCCGCCGCGCCGTTCGCAACCGTTTCCGCCGCAAAAGCGATTGACAATCCCAGAGGGCAAAGAACCCAACGTTTGTTGAATCAGCCAACTATTCTGATGCCATCTGGTTAACTGACGAATTGTAAAGTTATTTACAAAATGTTAGGTGGCTTGTAAGAAATCATTGCTATTATTATGAATGTAACGAGATAACAACCACCTGAGCGGGGGGAACTGCTCAAAGTGGAAACAACAGCCTATACCGAATATATCAACTGCGCCGGGAAACGCACTGATAACTAACATAACTATTTAGGTTTGGCTACTGATTT
>JBMZDF010000637.1:0-3287 GCA_049614105.1 Promineifilaceae bacterium (SeqCode)
GTGTGCATAACAAAGGAGAATGTAAATGAATACAGTCCGTCTCACGATGGCACAAGCCTTGATCAACTTTTTGAAGAACCAATACACCGAGCGTGACAATGTCCAGCAGCAGTTTTTCGCGGGCTGTTTTGGCATTTTCGGCCATGGAAACGTTGCTGGCGTGGGGCAAGCGTTGCATCAAACACCTGATTTCAAATATTTCCAAACGCGCAATGAACAAGCGATGGTGCATACGGCAGCCGCCTACGCCAAAATGAAAAACCGTCTCAGCACCTTTGCCTGCACCACATCAGTTGGCCCAGGTGCAACCAATATGGTTACGGCGGCAACGGGTGCAACGGTCAATCGTTTGCCCGTCTTGTTATTGCCCGGCGATATTTTCGCCCATCGGCGCGTTGCCCCTGTGTTGCAACAGCTAGAAGTCCCTTATTCGCAGGACGTGAGCGCCAATGATGTTTTTCGGCCGATTTCTCGCTACTGGGATCGCATCAATCGCCCTGAGCAGCTCATTACCGCCCTCCCCGAAGCGTTGCGCGTGCTCACGTCGCAAGCGGACACAGGAACCGTAACACTTGGCCTGCCGCAAGATGTTCAGGCTGAGGCGTTCGATTATCCTGTTCAGTTGTTTAACAAACGCATCTGGTACATTCCCCGTCCATTGCCCGATGCCAACCTGCTCAACAAAGCGGCCGACCTCATCCGCGCCAGCAAAATGCCGATGATTTTATCGGGTGGTGGCGTTATTTATTCTGAGGCAACTGAGGCATTGAAAGCATTTGTAGAGGCGACGGGCATTCCTTCGGCCGAAACTCAAGCGGGCAAAGGCTCCCTACGTTACGACCACCCGAGTAACATCGGCCCCATGGGCGTCACGGGCGCATTCTCCGCCAATCGTGTCGCTCGCGAGGCAGACCTCGTAATCGGCATCGGCACGCGCTACGACGATTTCATGACCGCCAGCAAGACCGCATGGCAACACCCTGATGTCAAATTTATCAATATCAACATTGCCGATTTTGACGCACATAAACACAGTGGCTTGCCGCTCACGGGTGATGCGCGAGAGACGCTTAAAGCGCTCCAAGAACGTTTGCAAGACTTTACCGTTGATGCAGCATATCGCACCCGCGCCGCCGCGCTCAACAAAGAATGGGACGCCGTGGTAGAAGGTTACTACACGCTCGGTCACGCGCCGCTTCCCAGCCAAGGCGAAGTCATCGGCGCAATCAACCATGCAGCAGGCGAGCGCGATGTCATTCTTTGCGCAGCGGGCAGCGCCCCAGGCGATCTGCACCGCCTTTGGCGCACCACTGATCCCAAAGGTTACCATCTCGAATATGGCTATTCCTGCATGGGCTATGAAATCGCGGGGGGTCTTGGCGCAAAATTAGCCTGCCCCGATCGTGAAGTCTTCGTCTTTGTCGGCGATGGCTCTTACCTCATGATGTCGAGTGAAATTGTCACGGCGGTACAAGAAGGCATCAAACTGGTTATCGTTCTCGCCAACAACAACGGCTACGGCAGCATTGGCGCACTTTCGCGCTCAATCGGAGACAACGGCTTTGGCACACGCTACACCTATCGCAATGCAGAAGGCGCACTAGGTACCGATTCACAACCCAATCAACCGTTTCTGCCTGTCGATTTGGCAATGAACGCTCGCAGCTTGGGCGCTGATGTGATTGAATGCAGCGACGTTGCCAGCGTGGCAGCGGCACTAGAGCAGGCCAAAGCGGCCACTAAAACAACTGTTATCTATGTTGAAACAGACCGTTATGCTGGCGTTGACGGCGCAGAAGTTTGGTGGGATGTTCCAATTGCGGAAGTCTCAACCGATCCCAGCGTTCAAGAAGCACGTCAGATTTGGGAAGAGAACGTCGGCGCAGAACGTTATTATCTCAACCAATAGAAACGGACTAGATTTCTGTTGTTTTGAGTAGAAGGGTCACATCGTTGACGTTCGTTCCCGTCGAGCCGATACGCACGTGGCCCTTGCCCAGTTTGTCAAAAAATGTATAGCTATCGTGCTGCGTCAAATAAGATGCGGCATCTAGGCCACGGTTAGCCGCTTGGCGGACAGTGTTCCCGTTGACAATCGCACCCGCTCCATCGTTGGGGCCATCCTCGCCATCTGTTGCAAGCGTGGCAAGCCAACAGCCTGGGTGTCCGTCCAGTTCAATCGCTGCGGCAAGTGCAAGCTCCTGATTGCGACCGCCAGCACCATCGGTTGGCTCTGAAAACGTAACCGTTGTTTCCCCCCCATACACAAAACAAGTTCCAACTGGCAGATCGATTAGCTGATGGGCAAGCTGTTGACCAAACAACCCTCACAGCAAACCCCATTTCCTCCGCAACCTGCGCCGCCGCCCGCACCGACTTTTCAATATCTCCTACAATCGTATTCTCAACTGTTGTGTTTTTTGTGTTCTCGGCGGTTAGTTCTGCGAGATGCTTCGTGAGAGCTTGTTTGGTTTCGGCCGAAACAAACCCCAACACCTTAAACTGCTCAAAAATCCTCCACACCTTCTCAACATGTTTCACCGTCGGCACAGTCGGGCCACTGCCGATATGGCTCATGTTGTTGCCAATCACATCGCTCAAAATCAGCGTCTTGACCTGCGTGGGTGCTGCCCAGCTTAACAAACCGCCCCCTTTCACCGCATCTAGATGCTGGCGCACGTGATTAATCGCATTGATTGAGCAACCGCAGCGCAACAGCGCCTGATTCAGTTCGCGCCATTGCGCTAAACTGATTTGCGGATCGGTCAGCAGAGCAGACGCGCCGCCTGAGATCAAGCACAACACCAGATCATGCTCACCCGTTTGGCTCAGCAATTGCTTCACCGCCTGCGTCGCCGCAACGCTGCGCCTATCTGGCACAGGATGCCCTGCTTGGAAATGTTTGAAATGTTTGGGAAGTGCCTGTACAGGATCGCTGTCAGGAGCCAGCTTGCTGATGATGATGCCTTGCGTGTTTGTGGGGAGAATTTCGGCCGAAGCGGTCGCCATCGCAACCGCCGCTTTCCCCACAGCCACAACAAACACCTGCTTTTCTACAATTGGATTTGACTGAAGGTAGTTTCTAACAATCACAGCAGGGTCAGCCGCCACAAGCGCAGCACGCATCATCCGCTGGATAACATCAGTTGGGGATAAAACATTCACAATTATCCGTTATTCATTTCTTTAGAACTTACCCAATGAGTTAGGATAAGCACCCTCCCCTAGCCCCTCCCGAAGGGAAAGCAAAGCACCCTCCCCTAGCCCCTCCCGAAGGGAGGGGGATC
>JBMZDF010000638.1:0-3280 GCA_049614105.1 Promineifilaceae bacterium (SeqCode)
GGGTGTTTCGGCCGAAACAGTCATCCGCGCCATTCACCCCCACATCGGCCGCGCCCACGTCATCGGCATCACTGGCCCCCCCGGCGCAGGCAAAAGCACGCTTGTCAACGAACTCGCCAAAGCATTTCGCAAAACGGAACGCACGGTAGCCATTGTGGCAGTTGACCCAACCAGCCCGTTTACAGGCGGCGCAATTTTGGGCGACCGAGTGCGGATGAACGACCTTTATGGAGACAAAGGGGTATTCATTCGCAGCATGGCATCGCGTGGCAATCTGGGAGGCCTTGCGATTGCCACCAACGGCGTGATTAAGGTGTTCGATGCCAGCGGGTTCGATATTGTGTTGATCGAAACGGTTGGTGCAGGTCAAGCCGAAGTTGAGATCGCAACAATGGCCGATACAACGCTCGTTGTGGAAGCGCCTGGCATGGGGGATGACATCCAATCGATCAAAGCGGGCATCCTCGAAATTGCAGATGTGCTTGTTGTGAACAAAGCGGACAATCCCCATGCGAAAAACACGGTACGCGCTCTGCGCAATATGTTACAATTGGGCAGGCGAACACAACAGCGTTCGCAATTTCAGTCGCACCATGGGAAGTGGTTGACGGCTCAAGAAAACGAGGAACTCCCACCCTCACCCATCTTTAAGTGGACACCGCCAATTGTTGAGACAGTTGCAACGTCTGGTAGCGGCGTCGATGAGTTAGTCCAAGCAATTAACAAGCATCAATCTCACCTGCGTGATTCAGGTGAGGGGGTTATTCGCAGACAAGTAAACAGTCGCCGTGAAGTTGAGCAATTGTTGTTAACGCGTTTGCAGCAGCGTTGGAATCAAGCCGTTTCGGCCGAAACGAAGCAATCCACCTTTGATGCTGTTGCTCAGCGTCAACTAGATCCCTATTCAGCCGCACAGCAGTTGCTCCAGCAGTTCCCTCCTTTCCAATAACCTCGTTTCACGCAACATCAAACCAAAGATAAAAGGTTAAGTCCGGCGCATTCAACAGTGCGCCTATTTATCTTGTATCTGTATAAACGAGGAAGTAGCGAACATGGAGACAGCACAAGTGACACCATCAGGCTTTGGCCAAATCAAACTATTTGGAGGATCAGGCAATCCAGACTTAGCACAAAAAATTTCAGACGCACTGGGCATTCCGCTCAGTCCATGGGAAATCATCCAGTTTCCCAATGAGAATCTGTTTATCCGTCTTGGATCTAGCGTGCGTGGGCAGGATGTGTACATCATCCAGAGCCACTGCCGCCCTGTTCACAAAAATATCATGGAGATGCTTATCGCAATTGATGCGATGCATCGTGGTAGCGCGGGGCGCATCACCGTTGTGATGCCATACCTCGCCTACTCCCAAAGCGACAAAAAAGACCAGCCGCGTGTACCGATCACCGCCCGCCTCATGGCCGACATGATCGAAGCGGCAGGCGCGGATCGCTGGGTCACGATTGACCTGCACGCCGATCAAATCATGGGCTTTTACAAAATCCCAGGGGATGCGCTGCCAATCCACTATGAATTGGTCAAAGAACTCAAAAAGAGGGATCTGTCAAACGCGATGATTGTGTCGCCCGATCTTGGCTTTGCGAAGAAGGCGCGTAACTACGCCAGCGATCTGCAAATCCCACTTGCGTTTGTTGAAAAGCGGCGCATCGGCAACAGTGGATCAAAAGAGGCGCTCAACATCATCGGGGATGTTAAAGGCAAAAACGTCTTTATTACCGATGATATTGTTGACACTGGCGGCTCAATCACCAAAGCGGTTGAGCTTGTGAAAAAGAACGGGGCGCTTGACGTGTCGATTGTATTCACACACGCGGTTCTATCCGACCCAGCCACGGAACGCCTCGCGGCAGCGCCAATCAAAGAGATTATCACAACCGACACAATTCCTATTCCCAGCCACAAAATGCTGCCGAATACAACCATTGTCACCGTTGCCAATTTACTGTCTGAAGTGATTAAACGGTCACATGAGGGCAGCAGCGTGGGTGAATTCTTGGGCGAGTAACATTCGCCCGTTTTTTTCTTTACTCCACTGCCAAAATGGATTACAGTACTCAAGTCCAAGAAGTCAGACTCTTTGATGAAATAACTCATTGTGGTTTGTGACTTAGTATTTCGGCCGATTTTCTTTCTCCAACAACTCTGTTAATTAATCGGCCGACAAAAACCAACGTCTTGATCGCACATCATTTGCTGTGCGATCAAGAAATAGCTTCAGCAAGTCCAGCTAATTCTTCAGGTGCATTGTATAGAGCCAGCAGGCTCTCAATCAATTGAATAAATGCGATCATCGGTGCAGTGTATTGATAACAAGGCACGGATGGTTTGAGGTTTCTGCATGAATTTTGGCAACTTATTTAACTATGGAGTGGATTCGGCCGAAACGGATCAAGAAGCTCTCCAATTCCTACCCAACTGGAACGATGTCAAATGGCGCACGCTGTTCAAATACACACAGCGCCGCACCTTCCACAAAGGGGAAGACATTGTTCAACTTGGCGCAACAGACCGCAATCTGCTGTATTTACTAGACGGGCAGGTTGAGGTTCTGATCCCAACAGGCCGCCGCAACCAGCTCAAACGCACGCAGCTCCGTAACGCAGGCTCCCTGATCGGTGAACAATCTTTCCTAGAGCACAAACCGCGCTCTGCCACCGTTCGCGCAACAACAGACGGTATTCTGCTCAGCATTTCGCCTGAAAACTTTGAAATGCTGTCTGTTCGTGAGCCACAGCTAGCGCAAGAATTCATCCTCGATCTTGCCCGCACCCTTTCCGTCAAACTACGCCAAGCCAATACCCTGCTTTCTAAAGCGCTCGGTTAACGGCTTAATCGTCGTTACACACCTAAATACCGCTTACCTTTTCAGTGTCACATGAGCCAAAATCTTTTCCCAAACTACATGCAATTACGCGAGGAGTCGCGCATTCCTGTTTCGGCTTGGAATGTCATCCGCGTGGGCAGTTTTATCTTTACTCTGGGCCTGATCGTTCTGTTGATTGTTCGGCCACATATCGGCCTGCCGATTTTGTGGCGGCTGTTGATACCGACGCTTCCGCTCATTTTCTTGGTCGCGCCCGGCCTGTGGCGCAACGTTTGCCCATTGGCAACGGCAAACCAAACGCCGCGCCTGTTTAACTTCACACGCGCCCTCACAACACCCGCTTGGTTTGCCGAATATAGCTATGTGATTGGGTTCGCCCTGTTTTTTGTGCTTGCCTCTAGCCGCAAAATTCTGTTCAACAATAGCGGGCTGGCTTC
>JBMZDF010000639.1:0-3279 GCA_049614105.1 Promineifilaceae bacterium (SeqCode)
GGGCAAAATATGACGCCGAATGATTGTCGACTCTCGTGAACCAATCGCGACAGCAGCAAGAACATATTCCCTCGTGCTGACCTCTAACGAGCTAGCGCGAGCCAACCGCGCAAACGTCGTCCAACCAGTCATCAACACGGCTAGCACAATGGTTAAAGCCCCCGGTTTGAGCATTGATGCGATGAGTAAGGCTAGGATTTCTGATGGAAAGGCGAGCATCAGATCAACTGTCCGCATCACCAATTCATCAAGCAACCCGCCTGCACGTCCAGAAATTGCACCAAGGATTGTTCCCAAAATCGCAGAGAGAAGCAGTGCAATCGTTGTCACGGTTAGCGAAAAGCGCCCAGCGTACATGAGACGCGAAAGTACATCGCGACCCAAATGGTCAGTTCCTAATAGATGCGTCGATGAAGGCAATTGTAGCCGTTCAACCAAGATTTGTTGGTTTGGCTCATAAGGCGCAATCCACGGCGCAGCAACAGAGACGATCACAACGGTTGCAATGATTACGACGCTGATTGTGAGCAATGGCTGTTGCATAGCACGCTTAAAAAATGTTCGGGCAACATGCCATCGTTTCGGTGAGGCCACGACTTGTTCTTGATTAGCTACCATGATGATCGAAAGTCAGTCAGCTTGTGCATATTGGCTATGTGAGACGAATGCTGGGGTTAAGTACAGCATACGCGAAGTCGGTTAGGGTGTTAACAATGACCACCATGCTGATAAAGAGGATTAATCCAGCTTGCATCAGCGGCAAATCACCTGCAATCGCAGCCTCGTACATGATGCGACCTAATCCGGGAATCGCAAAAATAACCTCGACAATAACCGATCCGCCAATTGAACTACCCAGCCATAGACCTGCTAACGTCACCACAGGAATCAAGCTGTTGCGAAGCACATGGACACCGATAACAATGCGTTGGGGGAGACCCTTTGAATGCGCCGTTCGCACGTAGTCAGCACGCAGCACCTCCAGTACAGATGAACGCATAACCTGCAAAAAATAGGCAAGCGGCCGCAGTAGAAGCGTTAGGACAGGCAGTACCGCATAGCTAGGCCCACGCCAGCCTGCCGATGGCAATAATCCCCAGTGCAACCCGAAAAGCAAGACCAACAAGGGACCCAGTACGTAGGATGGCATGACAATGCCGCTCTGGGACATGAACACAATAAGCCGATCTGGCCAGCGATCTTGATACAGTGCAGCAATAACACCCAGCGGAACAGACAATATAAACGCAAGCGTAATTGTGATGCCTGTCAGCATGGCGGAAATGCGGAACCCCCGCCAGATAATTTCGCTAACGGGGGTACGACTGACGTAAGAGTATCCAAGGTCGCCACTGGCTAGCTGTCCAAGCCAAGCGACATATTGCACCGGCAGCGGTTGGTCTAAACCCAACTCAACCCGAAAACGTTCAAGCGCTTCTGGGCTGATGTCACGCTCGCCGATCCTTGCCCTCACGATAGACTTGACGGGGTCAAGCCCAATCATGTAGGGCATCGCAAAAATAAGGATGGAGGCAGCGGCGAGCAAAAGCGGCATTAACGTGAGCCGTCGCAGAATATAACGCAGCATTGTTATGGCGCTATATCTAAGTCGGTTGTCAGCATGTAGTGGTTGAGCAAGTGAGGCTTGAAACCCACGACCCGCTCATTGTGAGCAAATAGCTCTGCGGAATGGCTGATGTAGATATCAACGACCTGTTCTTCAGCAATGATTTGTTCGATTTGGCGATAGATGTCATAGCGTGCTTCTTGGTCGGTTAGGCCACGAGCCTCCGTGAGGAGTTCGTCGATAGCCGCGTCACAGAACTGGCTCAGGTTGTAGCCGCCTTCGCATCCATAATCAGCCGAAAGATACCCTTCTGGATCATATGTATCACGCAAATGGCCGCGAGACACAATAAAAATGTCAAAGTCGCCAGCAAGCACATCCGCCTCAAGCGCATTGTACGGCGCAATACGAACCTCTGTCGCAATGCCAACCTCGGCCAACATCTGCTGCATTGCCACAGCAATCGGCGGCTGTGAAGGGCGGGATGCATAAGTCCACAAACGTAGCGTCAGTTCACCTTCGCCATACCCTGCTTCCGCAACGAGCGAACGAGCTTTGTCTGGATCGTAGGTATCGGCCGATAAATCATTATTTGCCCACGCTTCAGCAGGCGCAAACGGACCAGCAGCCGCTTCGCCTACCCCTTCCAAAACGGCCGCAACCATTACTTGCTTGTCAATCGCGTGCAACACGGCGCGTCGCACCAACACGTCTGACATTGGGCCATTGTCGTTGTTGAGATAAGCGGTCACCGTGCGTGGTCGTGCCTCATTGAGAATCGTCAGGTTCTCCTCTGCTTGCAGTAGAGGGAGCTGTGTAATCGGTAGCAGGTTGGCAATGTCAATTTCACCTGTACGCAGCATGGTTGCACGCATATCGCCGTCTGGTGTGGCTATTAGCAACACTTCATCCAGTTTTGCCGTGCCGTTCCAATAGTTGTCGTTGCGAACGAGTCGTGCGCTTTGTTCTGGTACAAACTCGCTTAGTACGAACGGCCCCGTACCCGTACCCATCACCTCGGGCGGCGCACTTTCGTAGGCCGCTGGTGCCAAAATGGCAAAATTTGGCCCACTAATGCGGTTTGGCATCAGAAAATCTGACTCTACTGTTTTGATGAGTACAACCAAGTCGCTCTCGGCTTCAATCGCAGCAATGTTTTCTGGCTCAAACCCACGTGGTGGCGTATCGACATTTAGCAAATAGTTGTAGGCTGTTGCAACTGCCTCCGCGTTGAGTGCTTCACCGTTTTGGAAGCTGACGCCTTCGCGCAGTGTAAACGCCCATGTTGAATCGTCGCGTTGTTCCCAAGACTCAGCAAGCATTGGGGCGAGCTGGCCTTCAAAATCGACTCTGACAAGCCCTTCAGCTATCCCCCACCCTGTCATGACGCTGCCGCTGTCTGACTCAATCGCCATGCCTGAGTCAGGCCAGAAAACGACGTTAGTGGTGAGTTTTTTAGGGGTGTTTTCGGCCGAATCTTCCACAATCTCTTCTTCAACGGTCGTCTCTTCCTCCATCACAGCATCCTCTGCCGCGACTGTCGGTGCAACAACCTCATCAACTTCTACAGGCTCAGATCCTGAACTACAGGCAATAAGGCCCAATAGGACAGCGAGTCCAATAACTAAAATAGAACGCAATCGGTTCATCAATTCACCCATTTACGGCTCTTGGGCTTTAGCCCGTGAAAGCCCTGTTCTTTCAAGTCGGGG
>JBMZDF010000640.1:0-3268 GCA_049614105.1 Promineifilaceae bacterium (SeqCode)
TTATTGGCATTTAGCCCTACCAATTTTGTAGTTGAGTTAGAATGCAATCGCCCTGCCTTGTCCGTTCGTATTGCCACCCCACACAACAAAAAAGCTAAGATTGGAATAGGGTCAATGTCTGTTGCGCTAGCTGTTGTAACGATGGTTTGCTTAAAAGGGCTTCCTTCTCTTTGGGCGAGGTTGCGGCGAGGGCTTGTTGGTAAAGGGGCTTGGCTTCCTCACGAAATGCTCTGAAGATGCCTGTATGCTGGACTGTTGCGGCGAGGATTTGCAAATAGAGGGCATGCGGGAACTGGGCTGTTTCAACGCAGGCGAGTAAGAAAAGCGCAACCACAACTGTCTCGCTTTGGAAATGGGATGTCGTGAGCGTGAGTGAGGCCAAGAGCTGTTCGCCCACTAAATCAAACCGCCCCATTTTGCGATAAATATCGGCTAGTGTGTTGCGGGCAATAGCGCGAAAGAATAGAAATTGGCTGCCCTCACGCGCAATGTTTTTCTGCAACAGGATAACGGCATCTGTGTATTGCTTCATTTGGGCAAGCACAGATGCATGGTTGATTTCGTAGATGAGTCGATTGGGATCGACATGCAGCGCATTCGGCCGCTCGAATAACGCAAACAACCTTTCATATATAACGAGCGCCTCCTCCCAATAGGCGGACTCCATGAGCAGTTGACCCTGCAAGTTGAGCAAGTCGCGATGCTCCAGTCCTGTCACCAAATGCGGCTGCTGCTCGTAAAGGGTGACGATTTGTGCCACATAGGCCAATACTACATCGGCCGATGCGTGGTTTGACAGTTCGCGAGCGGCCAACTGCGCCCACTGAACGGTGATTGCGTCTGTTAACTCATGCTGTGTTTGAAAATGTAGCTGCTCGCGCCAATCGGGGATCAGCTCGTCACAGGTCAGCCCATCCCCACGCCGTTTTCTGATAATGGTGAGCGCCGTGCGCCGTGTCGCGACGTGATTTTTGCCTTGGCAGAGCGTGGCGTAAAGTTGCGCCCCGTATACCATGCCGCGCTCTGTATGCCCCCAGTTGAGCAGGGTCAACATGGTGCGAAATTTAGCATAGGTGGCCCAATCCTCAATTTCAACCCTGTCGGCGAGGGCGGTTGCGCTTTCGAGCATTTGGATCATTTCGGCCGAATTTTGCTGCATCGCATGGCCGTAACGTGTGATGTATAAGCTCAGACGCACGATAAGCTGTTCTTGCGCGGCCGATAGCACCGATAGACCCTTCAATTGACCCAGTAGCCGATCAAACTGCTCAATAACAATGCCAGGTATGTCGCGTATTGCGCCATAAACGCTGAATCCAAACACAGCGTCACGCAATAGCTCAAACGCCTGATGTTGAACCGCTAACTGCCATGCGTAGACAAAATCAGCATGTTGTCGATCCCAACGGTCGCGCTGCATGATGCGGCGCGTTTCCAGCTCATCCCAGACCGAACTATCGGTGTTGAGCGTGCCTAGAAAATGTGTGAAGTAGTCAGTTTCAAGCTGATGTTGCGCTGATGTCGCTTGGGTTTGCTCCAGAAAGCGACGCATAAGCGGGTGTATAGATAGCCAGCCCGGTGAATGAACCCGCAAAAATGCATTGTGGATCAAGTTGGCTAGCTGCGCGGCGGTGGCGTCACAGACCTGCTCTGCGGCGCGTCGATGGAACTGTTCTTGGAAGATGGTTAAGCGGGTCAGAAGCTGCTGCTCTGTTTGTGGCAGTTGACTCCAGCTATATTCCAAAATAGCCATGACGCTTTGCTGGCGCTGGCTGGCGTCGTGATAGGGATTGGTTAAAAAATTAATTTGCTGGTCAACCGAGGCCGCAATTTCTGCGACATCAAACAGCGGCACACCGACGGTCGCCAACTCAATCGCCAGCGGAATCCCGCCGACCAGTCGGCAAATCTCAATAATCGAAGCAAGATTGCTCTCCTCCAGTCGGAAGCTGGCAAGCTGCCTTTGCGCACGCTGTACAAACAGGCGCACACAGGGGTTATCTGCTTCGCCCGTTTTGGGGATCGGCAACCCCGTGACGGTTTCGACAATGTTCGTTCTCAGATTCGGCGTTTGGCGTGACGTTAGCAAAATACAGACGCGGGCCGTTTGCTTTAGAATTTCGGTGAGGTAGGTCGCCCCCGCCATCATCGACTCGAAACTGTCTAGCACAAGCAGCAGGTGGTGTTTGCTAAGGTGGGCGATCACTTCGACCGATAAATCGTCATGATTCGCGCCGATATGCATTTGTAGCTGCTGGGCGATTTTGCGGGCGATTTGCCTCCGCGCAGCGGCTGGATCTGATGTAGAAGTTGTGTTGGCAAAAGAAACCCAGCAAACGCCTTGTGGCAACAGCGGTTCGATGATTTCAGCAACGTTGAGGGCTAGAGCCGTTTTGCCGATGCCGCCCAGCCCTGCTAGCGTGAGCAAGCGCGTTTGATTGTTGAGGAGGCGGGTGGTGATGTTGCGTGCTTGCTCAGTTCGGCCGAAAATCGGCTGTGTTGCCGCAGGCGCAGCGTAACGGATTGAGGGCGCGGTCGCTTGAACCCTTGCCCGATGCGTCCCTGTGTGGCGCAATCCATTTAGGGTTTGTAAATAGGCAGGCGAGGGTTTGGTCGCCAGCTCACGCCACAGCCGCCGCTGCATTTTTATGCCCCATCGCGCCGCTTTATCAACCGCACCGCTTTCCGCCAGCAACCGCATATAGGCGATGTGAAATGATTCTTGGAACGGCTCATGTTCAAGAGCCGCTTGAACGAGACGCAATCCTTCCTGTCGCGCCTGTTCAACTTGGTAGAGTTGCAGCAGCTTGTGGGTGCTGGCAACATAGGCTTGGCGATAGCGTTCGCGTTCGAGTGTTAGCCAGTTGTCTATTGTAAAGTTGTTGGCGACTTTGGCCTGTGCCATAAATTCGCCGCGATAGATTTGTTGGATTTGTTCGAGCAGGCGGATGAGCTTTGGGCGGTTCGGTTCGGCCGAATGCCAACTATGCTGTATTTCATCCTCAAGACGTGCCCACTCCCAAACATCACACCATAAATTTGAGTCGGAGAGAATGGCAAGCGTTGATCGCGTCGCCTCAATCGACTCATAGCCTAATTGCCGTTGCAGCAATCGCAGCGTCGCGGCAAGGTTCCCCCGAGGATTTTTTGAATGTGGATAAAGAATGGTGGCTAGGCTTGCCCGATTCAACACCTTAGCGTCAATAATCAAGCGCGACAGCAGCAGAGCTGGCTGGTTGCTCAACGTGATAGTCGCCTGATCTTGCGT
>JBMZDF010000641.1:0-3259 GCA_049614105.1 Promineifilaceae bacterium (SeqCode)
TTCATCGGAGTAGCCGATAACGAGGGCGCTGGTTTTCGGCCGAATCACCCCCTGATCTCCCAAATCAAATGACGACAAACGGGACAGCGCACAACGCTCGACCAAATATTGTTTGCCATCGAACAAAGCGGCAAACGGCAGATCGTGCCACAGTGTTGGGGTCAAAATTGAAAGTTGCGCGATAGTGGGCAGTTGCGCCTCAATCGGCCGAATCAGCAGCCGATAAAGTCGCTGCAAGTAAGCGCGGGCGATCATAAGCCCCGATTTGCCCTGTACAGCCTGTTGGTTGCCAATGTGAAAGCGCCACGCTTGTAGCAGTTGTTCGACCATTTCGGCCGCAGCCAGATGCGTTAAATGCAACGATCCCGTTTGTGTGACAAGCAGCAGATGACACTGCTCATCAGCCAGATAAAAACAGAGTAACGCTTGTTCAACGCGCAGCTGAGTCTGGATGCTGCCGATTGAATACGATTTATCAAGCTGGTTGTCGGGGTTGTCTGTTTGTCGGAGCCGCCGCTGGCGCAACATTTCTGCGATGTCTGCCTCGATGCTTGCGGCCGATTGCGGGGTGGGGTGATTTTTGACTGAAGCAACGCCCTCTGCCGTTCCCTGCTGGCTAAATCGCTCCTCAAGCTGCGTTTGATGCCAATACCATCGCGCCCGCAGTTCAGCAAGCGGATCTGGCCCCGTTTGTGCGGTGGCGGCCGAAACGGACGCACCTAACAATTGAGGCAAATAGGCGGCATACATGCGCCCCAGCGATTTGAGCAAATCGGCGAGCGCCCCCGCCTCTTTTTCAATCGCTGCTCGATGGTTTTCTCGAATCAACGCCTCATAAATCACCTGTTTGTCGCTGAGATAGGCAACGCGGAACTCATCGAGCGGCAAACTCGCGTTTTGTCTGTCGATCAGGCGAATCGCGTCGTCATAATAAGCGCGTGCTCGGCCACTTGCCATCTGATTCGCGTAAATGCCTAAGAGATAGCGCAGTTGAATCGCGACCTCTTGTAGGGAAAACTGTTCGGTCAACAGGCGAACCGCTTCCAATTGTTCAAGCGCATCGGCAAGCTGAGCCTGTTTCAGATGGGAACGCGCTACTTCTAAATGGAGTTGTGCCAGCAGCAGCGGCTCGTTGTTGATATGTTTTTGCGCGACGGTTTCGGCCGAAATCACCGCCACGTCATCAAACCGCTGCTCGTGTTGGGCAATTTGAATACGCAGAATATCAATTGACGGCAACATCCCAAGCGCCTCGAACTGCAAAGCGAGCTGGCGTGCCTGATTCAATGCGCGTTTCGCTTGCGGGTAATTGTTGCGCCGAATGCGAATACGCCCTTGCGTGATCAGCACCTCAATATGGAAATGGGGCAGATCATGTGCGAGCAGCTTGTCATGTGCCTGCGTGTTGAACGTTAACGACTCATCCAGTAGATTGAGCGCAAAGTAGACTTTCGCCTTCTGATGCTCAACATTGGCCGCTTCTAACGGCAGATGAAGCTTGGCAAAACGGGTGTGAGCCGCTTCAAGGTGGTGTAATCCGCGCTGATAGCGACCTTGACGGAAGTGGAGACGCCCCAAATTGAGATCGGTGCGAGCCATATCAGTTGTATTTTGTGTTTCTTCAAAACATTGTGCGGCTTCAACCAATGAGGCTTCTGCCCCAACATACCTACCCAATTTTATGAGCAGATAGCCCTCCGTCATTTTGAGTTTCCCTTTTGATTGCGGGTCACCTAACTCGTGTGCCAGCGCCAACCCGCGCCGAACACAGACAACCGCTTGTGCGAGCTGGCCTGTGTTTTCATAAGCACGAAAAATGTTGATCTCAAGACTTAACGCACTACGACGGACATCTTCATCCGCCTTGGTCAGCGCCGCTCTCGCCTGTTTTTCAAGGGCTATCGCCTCGATATAGCGCCCAAGGTTGACAAGCATCCAGAGGCCGTTGATATACGACCCAGCCAAGCGCCGCCACTCTTGTTGCTGTTGAAAGTAGACCGCAATTTCCTCATAGATCAGAAACGCTTCGTTGTAGGCAAACGTAGCGGCAAGCGCCCACCCAACGCCCCAAAGGGAGAAGATCCGTGCGCGATCTTCTTTTGTTTGCTGGGTTGCGGCGGCTAGGTTGGCTTGTGCTAAGCATAGGGCGGCTTCGGCATTGCTGTCTACCAGCGCGAGGACTTTGTTTGTGATGAGCAGGTGGGTGTCGAGATTGAGTTTCGGCCGAATTTCTGCACTGAGCAAATAACGCTCGCTAGCAGAAATATCGGCCGCTGCATGGGTTGCAATCTCAAGAGGGGTCATTGGCTACTTAAACGTCTAACGTGAGCGTCGCAACCAAATACACATCGGAGGTTGCCTGAACCGTCAGCCGATACGCTCCTGGCGCGATGTCGATCAGCCCGAAGTTCCCAAACAAAGTCAAATTTGACCCGCTGACGTGTTCCTCACCCGCATAAAGCTGCGCCTCGCCCGTCTGTTCAGCCAACGGATCTTCTTTGTTTAATAGCTGTCCATCGACATCCCAATTGCCAAGCGTGTTGGGACTTGCCTGAATAAGCAGTTGATAGGGGTCAGCGTCAAACATCAATTCGACTTTTTCCTGACCCCGCAAAGCAAGCTGCGGCGTTTGTAGCGATGCCTCGATAGCCTCAAGCACCTGTGCGCCAGTTGCGATCAGCTTAGCAAACCAGGTCGGCGATGTTGAGGCGGGTGTGGGAGCCAGAACTGGCGTCGGATCTAAAACAATTCCTGCGCGTAAGGTGCTCATCTCCTGAGAGCAATGTTGACAAGTCGTCAGATGCTGCTCAATCTGCTCACGTGCAGACGGCGCTAGTAGATTTGCTTCATAATCGATCAATTGGATTGATTCAGGGCAGCTTTGACGGCGAAAAGCAAGATCAAACAGCGTACTCAAATAGGTTAAATCATCAGCTTCGGCTTTCAGATCTGCATTTGCTTCGATTGTGTTGCACACCCCTCGTGTTGCCTCGCCCTCTAAATACGCAATTATCTCGCCTGGCTTTATCGGTCTATTTGTATTATTCATAACGTTATCCTATGAAAGGCTGACGCCAATTACTAGGTGCGTTCATTGTTTCCATGCAGCCTCATTCTTGTAGAGGGCATGAAATTATTTTTAGGTGTGTTTCAAATGGGTTGGTGACGATAATGTAGACTGAGTTTGTCGAAGTCATAGCAGTGTGTCGCTCAGGCTTCGACTGGCTCAGGCTTCGACTGGCTCAGCCACCGCTCTTTA
>JBMZDF010000642.1:0-3244 GCA_049614105.1 Promineifilaceae bacterium (SeqCode)
CTTTGGTTACCAGCCAACGGGCGCAACGCTGGGCAATATCGGCGACACCGTTTGGTTTGACATCGATGCCGACGGCAGCGGCCCCAATCAAGCAGCGGCCGACGGCAGTGGTGCGGTCAATCAGGGGAACGGCGCTCAAGATGACGACCGCGAGTATGGCATTGCAGGCGTGAGCGTTGCCCTGATTCGAGACAGCAACGGCAATGGCGTGCGGGATGCGAACGAGCCAATCATTGCAACTGACACAACAGACAATGAGGGCGCTTACCTTTTCCAAGATTTGCCAATCACCGATGGCGTGGGCACAGATGACTATCTTGTGTGGGTCAACGACTCGGACAATGTGGTGTTGTCGGGGTTGGAGGCGACCTACGATGCGGATGGGGCTGCGGCGGGGGTTGGCATATCGGCCGAAACAAACCTTTCCA
The DNA here is from genome assembly GCA_049614105.1 of Promineifilaceae bacterium (SeqCode). GTDB lineage: Bacteria > Chloroflexota > Anaerolineae > Promineifilales > Promineifilaceae > CALECP01. The sequence goes on from JBMZDF010000642.1 coordinate 429, forward strand.
CCGACAACATGGGCCACGACTTTGGCTACACGCCTTTTGGGCACACTAGCAACCTTGGCGCGATCGGCAACACCATTTGGTTTGACATCGACGGCAGCAGCGGCAGCACGCAAGACCCGAACGAGCCGGGCATCGAAGGCGTGATCGTGCTGCTGATTGACAACGGCGGCAACGTCATCACAACGACGACCGATGAAAACGGACACTACTATTTTGGCAGCGTCGACCCAGATCCATCTTACACTTATATCGTTGTGGTTCCGCCTGAAAACTTCGCCGCGGGCGGCGTGCTCGAAGGGATGGCGCAAAGCCACGACCCAAGCGGACTGGTTGACAATCAAAGCTTTGTCACGCTGCTGCCTAGCGCCCCGATCAATCTGAATCAGGACTTTAGCTATGCGGTTAGCGGCACAAGCGGCGCACTTGGCAACCGTGTTTGGCTTGACAGGAACGGGGACGGCGGTGTTTCGGGCAGCGATGAAGTGCCGATTGGTGACGTGACGCTTGATTTGTATCGCGATTTAGATTGTGATGGCGTGCGTGATGCGGGTGATCCGCGTTTCGGCCGAACTAGCACAACGTCCGCTGTCAATCTCGGCGCATTCGGTACGAACGGCAACTATGATTTTGACGGACTGCCCGTTGTGGGCGCAGGCACAAACGGGGGCGCATGCTTTATCGTTGCCGTCTCTGATGTCGATCGGCTGTTAAACGGCTATTGGCACTCATCGGGAACAGCGGCAACGGACAATCACAGTCAGTTTGCCCCGTATGGGGGTGTTGGTGGTCTGGAGCTAACGGCTGCGGCAGCGACCGATTTGACGGCCGATTTTGGCTATTTTGTCGACGCCGCCACCGTGGGGAACCGCGTGTGGTTTGACCGCAACTATGACGGTGTGCAGGATAGCAACGAGCTTGGCATAAACAACATCACGGTCACGCTCGCTATCACCTATCCAAATGGCACCACCACGATGTTTGCCACGCGCACGGGCGACGATCCCTCAACGACAGCGGTTGAACGCGGCTGGTACAGCTTTGGCAATTTGCTGCTGGACGAGGATTATCACAGTTCGACTGGCAACATGAGCGCCACAACTAACCCCGCCTATGTCTTGTCGATGGTGCTGCCAAATGGGCTGGCTGAAACGCTGACAGATGTTGCGAGCGCGGGGGAACTGGCCGACTCTGATGCTCACACAGGTGTGGCGGCGCTCGCCACACGTGGCGACAGCACCGTGACGCAAGCGCCTGTGCCGACAACCGAGGTAAACACAGAGGCGACCTACGACTTTGGCGTTGTGCGTGTTGAGCTAGGCGACCTGCCAGATACTTACAACACTTTTGTCAACAACTTTGGCGCACGGCACATCGTTTTCCCTGATGATGACGCCGACAACATCCCTGATGATGACGGCGCGATTTGGTCGGGTGCAACGGTTGACACCGAATGGGAAGGCCAGTCTGGGGGTCAAGAAGGCCAGACTGAGGGTGATGATAACGATGGGCATGATGACGAAGACGGGCTGATTTTGCCGTTACAGGGTGAACTGATTGAGGGAAATCTCGTTACTTTCTCAGTCATCCTGCGTAGTCGTGGTGTTCAAACGGCCGATTATGGCTTGTGGATCGACTGGAACGGGGATGGTGATTTTGACGATGCGAATGAGTTCCACAGCCATAACGATATTTCAATCAATCAACACGTGACAGGCGACATGTATCAAATCTCGTTTGGAATTGATGTGGTTGTGCCATCTGGCACGGTCACCTATCCGAACTGGATTTATGTGCGTGGGCGCTCGTTTGCTGCCAACAGTTCATTCGTTGGAGGCGCTACACGCGACGTGGGCATGGGTGGTCATGGCGGCACGGTGAGCAATGGCGAGGTCGAAGATTTTGCCACGCGGTTACTCTCGCCAACGGCTGTTCAACTGTCTGCGGCCGATGCAGAAACGTCTCCCAATGTGACTATTATGGCATTGATATTGGGGGTTATGTTGTTGAGTGGTCTGCTTACTTTCGGCCGAAATGCTCACAACCGCCTCGCAAAAATTGTCTACAAACAGGTGAAAATGATGTGTTCCCACAGGCTGACACGACGCGGCCTTCTTCAAATAACAGGAATCGTGTTGAGTTGTACTTGTGCTTGGTATCGGTTCACCAGAGGTGAACAGTCTGTTGAGCAAGCGGGAACGCCCCTTGCGCAACCTTACCAGCCGCATCAGAGAGGATAGAGGAGATAGCGGGCGTATGTCGCGCAAGTGACATACGCCCGCACACGATATTACTCATCATGCAATTCAACAGGACAAAAATTCAGTGGCAAGATAGTGTAGAAGAATTTCGCGATCTATGGGCGCAAGAACCTAGCCCAGAGCGCCGTTCTTGGCTGCACGCACTCATTCTGTTGCAGGTCGGTTTTCCGCAAGCCGATGTCAGCCGTATGGTTCCACTGAATGCATCAAAACTACACTATCTGATTAGCTCATACCGACGCAAAGGGGTGCTGCACGCACTGGGCTACATGGTACGCAAAGGTGCTTATCTCACATTTGAACAACAGCGTGCGCTTGTCGCACACTCGCAGCAAACACCTTTTAACACCTTGCAAGAGGCGATCGACTGGATCGATTTGAAATGGAACGTGCGTTACACCGTTGCAAGCATCCGCAACTTGTTTGATAAGTTAAACATTCGCACCAAGGCCCAGCGCCAAAATAGCGGGTAAGTGCGCCACAAAACCTGTGCTTTAATTAGCCAGACGCCCCAGCGGGGCGTCTCTACAGGTTAACGTCTCTGGTAGAGACGTCGCC
>JBMZDF010000643.1:0-3017 GCA_049614105.1 Promineifilaceae bacterium (SeqCode)
GGGTGAAGATTGGCCCTTTTTGCAGGAAGAATCGACTGCTGTTGATGTCAAACACGCTTGTGCCGAGAATGTCGGAGGGCATCAGATCGGGAGTGAACTGAATTCGGCCGAATTCAGCCGCAACCAAACGGGACAGCGTCTTTGCCATCAGCGTTTTTGCCGTCCCAGGCACGCCCTCTAACAGCACATGCCCCCCCGTCAGCAACGCCACCACCAACAGTTCAAACGGCTCATCAAGGCCCACAATGACCTTGTCCGCTTCTTGTCGTAAATCTTGATAAAGCTGTTGTAAATCGATCATAGTTTGAATCGGTATACCTTCTAATTGTTTTCCAAAAAGTCCGTCACGTCAGTTGCGATCGTCACAAGCTCTGTTTCGCTTAGGTTCATGTTTTGCAAACGGCGCAGCAAATCGCGGACGGCATTAATATCCAGTTCGGGACGCGCAGCCTGTAATGTTTTCAAATAGTCGTTGTCGGGTAGCGCCGCGTCAATGCGATGGCGTACACCAAGCCCGCGTTTGAGTCGCAGACGATAATCATTGATGATCGTTTGGCGATTGCCTGCGCGGCGGTTCATATTGGCGATTGCCGTAATATATTCGAGCGGAGGGCGGCGTTCGGTTGTGTCGGGCAGCGGAATCGGTCGACCAAAACGGCGTCCGCGCCACAACAATGCCACATACCCCAGTGCAATGCTGAACAATAGCGCCTGCCCCAAATGGGTGCGACGAACCCATGCCCCAGGGCCAACAATTTCCCCCGCAAAAGTGGGCAACCGATCGCCGTGATGCCATGTATCAAACCAAACCTGCCCGTCAAATTCGTGCATCCCGATCAGGTTCATGACCAGTTCAGCATTGCCTTTACGCTGGATGCCGTAGTTGGAGAAAGGTTCCCAAAGCGTTGTCAAAACAACGTTGCCGTCACCGACTGGAAAAGAAACAACCACAGGGCTATTCTCAACCGCTAAATGGGTTACAAAATCGTGACGATCGGAGAATAAGGTGGCGGTGGGGTCAATTTCGGCCGAATTCCAGCCCGCAACCCGTTGAATCGCCAAACTCACTGGGCGTACAAACTGCATGTTCGCTCTAAAATAAAAGTCGTGGGCAAACTCAAAATGGCTGGCGACCGCGCTTGCGGATGAATTAGCACCCGCGATTAGCAACGTGCCACCCTCTGCAACCCACGCTTCCAAGCGTTGCAACTCGCGTTCGGAGACGGGCATGGCGGGTTCCAACATGAGTACAAGCCCCACATCGTCAGGCACTTCAAAACGACCGACACGCTGCGTTGACACTTCAAACTCAAGTTCCTCTAGCCACTGCATCAAGGCGTTTGCACCGCTTGGATTGGTTGAATCATAATACAACGGCGCGGCTGTCGTTTGCCGCTGCTGACGTATGCCGTTGATAAACCCAAAGGCGGTAATCACGATGAGCAGGATGCTGACAATGAGGGTATCGCGACGTATCATGTGCCTCTCAAACGCCGAACGGTTGCGGCGTATTGTTCATAACTGGCGGCGTCAATCGGTTGAAACCCGTACCAAACGCGATCAAACACCTCCACAACGCTGCGCAACGTGGGCGAAACGTCAGAGCCAGCGACGGTGCGTAAATATTCGCGATTGGTTTTGCTGCGGTCGTAGCGCAACAGGCCGCGCTCATCGAGAGATAGAAGGGTAGACAGGTAGAGATAACGTACCGCTTGGCGATAGTCGCTGTTTTTGGCAAGCGTCTCAGCCTGTTGAAAGGCGGCATCGGCCGAAATCTGATCCGCATCATCGTACGTTGGGTCAAGCTCACTCTCGCTGCTAAACTGACGCTGCACACCGCGCAACCAGTACCACAAAAATCCAACAAGCCCCAAAACCGCCATCCCCGCAACGCCCCAGCCCACAACGGGTGCAATCCCGCTATCAGCCCCAAATTCAAGCGCCCGAATAACAAATTCGCCCATGCGCCGCAATAATTCAACGGCACGTATCACCCATTCGGGAAACACCGTTTCATATTGAAACTCGGCACTTGAGAGGGTTGTGTCAAAGGTAGATTGCAACGTCGCTTCATCAATAGCGACACTTTGTTGATCGCGGGTTGCCAACAAGGCACGTAGCTGTCTCGCCTGTTGCTCACGTGTTATTGTCTCGTCTTCCAAAATGGAAACGAGATAGGTCGTGTCAATCAGAATGAGTTCATCCCCACGTTGGATCGACTCAATCTGGGTCAACTGCTCAATCATAGGGGCAATGTCCGCATCATTTCCAAACGCGGTTGCGGCGTCTGAAATCAGCCCCCAATAGGCATCTTCTGAGATGGGATCGGCGTAGGCCATGGCCGTCTGCCATCCAAAACAGAGACAACTCAAAAGCGTGAGCAACATTATAACGTGTCGATTCATCAGAAAGTGCCTATTAAGCCAACAAGGGCAACCACAATGCCAAAAGTCAGCGCGTAGAGGGCGAAGAAAAATATAACAGGGGCGCAGCCGAGGCCCAGAAATCGGCCGAATTCGGCCGATTCAACCAAATCTGCACTGTTCGCCTGACGTGGCGCATTCCGAATCACCTCAAGCGGATCGCTATCAGGCGCAACAACCGCCATCGCCAAATCAAGCCCCTCATTGCGCATGCGCAAATCAAGATAGATGAGGGTTGCAATTGACTGCTGAATCGGCAGCACAAATACCGAGGCTAAGGCAGAAAATCCAACGGCGGCAACGGCGGCCGATAGGAAAACGGCGTCAAAGTCACCGCTTGCAAACGTATCTGATACCACCACGCCAAAAATCGTCAGAATGACAACTTGGATGCCACTAATCAATGCTATCACAAACAGAGCAATTACTAGCATCAACCCGAACAAGGGCCAAACACGCCGTCGCGCCAGATTCCAAGCTCGCTTAATCGCCTCCCAAGCACCAACTCCTTCCAACACAAGCACAGGAACCATCAACGGCATAGCGACGTAGCTAAACAGGAACATCACGCCCAACATGAAAAACCCAGGGATC
>JBMZDF010000643.1:3027-3241 GCA_049614105.1 Promineifilaceae bacterium (SeqCode)
GATGATGCTTAAGCCCATGCTGACCACGAACAGCAAAAAGCCCATGCCGGCCAAACTTTGCCAACGTTCCCACATTTTGCGGTAGGCATCCATAATCGACAGCTTCTCACCAAACAAGGCATGAACCACAGCTAAACATAGGGCTGCGCTTGAGAACTGTGTCAAAAACATCGACGCCAATGAGACAAGCGACGTAATCCCTTGTGTCATAAAC
>JBMZDF010000644.1:0-3240 GCA_049614105.1 Promineifilaceae bacterium (SeqCode)
TGATACAAAAATGGTCAGGCATAATGCCTGACCATTTTTCGAATTGTCTGACCGCCCATATTAGGCAATCACTTATCCTGCATCCACATCAGCTAGATGAGGCACACGCGCAAATATAGTTGCCGCATCGTCATCACTCATCACAGGGACAGGGTGATGCATTGGCGGGATTTGCCGATCATCATCGCGCTTTGGACGACGGGGTGTATGCCGTATCGGACGTCGAGTTTTCTGCGAGGCGGCTCCAACCGCAGTGGATTGATGACGCCCTGCAACACGGTGCGTTTGCGAAGACATTTTGTGCGCCCCTAACGTGCCGTCAAGCAAACGCCCACCAGCAACAGACAGCGCACCAATAAACATAATCCGCGTTAACCACACCAGAAAAGCCACAAATATCGGCACAATCATTAGTAGCTGCTCCGTTGACAGAACAGCATTTCCCACATGGTTGTTGACAAGCGTTAGCGAAACGGCGTACCACGTCATCGTGGCGTTCAACGTTGCACCTAACAGCCACGCCGCCATGAGATACCAGACCTCCGTGGGCGTGTTTGTGTCGCTATCTGGCGTAAAAACGCGCAGTAATCCTGCAAAGTCGATGCCGCAAAACGCAATCGCGAGAATTGTTGCCCATTTCAAACCGGCAAAGCGCGTTTCGCCAAGCAGGTCTGTTAATGCAAATTGCGTTGTGTCAAAATTGAACAGCTCGAACGCAAACAGGGCGATCATCAAAATGATGCCGATTAGTGCGTAACGGCTGTTGATGCTTGAGAGCGTGGATGGCTCACGGGGGCTGCGCCCGATGGGAAAGCGACTGCCTTGGGGTTGGTCTTTTAAGTTTGCGATCATCGCGTGTTTCCTCCGCATTTGATTTCGGCCGAAATCAAACCGATATTGCGTGTTTAAATTATCATCATTTGCATAGAGTTTTGCGAACATGCGTTCTATGCAAAATAGCTTACTCAATCTTGACGATGAAGTCAAGATAAATTAAGCGTCAAAATCGTCGGCCAATTTTGCTGTTACCTAATTTCAGAGCGAATCCAACCTATTTAGTTTGTGATAAACCGAAGGGGAACAAAACCTGAAAATGCCTTTTAGAACATACAACTATAGTAACGCATTTTTATAAGATTTACATTAACGAACTGCACGAGTTTTCAACCAAATAACACGTTTACAGCCGAATACCAGAGGTAGGGCCGCTATTAGCACAAACTTCTACATAAACATTGCGTATGCACAAAACTCTATCACCCCGCATCGTAAAACAAAAACCGCAGAGACTGACACATTCTGCAAATGCGTCAATCTCTGCGGCTAATTTATTTTTAGCTTAATTTTAGAGGCAGAGCGAAAGGCGTTTCATCATCGTCGGCCGCGATTCGTATTGGGAGCAGAGGGTTGTTGACCCTTATTGCCTGAAGAACGGCGACGCGAACGGCGGCGTTTTGAGGCAGGTTTTGGCTGATCAGCACGAGGGGCGTTCGACTTTCCGTTAGTCGATGACTTATCCGTGTTATCTTTCACCTTTTGCGTGGACTTAAGACGCCGACCACCATGTCGCGATTGTGGTCTAACAGGGCGCGGCGCAGGTTCAATATATTCTTCAACCGCCAAATTCTCAAGCAGTCCATCGGGCAACGGCAACTCGTTCACTTTTTGCTTTAACAAGCGTTCAATGCTGCGCAGCATGTCACTATCATCATGCGTCACAAAAGTGTACGCATCACCAGATTGTTTAGCGCGTCCCGTTCGGCCGATGCGATGTGTATACGCATCAACCGTATCTGGCATATCAAAATTAATTACGTGCGAAATGTCCGAGACATCGATCCCACGTGCCGCAATATCAGTTGCCACCAAAATGCTAAATTTGCCGCTGCGATAGCCATCAATCGCCCGCTGACGCGCATTCTGTGACATATTGCCCTGCAATGCCGCAACAGAATATTTCTGGCGCTCCAGCTTTTGTGCCAGCACTTTCGCCCGCCGTTTTGTGCGCGTAAAGACTAGAACGCGCCCCGTCGGTTCATTTTCCAAAATATGCAGCAACAGCGCCCGCTTCACTTTTGTCCCGTCTGGAACTTTGAATATGGCGTGCGAAACAGTTTTTGCAGGAGCGATCATGCCAATTTGAACGGTGATAGGATCGCGCAAAATTGAGCGAGTTAGCTGACGGATCTCGGTTGGCATCGTCGCCGAGAAAAAGAGCGTTTGTCGTTTGTCGGGCAGCAACTTGCAAATACGCTTGATGTCAGGCAAAAAACCCATATCACACATGCGATCTGCTTCATCAAGGATCAGAACCTCAACATTTGACATGTCAAGCCCTTCTTCGCGATGCATGTCAAGAAAACGTCCTGGGCAGGCGACAATAATTTCGACGCCACGTCTTAGCGATTCACGCTGCTTGCCTTTGCCAACGCCACCATACATCGTCATGCTGCGAATTTTGGTGTATTTTGCTAGCCCTTCGGCCGAAACATGAATCTGCTCAGCAAGTTCCCGCGTTGGGGCAACAACCAGCACACGAATTTTGCGTAGCTTTCCACGCGTCAAACGCTGCAATACAGGCAGCATAAAAGCCGCTGTCTTGCCCGTGCCTGTTTGGGCCAGACCAAGGACATCACGACCACTGATTACTTCTGGGATTGCTTGCTGTTGTATGGGGGTAGGCGTTTGATAGCCCGCATCTTGGATACCACGCATAAGGCGAGGATCCAGTTCGAATTGTTCAAAACTCACTGAGGAGACTCCTGCCAAGGTCTTCCTCGGCGCATATTTGCTTGAAAATAGGGTTCGGAAACGATCAAGTCTTTGAACCAACAGGGCAGTATAACATGCTTAGGGAAGCGTTCACATCTTCTTTTCCTAAGAACTTATCTGGTCTCACGTCATGCATCATGACATAGGTAACAGCTTGAGAAGGATCGCAGTATACAAAAATCGGTATAATTCTCAGAAACAGTGAAATGCATGAATCCCTAATCAATATGAGTATCAACAACACAGACATTGCAATTATCGGCGGCGGAAACGCGGCATTGTGCGCCGCTTGAATTTCGTCACGCTGCTTATGTTCATCGAGCTTTTGCCATGTTGTCGCCTCAACATCTTGACGCCGGCGCGCGATCAATCGGTCGCGAATGTCACAAACGATGCTTTCGATATTTACGTTGAAAACTTCGCCAGTTTCTTCATCAGTGATTTGGATATTGTTTTGATCATTGCCCA
>JBMZDF010000645.1:0-3236 GCA_049614105.1 Promineifilaceae bacterium (SeqCode)
CGGCATTATCTACGGGGCAATGGTCGGACTAGGGTTTGCCATGGTAGAAAACTATTTCTACTTTAGCAGCGAGTTTGCCTCAGGTGGATTCGGCGCGTTAGGCATCAATGTCTTTTTCCGTGCTTTTGTGTTTGGGCTAAATCACGCGCTATTTAGCGCCGCATTTGGCCTAAGCGTGGCGTACGCACGACTTAATCGCTCCGACTTATTGCGTCTGATCGCACCGATCGCAGGTTGGACGATTGCGGTGACGCTGCACGCCCTGCACAACGCGACAGTTGGTTTGGGCAGCGCCCTATGCCTCATTGCGCCTTTGTCTGACTGGGGCGGGGTGGTGTTAACTGGTTTTATGATTGCTTGGGCGCTGCGGCAGGAACAGCAGTGGCTCAAAGAGTACTTAAAAGAAGAAGTGATGACGGGAACGTTGACCTATCGACAATATGAATTGGCGAGTGATTGGGGTGTGCAGCGGCTGCATTTTGCAGATATGGCGGCGCATTGGCAATTCGGCCGAATTCGACGCACCCGACGCTTCCTTGATCTGTGCGCCAAGCTTGCAAGCCAAAAACATCATGCCGATCTTCATCCCGAAGATAAGCATGCTGAAATGATGCAGGTGTTACGTGTAGAAATTGCCGAGATTGGTAAAGAGGTTTGAGTTGCGTGAAAAGCGCAGTACCTTCCACGTTCGATTCTTCGCTTTTCGCACCTTATAGTTGTTATGTTCAAAGATGATTTTATTATGAAGATTATTCGCCAAGCGTCGATGGTATTCCATCGCGTCTTGGGGTTGGTGAACGCCGATCAGCTAGATGAGGCGGAGGCCACACTTGGTGAGGCGGCAATGGAATATTTGGGGATGGATTGGGAGACGGTGGAGGCAAATTCGGCCGAAATGCTGATCTCCCTACTCGGCAACAATGATCAGGCAGGACTAGGCCAAATGATTATGTTGGCCGATCTACTCAGAGCGCAGGGCATCATCCACACGCATGATGAGCTTGAAGAAAGCGCCTACGCCTCGTTCCTCAAAGCGCTCCAAGTGCGGCTCTCGCTAACAATTGGGCACGATTTGAGCAACGCCCATCTCGACGCCACCATTGATGAGCTGGTTGATGAGCATTTAGGGGACTATCTGCTGCCAACTTCCGTTGTGCAACAGCTTTTCATCTACTATGAAAAAACAACCCAGCTTGATCAGGCGGAAGAAGTGCTTTGGGAATTAGTTGAGGAGCACATCACAGAGACGGATATTGTGCAGTATGGACTGGAGTTTTACGAGCGCCTGTTGCAAAAAACGGATACAGACTTAGCCACAGGCAGTATTACTCGCGAGCAAGTCCAAAAAGGATTTGACGATCTCTGGGAAAAACGCTGATGCAGCAGAGCTAGAGTGTTCAGTACTCAGCTTGTAACTGAGTACCGAACACAGGTCACAATAAACCTCTGAGGTTTATTGTGACCTATGCCGATCTGCGCATAAAAACCCCTGAGGCTTTCGCTATGCTTAACGCCGCGACTGCGAGTAAAGGCGTGACAAAATTTGGTCGCGCAGGGTGACTAGTTCTGGATAATCATAGAAGAAGCGTACTTTTTGGTCAGCAATTGAGTCCCCTGATGGCTTGTCGTTGAGCACAAAGTGTGCCCATGATTCGGCAATATCTTCGCCAGGGTTGGTTGCTGCATAACCAGTGACAAAACGATCCTGATATTGATCATAAAAATCACCAACCGCCTCATAATCCTCTGGATCTGTTGGCAGTTCGCTATAAATATCAGTCCAAAACTTCTGAAAAAACGCATTGACGTATGAGTTTGTTGTTGCGCAGCCTTCTCCTGTAAAGAAGCGAGGGCAGGATTGTGCCGCTTTTTCGTAAGCTGCCTCATCATCCTCAGTTAAGTTCGTATCATATGGCACTTGCCGATTGTTGAGCGTCAGGATATGCCCAAACTCATGAATCAACGTGTACCGTTGTTCTTTTTTATTTTCCGCATCGACCGCATCCATCACGATATTCCATTTTGTTGGATCGTTTGAATTTGGCTCGACATAGGCCATCGTTTGTCCCTCACCATCGGTGAAGATCCCATATTGAATAATATCACCCCGATTCTCGATAGGAATCAGGCTCACAAATTGCTGCCACATCGTCTGATGTTTGGCGGTGTCTGCTAGAATTCCGTTCTCTTGTGCTGTTGATGAACTGCCCTCAACAGGATTGTTGATGCTATCCCCTTCGACGTCATAGGTGATAATGACGCTGGCATCTGAGGGTGGGCCAAGCGCGACGTTGCCGACTTCGCTGATAAAGCTGCCCAGCCAAGATAATAAGCCTGGGTTCTCGGCACAGGTTCCGTCAAGCTCGCAGGTTAGATAGCAATATTGAGTCTGTTCATCGTAGGTTTCATCATCAAAACAATCTTCTGCTGTCAAGATCATGAACTCTTCGCCGCTTGCACACCCTGTAACAACCATCCCGATTGCTAAAATCAGTAGAAATCCTAAATACCAAATGCGTTTCATTTGATTCTCCTAACTTTAATTGATTCTCTGAATCATTGTAACGCCAATCTCGCGATTGGCGAGATGAGTTTAATTGATTTGTGCGTAGTTTGCATCGGGCAATTGATGTAAATTTGGCTCAGACTTTGGGTGGACGTGCGTTTGGTATTTCGTCAGCGTTCAAAATAGGGTTTTGTCAACGTTTCGGCCGAAATCAAAACCTCCTCAAGCGTTGCATGCCCATAAAACGCCCGCTCAATCTCCTTATTTGCCGCCTCCTCGACACCAACCCAGCCCGCCATAATCGGCACGCGCCGCAGCGTCTTGGCTGTGTCGATGTAAATTTGTGCGTTGGCAGGCGGCAGACTGGGGTCAAGAAACGCCTCTGAGTTGGCGACCGCTTTGAGGGATGGCACGGTGCGGCCCGATGCGGCGACAATTGTTTGGCCTGCGATTGAGTTGGCGAATTCGATAAATGTCCATGCGGCGTCTTTGTTTTCGGCCGATGCGCTCAAACAATACGCATCGCTGTGTAAAATGCCAGCTTGCTGTTTGCCCTGTGGCAGCGGCAGCACGTCCCACTCAAACGCCTGAATGGTGCGATAGGTTGGCACGCCGCGCCGGCTGTTGAACATCATCGCGATTGTGCCGTTTAGGAAGCGTGATTCGGCCGATTCGGCCGATTCTGACACGGCATCTGGCACGACTTGATGCACGGTTTGTAGATCGATAA
>JBMZDF010000646.1:0-3231 GCA_049614105.1 Promineifilaceae bacterium (SeqCode)
ACCGTGAGGCATCTGAATTGGTCGTTATTTGTTGTCCACGATAAAAACCTCAGAGGTTTTTATTCACATGCCAGAGTAGATCACGATAAACCTCTGAGGTTTGTTGACCACTTGGTTGAAGGAATCATTTCGATGACAAAATCTATTTTCCGAACGTCTATTTGTGACATGTTTGGTATTGAGTATCCGATTTTTCTAGCGGGGATGGGTGGCTTGGTGTCACCATCGGGGCCTGATTTGGCGGCGGCAGTTTCGGCCGCTGGCGGACTAGGTGTGATTGGCGGCGCGTTTGTCGCGCCCGAAGAACTGGCTCGTCACATCGACCAAGTGCGCGAAATGACTGACAAACCGTTTGGCGTCGATACGCTCATTCCGTTTAGCGTGACGCAGGGACGCCTCGAAAGTCCTGTCTCGCTTGACCCAACGCTGCCCGAAACACACGAGCAGTTTATGTACGATTTTGCCGAAAAGTACAATCTAGGCGACCTGCCAGAAATGGACATTCCCGTTTTTGATCCCGCCTTTATTCGTGAACAGCTCGAAGTGATTTTAGAAAAGGAAGTCCCTGTTTATGTAGCAGGACTGGGCGACCCAGGTTTTCTCGTTGATCGGGCGCACAACGTCGGCATGAAAGTGGGCGTTGTCGTTGGCGCAACCCGTCATGCGACAAAGGCGCTCAATAGTCGAGTTGACTTTGTTGTCGCGCAGGGCAACGACGGCGGCGGACACAACAGCCGCATCGGCACAATGGCGCTAATTCCACAGGTGGTTGACGAAGTGGCAGGGCGCGTGCCAGTGCTGGGCGCTGGCTCCATTATGGATGGACGTCAGATCGTTGCGGCGCTTGCGATGGGTGCGCAGGGCGTTTGGTGCGGCAGCGCCTTCCTCGCCACGGATGAAGCGGCTCTAACTCAAGGACAGAAAGAAGAAATTGTGCGTCGCAAAGAGACAGGAACGATTTTGTCCGCCGCCTACACGGGCAAACGGGCGCGTTTGCTCCCCAATGTGTGGTCTGATGCGTATCGTGAATCAGGGCTTGACATTTTGCCAATGCACCAGCAGCTTGCCATGACCGACCGTATCATGCGGGCTGCTAATCGCGATAATCGTCTCGATGTCAACCCCGGCGCGGCCGGTCAAGGGATTGGCATGGTCAAGTCGATCCGCCCAGCGGCCGATGTATTTGCAGGTATGGTCGCTCAAGCAGAGGAAATTTTGGAAAAGGGCGTGCTGGGTATGCTTTGAGGAAATGATGAATGAAGAAATAAAAGGCGTGTGCTTTGTTCTTCATTCCCTATTCTTCATTTCCCTCACTCTTCCAACCTCACTCCCTTATTGGCAATTTCGGCCGAAGCAACATAACGCCTCGGCATTGTCAACGACGACCAGCCCCCAGCCTCTTGTAAAACAAACGGATCGGTTCCACTATGTGCTGCATTGGTCGCCCAATAATGGCGGCAATCATGGGCTGACAGGCCACTGATGCCCTGTTGTTGCCCAAGGACCTGCACCCGTTTGGTGATGGCTCGTACGCTCATTTGGGCGTCTGTTAGCTTCCCCCCTTTGCGACTGCCGCGCAGAAGCGGCTGCGTTCTGCTTCGGTTGATCAAAAAAGGTAGGTATGCTTTGTAGGCGGTGAGTGTGCTTGAGGTGAGGTAATGCGTTTGGGTGAGGCTGACTTTCGGCCGAAAAAAGCGCAACACACCCATCTCCAACTCAATCGCCGCCACCTTCAATCCAGCCACCTCCCCACAACGCAGCCCATGATCGAGCAACAAACACATCAGGAACGCATCCCGCTTTGCCTGTGGCGTTTCGTCCGATGGCTGCTTAAACACACGCGCCTGTTCAAGCGTGATCTTAACATGCTCCGCTTTTTTGCTGCCCAATCGCGTCACGTCGCGCCGCTGGTCGATGCGCAACCCCTCTTTGTGTCCGTAGCCTGTGACCGATTGGATGAGCAAGTTGTCCTCGGGCGGGATGACGCCTGCTTTGGAGGCTAATTTAGCGTAGGCTTTGACGGCCGAGAGGCGATTATTCACGGTTGCGACGGCATATCCGATGTTGAGCTGCCATTTGGCAAACGCTTCGACCAACCCCCACGTGATGCCAAGCCATGCAGAGGGGGTTGATTGGAGAATTTCGGCCGAAATCTCCCCTATCCCCACCTCAGCTAAAAAGTCGGCAAACGCTGCCAAACCGTGCCGCTGTGTGCGCAAGGTGTTGTCGCTTTTGCGGCTCACATAGTCAGCAAAAATACGGGACGCAGCCGCCTGATTAGCCGCCTGTCCGATTTGGATAGCGCGTTTTTGTGGGGCTGAAAGTGACTTATTACTCATTTAGGATGACCAAAAGCAGGCTTGTATTTTTTCTTGGCATATTTGCGATCAAACCAACAATCTTCTTACAATCATGCGAACACTTGTATAATACAAGCCGCCTCACCTATTGTCAGATAAACGAAGTGCAATCTCGCTTCATTCTTGATTTTCAGGAATCAAAGGCGTCTACAAATTATTATGCCTTATCGAACCCGTCTCTCGTTTCTGGAACCGCTCTTTTTTTGCGTTCTATTCCTACTTATCGCCTATCGAATCTCACAAACACCTGATGGGATGTCCGACTGGGGCGATACGCACTTCATCAACTACTTGTTAGAGCATTGGTATCAATCGTTTATCCAATTCCGCAACCCACTCCTAACCAGTTTCTTTTGGCCGCACAAAAGCGCATTGGGCATGTCAACCTCGATGGCGCTATTTTCGCCTTACTACGCTGTTTTTAGAATATTTTATGATCAGCTCGTAAGCTACAATCTAACCGTTTTAGCAGTCGCCTACACAGGGGTTGTCAGCCTATATTGGGCCGTCAAACGGCTCTTAGATTCTCGACCAATCGCCATTTTGTTTGCGGCACTCTACATCGCATCGCCTGTCTACTGGGAGCAAACAGGTTTTGTATGGTCTCAAAACCTGCACGCCCACTTTATCCCCGTGCTATTTCTGTTAATCGTTTTGGGCCTTCAATCAAAGAAAGGGTTAAAACGTACCCTGCTTTTTGTTCTTTTAGGGGCAGGAACCGCGTTTATCCTTTTTTCAGAGAGCTACACGGGCATATTTTTGCATATTTTTCTGCTTTTGTTCTTTGTTTTTTTCGAGCGACTATCAACGCTTGCTATTGGACAAACGCTGTTTTCAAAGAAAGAACCACACTACTTTGCAGGCTTCAACG
>JBMZDF010000647.1:0-3227 GCA_049614105.1 Promineifilaceae bacterium (SeqCode)
ACTGGCTCAACAGCGCAACACAGGTGATTAAGCTGAAAACAATCAGCTTCACCGTTCCCATTCGTGGGTATGGCAACAACGGTGTCGAGGCGCTTGACAGCAGCAACGTTAGTTTTAGACTCTGGGCGCACGCCGTTGCGAAACTCAATCCTGAGAAAGCGGAAATCGCCGCCCAGCGCGTCGGGCTTGACACAATGGGCTTAGTCAACACCATCACTAAAGTTGGTGAGGCGGAGTTGATGGCAGCAGCAGCAACCAAAACGCTGCAAGAAATTATCGCTGAACGGCAAAAGCTAGCGGCGATGGCGTTTGAAAAAGTCAACCACGTTCTGCGTGAATTGGGCTATGACTTGGCGCTATTGACGATTACCAAGCTAGACGGTGATGCATATCGTAAACTGGTCAAGCAATCCGAAGCGCGGATTAGCATGGAGACAAGCGTCGCGACCAATCGTGAGCAGCTTGCCGAATTGCAAGATGATCAGGCGCGTCGTCAGCTTGAGGCTGAGGTTCAGGCGAGTACGCAAAAGAAGCTGGCGGCCGAACGACTTGATGCAGAGCGTGAAGTTGAAACGTCAACGATTTCACAGCAGGAACTGCTCGATATTCGTCGCCACCAGATGCGCTTAAAGCAAATTGAACGTGAGAAAGCGGCAGCCGTTGCAGCACAGGAAGCGGACCTTAACAAATTACAGCTAGGGCAACAGGTTGGCGTTGCGGAAGCTGAGAAGAACGCAAAATTAGCTAAACTTGATGCGGAGCGCAAGGCGGAAATTCGCCGTTTGCAACAGCAACGTGAAGCGGAAATCAAGCTGAAACAAGCAGAGACCGATCTAAAACTTAAAGAGGCTGCGGCCACGATTAAGCTCAAAGAAACGGAAGCACAACTCAGATTGAAGGAAGCAGAAGCTGAAATCAAGCTTAAAGCGGCCGAGGCAGATGCGGATCGCTTTGCCCTAGAGCAACAGCGTGAGATTGAGCGTTCGGCCGAGTTGACACAGGCTGAAGTAGCGCGACTCCAAAGTGAGGAGCAAGCGCGGGCGCAGCGTGCCAAAGAGATTGCGTTGATTGAAGCGAGCCAGCTAGCTGAATCGCTCTATTTGGAAGCAGAGGCAGAGGCCAATGCGTTGACGTTACGGACGGATGCACAGGCAAAGGCAGAGTTGCGTAAAGCGGAAGCGGAAGCCAGTTCGGCCGAAAAACGAGCCGCCGCCGCAAAAATACGCGCCGACGCCACCCGCGCCGAAACAGCCGCCCCAGGGTTAGCGCAAGCTCAAATTGAAGAAGCACGCCTCATGGTTGCTCAAAAGCAGGTTGACATTCAACGTGCAGAAGGTCTAGCCGCTGCGGAAATTGCTCAAAAGCAAGTTGATGTAAAACGAGCCGAGGGTCTGGCTGCGGCCGAAATTGCGCAAGCACAGGCCAACGCCGAAGCAGAAAAACTGCAAAAGATCAAACAGGTCGACATTAACGCGCAAAAGTCACTGGCAAGCCTCTACCAAGAAGCCCCCGTGCTGGTTGATCTCGAAAAAATGCGGATGGAATTGGAACACAAAGAGCGCATCACGCAGCTTCAAAACGAGATGCAGTTGCACATCTTTGAAGCCTTAGCGCCTAGCATGAAAATCAACATCATTGGCAACAGTGGTCAAGTTGGTCAAGTCATGAGCAACGTCATGGCCTTTTCACAAGGTATGAACGCCATTGGCGACGAGATTCCTGCTATCGGCAATCTGCTAGGTAACAGCGAACAGCCTAACATGGCGGGGTTGATGTCCAGTTTCGGAACGATTCTGCCCCACCTGCGCAGCATGATGAGCGATGTGAATCCACGCATGTTGGCAAGCCTAACGGTGAACGACGTTGTGGAGAAGCTGAGCATGGTGCAAAGCGGGGACACCACGCTGATGAACGCCTTGGCGGGCATCAAGCAGGATGCAAACGTGCGAATGATTGGTGATATGCCGATTCAGCCGTTTTTGAAGATGTTGGGTGTTGGACAGGGGGAAGTTTCGGCCGAACTTGTCGAAACAGAAAACTAATCAAGCAAACGTCAAACGCATAAAACAGAAGCCGCTCCAGAAACGGGGCGGCTTTTTTGTTAGCATGTGCGTTTTAGAAGATTTGCAATGCTATCTGACTAACTTTAAGAGTTTACGTTTGCGTAAATTGGGGCAAAGGCGCTTGGCCCATAAGTTGGATTCGTTGCATCAGCCCAATCGTTAACAGCGTCCCAGTTAGCCGCAACATCCTCAACCGAGAACCCTTGGCTCAAAGGTGCAGAGTGTCCTTGCGTCCGCTGCCAGCGCGTGCGGCCAACCCAGCCAGCGCCGACTTCAAACAAACCACCTGTCTCGTTACAACTTTCATGGCACAAATAAGCCACCACAGGGGCCACATATTCTGGCTTGATCCCTTCTTGAATCTCTTTTGGCAACAGTGATTCAGTCATGCGCGAGACAGCGGTAGGTGCAATCGTGTTGACATGGATGTTGCGCTTGACGCCTTCGATGGCAAGCGTGCTGCCAAATCCATAGAGGCCCATTTTCATGGCGCTGTAGTTTGCTTGACCAAAGTTGCCATAAACGCCAGAGGTTGAAGACACCATAATGACACGCCCGTATCGCTGTTGGCGCATGTGGGGCCAAGCGGCGTGTGTCGTCTTGAAGCTGCCAAGCATGTGAACACGATAAACAAGGTCAAAATCTTGTTCCGTCATTTTGGCAAAAGAGCGGTCGCGGAGGATGCCTGCGTTGTTGACGAGAATATCAATTCGGCCGAAAGCGTCAATTGCCGTCTGCACAATCAAATCGCCATCTTCAACTGAATCATAGTTGGCAACGGCCGAACCGCCCGCAGCGACAATCTCATCAACGACCACATCTGCAACGCTCTCACTCGCGCCATCACCACGCACACCACTCCCTAAATCATTGACAACTACGTGCGCCCCACGTGCGCCCAGCAACAGTGCATAAGCACGTCCCAAGCCGCCACCAGCCCCCGTCACAACCGCAACTTTTCCATCAAAACGAAGTTCATCTGACATCTTACATCTTCCTTGGTATTAAAAGTCAGCTTTTGCTGGTCAGCGAAACCGCCTGACGCACTGCTGATTGAATCGATTCAATTGTACCAGATAGGGGAGAGACAATAGAGGGAAAGAAAAAATGGCAGGGCAATTGCATTCTAAATTTTCTGACTCGCTCCTACGCTCCGCGTGGGAG
>JBMZDF010000648.1:0-3225 GCA_049614105.1 Promineifilaceae bacterium (SeqCode)
TTATATCAGATGCGAAAGTACTGCCTTCAATTGAAAAGGTTGACATCAATCCTATTGGACAGCGTGCCAAAGTTACATTTGGCAAAAGACGAATGACTGTTGCATCCGTGTCTGCATTATCACGATATGCAATTGGGAGACACCCCAAGTATCCCCACCTAGCAAGTTCTGCTGTGGCTTTTGGGACGGATTCCATAGGCTTCATTTCAAGATACAGCCAGTGTTCAAGATCATAATCTTGTGGGGGGAATTCTGAATTAATAAAGGTTGTAACAGACGTAAAATCAATCATTATAGTTGACAAGATACATTTAGATTGTACTTCAATACCCAAGAGTCTCAGGTTTGATAATTGCAAAACATTACATTATGACTTTGTTGGTTAATGCATCATCCCTCATTAAGTAAATCACAAAAACATTTTGCCTGCCGCACAGATTAGCACGTTTGATCTAATCACACAAGTAACGTTTTATGTTTCGTCAAACAATCCATCAGTCGGTCCACATCAGCATGATTATTGTAAATATGCGGCGAAATTCGCAGGTTTCCATCGCGGCTCGACACAATCACGTTATCGTTCTCTAGCCGTTTCACCAGCAGCTCGACCTGATGCGAGCGTAGTGACACCATTGGCCCATGCTTATCGGGGTCAACGGAGGTCACCAAATCAAAACCACGTCGCAACGCCCCTTCCTTAATCGCCCCTGTAATCTCGCGCCGATGTGCATCAATTTTGTCCAACCCAATCGACTGAATCAACTTTAGTCCAGCTAACGCCGCATATAAATTAGGGTTAGGTGGCGTTCCAGCTTCAAAACGGCGTGCCGTGGGCGATGGCGAATTGGCATAAATATCCATCGCAAAAATATTTGCCTGACTAAACCACCCGCTGCTCAAAGGCGTTAGCTGCGGGAGCAACGTCTCATTCGCATACAGAAACCCGATCCCCGCTGAACCAAGTAAATATTTAAGCGTTCCGCCAACCATAAAATCAGGCTTCAACACGGCCATATCAATCGGCATCGTGCCGAGCGCCTGATAACTATCAAGCATGACCCACGCACCTTTGCGATGTGCAATGTCGATGATTGCCTTCACATCTTGCATCACCCCATTGCGATAACAAACGTGCGTCAACGAAACCAGTTTGGTGCGCTCGTCGATTGCATCTTCATAATAGGAAAGCGGGATCGTATTGCCCATTTGCGGTACATGTTTGATCGTTGCGCCACGTGACGTCTGAGCATGCCAAATCTGTGCCGTTGTCGGGAATGCAAAGTCGTCTATCACAACACCGTTGCGCTCGCCGTTAAAGTCGATGGCGCTTGCCAGCGCATTGACGCTAGCAGAAACAGACGTTGTGACCGCAACCTCATCGCCGTTCGCGTTGATTAGACGCGCAAACGCGGAGCGCAACGCCTCTAATTTGCTTACCCACAGTTCCCAAGGCGATCCCGCCTCTTGCCAATCAGCCAAATATTGGTTGTAAGCCTCACGCACCTCAAGCGATAGTGCGCCTTTAGAGCAACTGTTGATATAGGTCTTTTTCTCAAAAATCGGGAAGCGGCTACGAATATTCATTGTGACTCTCGGCTAATGCCTCATCAAGCGTTGCTTCAATCAGCACATCAACTAAATAACCTTGGCTTTCTAGATACATTCTTAAATGGGCGACCAGTTCAGATTTAGACAAGGCCTCGCAACGCACAATCATAAAGACCCCATCCTCCCACTCAATCGCGGGATCTGGCCCTATCCAAACCGATCGATCTTGTACATGTAGCCGTTTAGCTAGCTCAACAACATCGGGCTGGTGATGTCCCATCAGATGCCCAAGTGCATCAACCGTTAAGTTGATCTTGCTGCCCATGTTGCCCACAATCGTTTGACCAACAGGCCAAAGCCACACATCAGCCCAGTCCATCGTTGGATGAAGATTCCAATCATGACGATCGCAAAATTTCCAATCAGCCATGAGCGGCGTTGAATCTCTAAACTCCAAGATAGGATACTGTCTGGTTTAGAACAAACTAGACTGCGGGGGCAATGGTTTCACTCCAGACGATGGTTTGATAACGTTGAGGCCAAGATGACGATAGGCGTGTTGTGTGGCAACGCGGCCGCGTGAGGTGCGTTCAAGAAAGCCAAGTTGCAGCAGATAGGGTTCTACTACATCCATGATTGTGTCAGCCTCTTCACTAATCGACGCGCCGATTGTGTCTAGTCCGACGGGGCCGCCGCCAAACTTTGTGATGATGGCGCGTAACACACGGCGATCGAGATCATCCAGACCCAGCGAATCAATCTCTAAAAGTTGCAGCGCATCATCAGCTACTTTCTTATTAAGGTGTCCATCGGCGCGAACTTGGGCGTAGTCGCGGACACGACGCAGGAGCCGCAGGGCGACACGGGGTGTGCCACGGGCGCGGCGTGCGATTTCGATTGCGCCATCTTCTTCGGCCGAAACCCCCAAAACCCTAGCCCCGCGCATCACAATGCTGGTCATCGCTTTCAGATCATAAAAATCCATCCGATAATGCGCCCCAAAACGCGCACGCAGCGGCGGCGTCAGCATTGCAAGGCGCGTCGTTGCGCCAATCACGGTGAAACGCGGCAGCTTGAGCCGCACGTTTTTCGCGCCTGGCCCCTTGCCCACAACCAAGTCAAGCACAAAATCCTCCATCGCAGGATAGAGAATTTCCTCAACCGCCCGTCCCAAGCGATGCACCTCATCAATAAAGAGGATGTCGCCAGCACGCAGGTTGGTCAAAATGGCGGCGAGATCGCCCGAACGTTCAATCGCGGGGCCAGCCGTAATGCGGATATTGACCCCCATCTCGTTAGCAACGATGTGGGCAAGCGTTGTCTTGCCCAGTCCGGGCGGGCCATGAAACAGTACGTGGTCGAGCGGCTCTTTACGTTTCTTGGCCGCTTCGATCAAAATGGTCAAGTTTGCTTTGAGCTTATCTTGACCTGTGAAATCGCCCAGCTTCTGTGGGCGAATTGCACTATCGACATCTTCTTTCTTCTTTGTTGGTGAGATCTGGCGATTAGAGGCAGGTTTTTTATCCATACACCCCAAATTATAAAGGAGAGTGGCCGATTCTAAAAAATACAGTGTCAAAAACAGTGATCCAAAACAAATTAGGGCAAATATGGCGCTTGTGAAGGGGTTCTCTCTGGAACATCCCATAAATTGATGCATTTCACCCCAATAACCTT
>JBMZDF010000649.1:0-3222 GCA_049614105.1 Promineifilaceae bacterium (SeqCode)
TCGCACTCATGGTGATTGATGCAGATGGGGTTGTTTATGAGCGCTGTTTGGGGATGGCAAACTTGGAGCATGGTATTCCACTTCGGCCGAATACCGTCTTCAAACTCGCCTCGATCACCAAACAATTCACCGCCACCGCCATCATGATGCTGCAAGAACAGGGCAAACTCAGCATCAACGACAGCCTGCTTGATCACATGCCAGACTACCCAACGGGCGGACGTGACATTCGCATCCATCATCTGCTCACGCACACGTCTGGCATCAAAAGCTACACATCACTTGAAGGCTGGTTCCCAAACAAGATGATGCAGGACAAAACACCAGCCGAGATGCGTGATCGCTTCTCTGGGGAGCCTTTCGATTTTGAACCAGGCGAACGTTATCTCTACAATAATTCGGGCTATTTTTTGCTGGGCATGATCATCGAACAACTTTCGGGGATGCCCTATGCTGATTTTATTCGCGAGCATATTTTTGCCCCGTTGGGGATGAATGGTTCTGTTTATATGGAAAATCGGCCGATTATCCCCAACCGCGCCTCAGGCTACGATCGCACAGCAAACGGCTATCACCACGCCCAATACATCAGCATGGCACAACCTTTTGCAGCAGGCGCACTTGGCTCGACGCTTGAAGATTTGCAACGCTGGGACAGTGCCTTGCGCCAGCACACCCTTGTTTCAGAGGCAACGCTAGCGCAAATGTGGACGCCCGCCATGCTCAACGACGGAACGGTTGCATCAGATGGCTACGGTTGGGCGATTAATGCATATCGTGGACGTCGGCTCATTAATCACGCAGGCGGCATTCCTGGCTTCTCAACCTACATGATGCACTTACCAGAAGATGGCGTTAGTCTGTATCTACTCGCCAATTTCTCAAACTTCTTCGTCCCACGCCTAATGCATGCCCTGCTGCCGATCATACTGGGCTTACCAAGCATCGAACGCAACCCCATCTTTCTGTCCGAAGCCGCACAAACTGCTATCGTCGGCAGCTATCGTTTAACAAATGGAATGATTGTCAAAGTCGTTGTTGAAAACGGGATATTAATGTTAGACAGTTTTAACAAAGCCCAACTGTTACCCTTGAGCGACACGCTTTTCTCTCTTAAGGGAGAAGTTGAAGTTGAAATCTCCTTTGATTCTGGCAATCTTACCTATGCGTCGCCACTCGTCTCGTTCACAGGCTCTCGCATTGAGCAAACGGACGTTTAGGCTGATGGCACTAGCAATTTATCGACACAACACATGACTGATGCACATCACCTAGCACAACCCTTAATTAACCTGTTTACACAACACAAAAGGTCTTTCCCCTTTTACTTACCCAATCTCGTATAATCACCCCTATGGATTTACAATGGTTCGAGTATCTGTTTGTCGTCTTGGCTGGCTTCGCAGCGGGTTACATTAACACCCTCGCGGGCAGCGGTTCACTGATCACGCTTTCGCTCATGCTGTTTTTGGGCATCCCCTCAACGATTGCCAACGCCAGCAATCGGGTCGGTGTTTTGTTTCAAACAATGAGCAGCGCGACCAACTTCCAGCGGCAAGGTGTTCTAGATTTTCGCGGCAGCGTTTATTTGGCGATCCCGGCCGTTGCGGGGTCGATTATTGGCGCACGCATGGCGAGCAGACTCGATGAAGCGTTAATGCAGCAGGTGATTGGGGGCATCATGCTGTTGATGCTGTTTGTGATCTTACTTCGGCCGAAACGCTGGCTAGAGGGCACTCGTGCCAAATTTGAAGGACGCCCCTCCTTCATACAGCTAATCATCTTCTTCGCGATCGGCGTCTACGGTGGTTTCATTCAGGCGGGTGTCGGCGTCTTTTTACTGGCAGGGCTTGTGCTTAGCGCAGGCTACAACCTAGTCTATGCGAATGCGGTCAAAACTCTCGTCGTCCTCCTTTTCACCATCCCCGCCCTCATCATTTTTGTCATGGAGGGACAAGTTGACTGGCTTATCGGTATCGCGCTTGCCATCGGCAACGCCACGGGCGGTTGGTTTGCCGCCAAAATGGCTGTCGAACGCGGCGCAATTTTTGTCCGTTACGTTCTGATCGCCGTTGTCGTCCTCTCGGCCGTGCGTCTGCTTGGCGTTTTCGATTTTGTTATGGGACTATTTTGAAAATCATTTCGGCGTCTTGCTCAATACCTTTTTGAGGGTTTCTGGCTTGGTGCGTGTTGTTTTCGGCCGATTGATCGAAACTTTTTATAGACCACAAACCGCGTAAATTCACATTCTACTCACTAGCGGCACATCGTTCAGGAAATTGATTATAGGCAGGGGACCATCGAAACGACTGAGTATTTGCATGCACCCCGCCACCTCGCATGCCATCGATCGGCTCCACGAAACCTTGCTCCAAATTGTATAATCCGACCTGCTGACCGCTCTGGAATATGATGTACTCCCCATTGGGCGACCATTCAGGTTCGTAAGCTGTGAGTAGCCAAGGGTATTGTTCAGTCAAAGTGTCCAATTGCAAAAATTTATGTGCAACGGTGCGAGCATCAACAATCACTAGATCATATTTGTTGAAAATCTCGCGAGGATAGAATCCCCCAATCACAAACACGGGTGCATGCGGTGACCAAGAAACACCCTCACCTATATAGCTTTGACCAGCTTCTACCCCGTCAAATATTTCAACATAGTTCATGGATTCTAAATGTAAAACCCCCATTTGATGAATAACTTTGTCACCAAGTGGCCCCTCTTCATAAGCAATCAGCCGTGCGAATGTGCCGAATTTTTCATAGTTAGCAATTTCAGCCACATTAATAGAGAGACCTTGCTGAGTTGAAATTGGCATTATTCGATTGAGGTCAACAATTTCCCGATGTGTGAATGGGCTAATTAGCTCTGCTTTCATCAGTGAGGTATTCATTTCCTCTTGATGTGTATAAAAAATAGCATCCTTCAAGTGATTAAATCCTAGTAATTTGAACTCTCCTTTTTCAATTGTCGCGATTGATATTAGTTCAGCTTCATCACGTAGCTTTAACGAAATACTTTGGTACAAAGATTCTTCAGATGGCCGTTGATGAGAAATTACCAACGAACTATTTTGATCATTAAATAAAACTTTACCTAGTTGATCACCTTTCATGGTCAACAGATTTTGTTTGCTGTTTGTAGTTAAATCGACAGTAAAGACTGTTTGTTCCGTACCATTAAATCTTCTAGCTCGTAGTAGCAAACTACAACCGTTA
>JBMZDF010000650.1:0-3221 GCA_049614105.1 Promineifilaceae bacterium (SeqCode)
TTAGACAAGATATTCGTTGCGATACCCTCATCGGAGCCGGAGAAATCCTTGAACGTTCGCTTGTTTAAGAGCAGCATATCTCGCATGATCAGCAGCGTCCATTTGTCACCAACTAAATCGAGCGCACAGTTGATTGGGCAGTTTGAGCGAAAATTCTTCACAATATAAGGCTCCACATAAATCGCATCTTTTCCCAACCCATCAGTTGATTAGGCTTAAGCACCCTCCCCTAGTCCCTCTCAGAGCGAGAGGAATTAGTTCCTCCCCCAAAGGGGGAGGTTAGGTGGGGGTGCTACGTAAGTCCGAAGTTGAGTCAGATGCACTTGCAATACACAAGCAATATACCGTAATTAGAGGGTACGGAAAAGCAAAAAGGGGATGCGGGTTAGCTGCACCCCCTAGCCCATTCTATAAAATGGTGAATTTATTAGCTGCTCGCTTCCGCCTTGTCAATCCAGCGCAGCACGTGAGCCAAATAGGGTTCAGGGTTGTCTTCCCAACTATAGTGTCCAGCCTCAGGGATGATAGCGAACTCACTATTGGGCAGCGCAGCGGCAAGGCGACGTGAGTTACTGACATCAACGAAAGTGTCTCGTTCACCATGCAACACGAGAACGGGTGTATTGATTGTACCCGCAACCTTCGCCAGCTTGGGCGTTTCCTCAACATAGCTTGCCAAGAACCCTGTCTGGTTACGCAATTTGACAATATCTGTCGAGCTACGTTGATAATCTTGCAGTCGCTCCTTATTTGGGTTTTTAGTGCGCTTGTAGCCAATATAGTTTGCGAAGCGGGAGTAAATTCGGCCGCTGATAGCGCCACCTAGCGACAAGTTTATTGCTCGGGCCACAGGCGAGTAGATGCCCAGTCGAAACATCAATTCACCTTCGACTTTACCGACAACACCCGCATCACCAATAACCGCAGATCGCAACCGACCTGGGTTGTCGGCCATAAACCGAACGGCTAAGGGCGTGCCAATATCGGGGCCGACGTAGTGCGGCTGTTCGAGGTCAAAATGGTCGAGAATCTTTGGCAGAAACGCGGCTTGTTGAGCAACTGTTACCACTGTCCCGTCGGCATCTGAACCACCGTGGTTCGGCAGATCGACAGCGACGACATCAAAGCGCATGCATAATCTTTCCCACCAGTCGGTGTAGGTAAGAATGCTCATTGGGTGCGGACTAACTAGCAATAGCTGTGGTGAGTCTGCTTGTCGTGAGGCAGCATATCGAATTCGGCGACCATCAATTGTTGCGTATTCTAAATTCATCGTCATTTTGTCTCTGCTTTTTGTGAGCGGTTTAAGCAAATTCTGGTCAATTTAATAACCAAATCCGCTGCTGGCTTTGAGAATAGACTCACGTTGTGCGTTGTCTGTTTCAATAGCCTCGATACCCTATTTTTACTTGCTTTTTGCAAGTAAAGGCATTTTAGCTGATTGCTTGCTTTTTGCAAGCAATAGCTAACGAGAATAGATGAAGATTGAATGGATAATTGATAACGTATAATTGATAATTACCAATTTCGTCGCCACCGTGACGCTTCTTCATTGGTCGTTATTCGTTATCCGTTATTCGTTATCCGTTAACGGTGAATAATTAACAATGAACGGAGAATTGAGAATGTATTGCCACAACATTCCCAATTAATTATTCATTGTTCTCCATTCATTATTCAAAACACCAACATACCCTCCCAATGAGCTTTAACCCAACGGTGAATAATTAACAATGAACGGAGAATTGAGAATGTATCATTGTCAACAACATTCCCAATTAATTATTCATCGTTCTCCATTCATTATTCAAAACACCAGCATGCCCTCCCAACGAGCTTAACCTACCTAAACTACGTCTAAATCTTTACTGGCCACTGCCAATCCCTGCCAACAGCGCCACTCTATCTTGTGCCGTCATGCCATGTTTGACTTCGACCACTTTATCTTCTGTAATACTGATTTAAGCCGAAGCGCCCCACCGCTACGATTTACAAGGGGTATAGTTCATTTCAGCAAAAAGCGGCGGCTGAGCATGTCGAAGCCAGAGCGAGATCGTCACGACGACTTCGGCAGGCTCAGTCTCCGTACGACGACTTCGGCAGGCTCAGTCTCCGTTAAACTTCCAGCTCATTTGAAACGCACCCATTTACAAATCACGCTAACAATGGCGCAACACGACTCCCGATTAGTTCAATCGAACGTATTAGCTGTTTGTGCGACAGCCCTGCGTTGTCCATCTGAAATGTCACACGCGAAATGCCGCCGAGGGCGTGACTATGGCGCAGAATGCGTTCGGCGATTTCTTCTGGGTTGCCGACAAGCAACGCACCGCGTGGCCCGTTTTGGGCGTCAAATCGCCCGCGTGTGACGGGCGGCCAACCGCGTTCACGTCCAATACGGCTAAACGTTTCGGCATAGCCAGGATAATAGGCGTCAACCGCCTCTTGCGTCGTTTCAGCCACGTATCCCAGCGAGTGCAGTCCCACTTTTAACGTTTCGGCCGAATGTCCCGCCCGCATACCCGCCTGCCGATACAAATCAACCAGCGGTGCAAAACGATGTGTTTCGCCACCAATCACAGCCACCATCAACGGCAGTCCCAACATGCCAGCACGTGCAAACGATGCGGGCGTGCCGCCCACGCCAAGCCAGATGGGTAGTTTCTCTTGCAACGGTCTTGGATAGATGGGCTGTTGATTCAGGGACGGCCGAAAGCGACCCGACCAAGTGATCGTCTCATTCTCACGAATTTTGAGCAGCAGATCGAGCTTTTCAGCAAACAGCGCGTCATAATCTCGCAGATTGAGGCCAAAGAGCGGGTACGCTTCTGTAAAGGAGCCACGCCCCACTACCATTTCGGCGCGACCCTGTGAAATCAGATCGAGCGTCGCGAAATTTTGAAATGCGACGACGGGATCGGCCGAACTCAGCACGGTCACAGCGCTGGACAAACGAATCTGCTTTGTACGTGCGGCGGCAGCGGCCAGAATCATCGCGGGTGCAGAGTCAAGAAACTCTTTGCGAAAATGCTGCCCAATCCCAAATGAATCCAGCCCCACCGCGTCAGCATGCACCATACGGTCGAGCAGTTCGCTTAACGCCTTGGCGTTATGACTTGCGTTATAATCATCATCACCAGCCTCGCTGGCTGCAAAACTATCAATTCCAATTTCCATAAAATCCTCACCGCCTATTATGACCCACTTTCAGCTATTAAGGA
>JBMZDF010000651.1:0-3220 GCA_049614105.1 Promineifilaceae bacterium (SeqCode)
TTGATTGCTAATAATTGGGGAAAACTTCAAGAGGAATGTCCCAAATGGTAACACTCAAATTCTAGCTGATTTGCATTGTTAACAGGACAACGGACTGTTAACAAACAGCGATCATCTTGTTAACAGTTTGTTAAAAGCTATAGGTTTTGTACAGATATGGGGTGTAAAGAGGCGGTTTATTTAATGCATTTGCTGGATCAAACCGTGGGAGCAAAGCGATGAATGCGCTAGCTGGCTTTATTTGTGAGCCGCTAGGGCAGCGTGCAGTGGATAAAAAAGCGAGGAATAAATATCTAGTGAAGCCTAAGTGCCTTGCGACAATCAGGCTTCACCCTATAAATTTATGCTTGTTTCTTTGGCTTGAGTGCAGCAAAGTCGGCGGCAACTTCAGCTTTCATGCGTTCAACCACATCATCAAGCAGCACCAAATCGGCATCTTTCTCGCCGCGTCGTTTGAACTCAACGCCGCCTTTGTTGAGCGCACGTTTGCCAACCGTGATGCGCAGTGGAATCCCGATCAGGTCAGCGTCATTAAATTTCACGCCAGGACGCGCCTTACGATCGTCAATCATCACCTCAACGCCAGCATCCCAAAGGTCACGATACAGCTTCTCAGCCACTTCCTCGCCACCCTTCATCGCAACCATATGCACTTGATAAGGCGCAATTGTGATCGGCAGTTTCATGCCAAATTTGTCGTTGTGTTCTTCAACGACACAGGCCAACAATCGGCCGACGCCAATCCCATAAGACCCCATCACAACAGGTTTGCGCGTTCCATCTTCCGCCGTATACATGCCGCCAAGCGCTGCCGCATACTTTGTACCAAGCTTGAAGATGTTCCCAACCTCAACGCCACGCCGCGAAACCATCGCCGCGTTACATTCGGGGCAGGCATCCCCTTCACGCGCCGCTGCGATGTCTGTGACAAGATGCGCTTCATAGTCACGACCATAGTTCGTGTTGAGATAATGGTAGCCAGCATCGTTTGCACCTGCGACCAAATTGGGGGCGTTAGGAATCAAATCATCAACTACCAGCAAGTAGTTGCTGTGATCCAGCCCAACAGGTGACGCATAGCCGGGCGTTGCGCCGATTGCAATAATTTCTTCCTCGGTTGCAGGACGCATATCCTTCGCGCGAATTGCGTTGGACAACTTTGTCTCGCTCAAATCATGATCGCCACGCAAAACGGCAAACACAAACCGATCGTGCTCAGGCTCCTCTTCGGTCGCATGGATCGTCGCCATCAGAAAAACAGCCTTTGCCGTTTGCGACTTGTCTACGCCAAGAAATTCGGCCAAGGCTGCAATCGTCTTTGTCGCAGGCGTCACAACTTTTTCGATGGGCTGTGCTTCGGCCGCTTCAGAAGCGGTTTTTACAAAGGTCGCGACCTGTTGATTGGCACGGTTGCCACAACTGTCGCAAATCAGCAGCGTGTCCTCACCGATTGGCGTCAGGTACATATATTCGTGTGAACCAGATCCACCCATCATGCCGTTGTCTGCTAGAACGTCGATAACGGGCAAGCCAGCGCGATCAAAAATGCGGTAGTAGGCATCATAATGCGCGTCGTACTGCTTGTCCAGCCCAGCGTCGTCTTTATCGAGGCTGTAACTATCGAGCATGTGGAACTCGCGGGTGCGGATCAGACCGGCGCGGGGACGGGGATCGTCCCGCCACTTAATCTGAATATGGTAGACCATCATTGGCAGTTGTTTATGTGACTGAATTTCCTGACGCAGCAGGTCGGCCACAACTTCTTCATGCGTCATAGCGAGCACCATGTCACGACCGTTGCGATCGTTGAAGCGTCCCATTTCGCTGCCGACTTGATAGTATCGTTTCGTCTTTTTCCAAATATCGGCCGAATGCACCACTGGCATTTCCATATCCTGACCGCCGATCTGCGCCATTTCATCGTGGATGATGCCACGAATCTTGTCCATCGACCGCTTAGCAAGCGGCAAATAACTAAAAATGCCAGCCGCAAGCTGGCGAATAAACCCAGCACGCAGCAACAGTTGATGACTAGTGACTTCAACATCAGAAGGCGTGTCCCTCAATGTCTTGCTAAATAATTGACTCATCCGCATGGTGAAACTCCAATATTAAACACAAAAACGCCCCGACGAGCGGGGCGCATGATTATAAATCTAAACTGAATCGAAACACACCCCGAACTAGCCCGCAATTGGCGGGTAGGTTGGTGATGGGTTCAAAACATAAAAAGTAAACATTACTACTTAAGAGTATCCAAGAAAACACAAATGTCAATCTTTATTATGGGCCAATTCAAATAAATAGTAGAGCCACCTAAAACAGTTACAAATTAGTCTAGATAAATACAATCTTTGATGTTCCTCTTAAAAAGAGAAACAAAAATGTAAAGTATGATACTATCCCTCTTGGCTATCATAGATACGCCAAGTTATTATAGGCAGGCAATAACGCGGAGGTTACTATGCAACTTATAGAGAAAAATAAACTAGGATTCACGATTTCTTTGATCGGCATTATCGTTGCCGTACTACTATCATTTTTTGTACAACCGAGGATTGAAGGTGCAAGATTGGCTGGGGAGAACCAACCATTTTTTGGGGGTATTGTTCAGGTTGGTATTGGCGAAGACGCACCATATGTATACCCTGAGGGTAGAGTAATGAGCACAGCCTACAATGCAGATGCGCTACTCTTACTAAACAATATTAGCGATACGGCAGCAACCATAGAATCAGGGAACTGTAGTTGGGACATTCGCGCCAACCCTTACCCAGGCACGACTCGTAACCTGGCCGTTGGTGTTGATGCGCTTTTGTATAGTCCAACACCTGGATATTATCCAATCACTTACACGATCGGAACACAGCCGCCATTGGTTGGCTTTGTGAAAATCGATACAGATTATCCGCAGCAACCAAACCTTACAGTTCCAACAGGCTATATTTATCAAGGGGTCACCTTAGAAAATAATTGTGTGCAAGGTGTTGTTCCTTTATCAAGCGAACCAACGCACTATCCTCTCTATTCTCCAATCCTTGCCAAACCAGACCCAGAAGCAGAAACAGAATAAACGATAGACATTAGCGATAGACATTAGACTATAAACCACAGAATTTTGCCCTGCCGACGATAGAAAAGGAGGTGCGGTTTGCACCTCCTGAAACTTTACGATTTTAATCAGTCTACAATTCAAGGGATGTTTTTGGGTGTTGGGTGT
>JBMZDF010000652.1:0-3218 GCA_049614105.1 Promineifilaceae bacterium (SeqCode)
TAACCTGTAGAGACGCCCCGCTGGGGCGTCTGATTATTGATCGAAGCTTTTTGTGGCGCACTTAGATAATTGGCAGGTCGGCCCCGCTGACAATGTTGAGCGGCGAGTAGCCCATATAGCCGGGGAAAATTGTGCTGAGATTGGGGTTGTTCAGCCGTCGCACAAGAACCTCGCTAAGAACCCGTCGATAATCAGTTGTCACCTCTAAATCTTTGCCGCGATACAGTTGGTCAGCGCCAAGGCCGGGCCATGTACCGTGCAGACCGCCGTTGACGTTGTCGCCGAGCACCATCATCATGCCGGCGTGTCCGTGGTCAGTGCCGCCGCTGGCGTTTTGTTGGAATCTTCGGCCGAATTCACTCATCACCACAATTGACACCTTACTAGACAACGTCTGCGACTGTGACCCATTCAAATCACGATAGAAAGCGGCCAGCCCGTCAGACAGCGTCGCCATCATCGTGCCAAAATAGCCATTGTCGCCGCCCTGCGCATTATGCGTGTCCCAACCGCCAAGATCGATCGTCACCGCACGCAACCCCAAATCAAGCTTGATCATCTGCGCCACCGTTTGCAGCCGTTCACTAAAGCCACCGCCTGGATAGCTGACCCCTTCTGAGGGAATATAGTTGCTGTCAAAATTGGCCTCGATCACCTCAACCGCATCAAGCGCACGTGTTCCGCCCCGCTGCGTGCGCGAGCTTCCATTGTAGAGTGTGCGCAGCGCCGCTTTCTGCTTGTCGCGCCAGCGTGATGCGGCGACATTCAGCTTAAACGTTTTAGGCTCTTTCATTGCGACCGCTTCAACCTCCCCCATTAATGAGGCAGGAATCGCGTTGCTGAGCGCCAACGCCTGTCCGAACTGCCCCGCAGGCAGCGCATTTGCCGTTTGCAAATGGCGGGCAATCCAGCCTGAGCCGGTCGTTGCGTCACCGGGCGTGCCGACTTCGATAAAGCGCATCGCGTTGAAATGGCTGCGTGTGCCGTGGTGCATTCCCGTTGCCTGAATGATGGCGAGCTTGTTGTCGTTGAACAACTCATGCAGCGCCCCAGCGTTTGGATTAAGACCAAACCCGCTATTGCCCAAAGGCAACGCTGACCCAGCCGAAATGGCGATTCCACTGCGGGCCGCTTCATAGTGAGCGCGATCGTTTCCGCCAATGGGGGGCGTCACGTTAATCGCGTCACAGCCGCCGCGCAAAAATACTTTCACCAAAATATCGCCAGGGTTTGTCTCCTCTGGGTTCGCAAACACGATGGATTGAAAACGAGCACCCGTCATTGCCGCGATGGCGGCCGAACAACCTTGAATAAATGTACGACGTGTTAATTGTGGCATGTCGTCTCCTAACGCTGTTGGAACTGCGTGGTGCTCAAAATAAGCGCAACACCAGCCCGAATTAATGTGATGTACTTGTTTTTGCTGCGATCCATTGGCGTGTTGGGATCGCCTCCATCGGCAAAAAATGTGACGATTGTGTTGCGATCATCGGCCGAAATAGCATAACCAAAAATACGCGCCAGCCAAAAATCAGCAATCTCGTTGGGCGTCGTCAATTCAGCAGGCGTCACCGTGTTGACGTCTGGAAGTCGAAAGACAAGCCAGTTGTACATGCGCCAACGGGCAACAAAGCCTGTGCTGCCCTGCCAATACGCGCCCACGTCTGGATAGCCATTGGGGGGCGACCAATCGAATAGCGGCTGACCGCCTGATGCGATATGGTTGATCGTGCCGTTCACATGCTTGTTTGATTTGGCATAGCTGCTGGGGTCGGCACCGATGGCGCGTAACGTCGAGACGGCCGCTTCAAATGGGCGCTTAAATTTGCCCTCCCAACTGCTGCTAAAGGCATTCGATTGCAGAATGTGGCGAACAACGTGCTTGAGTTGGTCCGCTTCGGCCGATTTTTCGATAAACACCGCCGCCGCCGACTCAACCACATCATTTGGCGGAAAATCATGAATCAGACGGCGACACAATTTGTAAGCAATATGATGCGCCGTCGCAGGATGTGCGGCTAACCGATCTAACACATCAAGTCCGTCCTGCATCTCACCCTGATTGGCGGGAATCGTTAGCCCCATTACCAGCTTTCCGCTTGTGTCGTGCCGACCTGCAAAATAGTGGAATCCGCCCAACGTGCCGCCTTGGCTGGCTCGGTTTGCAACGCTCCACCCCGTAAAACATTTGGCAATCGCAAACACATCATCTTCAACATAGCCGATGGGCGCATCTGGATAACCTGCCACATCTTGCTGCTCGGTCGGGCCAAGATAGGCTTTCTCGCCCAGCGTATGCAGCTCACACAGTTCGCGGGCGTAATTTTCGTTGGGGCCTTTTTTCTTGTTGCTGACGTTGTCGAGGTAGTACAACATGCAGGTGCTTTTGGTGTTGGCTTCCAAAAAGGTGCGGAAGTTGCCAAGAATATTCGGCCGAATAACATCCCGATCATAAGCCGTAATCATTGAGCGAACAGGCTTCGTCGATCCATCAACGCTAAAATGATCGTGCCAAAATTCAGCCAAGACCTCTACCAGTTGCCGCTTGCTATGAACCGCACGCAACAGTTTGAGTCGCCGCATATCTTTGAGAGGCACGCTCTGAGCTTTGCCTTTAACCGCCTTGTAATCTGTCCATAACGCCGTGCGGCTTTTGTTTAGCGTTGGAAACGCCGCCTCGGTGATGCGTGCGTCACAAGCGCTGTCATCAATTGCGTCAGGGTTCAATTGCTGCTCAATATATGCCTGCAAACGACTGACATCATCTGCGCCAAGCGCGTCAAACGCTTCGACATCGCCCGCGCTGGGACCAAATCCCATACGGTTTAGTGCGATAGTGCTGATAGGAGGCAGAACAACATTTGGCTCGACGCTCAGCGTTTGGTCGAGCGGCAGACTGCCCAAAGCAGCCCGAAATAGCTGTCGCCGATTTAAGGTTACAGATCGTTGACTCATATGCTTCTTTTTGATGTGTGGTTTTACTTAGTGGAAGCGGTCACGAGCGCGTGCGTTCTTGTGGCTCTACTGCTCGTTGGCTTCTTCATCTAAACAGATGGCAGCAAACGTCGAAAAATACAGCGAATTTGAGGATTGGCGCACATTTGGGCCATTTCCAGCAATACG
The DNA here is from genome assembly GCA_049614105.1 of Promineifilaceae bacterium (SeqCode). Lineage (GTDB taxonomy): Bacteria > Chloroflexota > Anaerolineae > Promineifilales > Promineifilaceae > CALECP01. Next base: position 3,124 of record JBMZDF010000652.1, read on the forward strand.
CAGAACCCTCACCTAACCGAAATAAGTAGGTAACAAAAAATCTTTGACCGCAAAAACGGTGAAACAATTAGCCACTTACCAGACTAATGAGCCGT
>JBMZDF010000653.1:0-3214 GCA_049614105.1 Promineifilaceae bacterium (SeqCode)
GTTTCATTTGAGTAAAGAGCGGTGGCTGAGCCAGTCGAAGCCTGAGCGACACGCTGTTACGACTTCGACAAACTGTTACAACTTCGACAAGCTGTTACGACTTCGACAAGCTCAGTCTACATTATTGTCACTAACCCATTTGAAACACCCCCTTAGTCAACTAACAGGTCAGTCAAATCTAACCATCCTAACATTATGCTCAAAACAGTAAGCCGAATTATTCAAGCTGTATTCTACATTTATGCTGGCGTCAACCATTTTTTGAACCCACGGTTCTTTTTGAAAATTGTGCCGCCGTGGATGCCATACCCCGAACTTGCCAACGAACTAAGCGGATTCGCCGAGATCGTTTTGGGCATCATGCTGCTAATTCCCCGCACCATGCGAACCGCCGCTTGGGGTATTATTGCGCTCTTGATTGCGGTTTTTCCCGCAAATTGGTATCAATATCGTTCGGGTGGGGCAGGGATGCAAGCACCAAGCTGGGTTTTTCTGGTGCGCTTGCCAATGCAACTTGTGCTAATGGCGTGGGCGTATTGGTATACGGATTAGAATTAAACCCAATTGTTTGAGATAGACGTGCCGCCGGCGCGTCTACCTCATTGTGCTATAAACAGAAAACGTTAAACAGCCTTGTTCATCGAAGCGTAGCCGCGTTTGCGGTTTCTGAACGCTGTCACGAAGGGGTTTGAATTCGGCCGAACACCTGCCACATAGCGCCCGCGATTCTCAACAGGCATCAACTCAGCAATCTCAGACATCATCAAATCGCTATATTCTTCAAGCTGCTTGCGTTTTGCGCGTCCTTTGAGCGCCGGATCAACCTTGATCGGCCCATACGGCTTGCCGATCACAATCGTCACGTGCGTGCGCTTCCATGGAAAACGCTTAATGTTCGCCTCAATATTCTGCGTTCCGATCATGGCGACTGGCAGCATGTAAGCGTTTGCTTGGGCAGCAATGTAAGCTGTCCCAGGACGTGCATTCCCCAGCACGGCAGGCAGCCGTGACTTTGAGTTTGGCACATCCACGATTTTTTCCCCACGCGCCACTTTTTCCTGAAGCTCAGGAATAATGCCGCCCTCTGGGAAAATGCCTAAAATACCGCCATCCTCCAGATGTTTGATGGAGGTTCTCATCGCAGTACGGTCAACCTTCCCACGCCAGACAGGAATGCCTTCAAACACTTTTAGAATGTGTGAGAAGAAGAAAATCCTTGTCATTTCAATCGCTGCCAAGAAACGCGCACGCCGTGGGATGCGTGACATCAGGATCAGCGGATCAAGATAGCTAAAGTGGTTTGCAACCAAGACCAGCGGCATCGTGCCTTCTTCAGGAAGGTTCTCTATCCCTTTCACCGTGATTTTGACAAAAGGGAACATGACAAGCGTAATAATTCTGCGCCAGAAGGATCGTAAAACGTGGTTAATCATAAGATACTGATGTATGACAAAGGATGACTAGCGAGTAATGGACAGTGAACAAAAAGTGTCGAATTGTTTGTTTCTTCATTCTTCACTCACCATCCACTATTTTTTTATTCTCTCAAAGTTGCGCCAACCATTGCTCGTGTTGTGCCAAGAATCTTTTTGCGCATCTTGGCAATATCTTTGTCTTTGAGCGTTTTGCTCGGCGATTGGAAGGTCAAGTGATAGGCTAAACTTTTCTTGCCCGCCGCCACTTTGTCACCTGTGTACACATCAAATAAAGAGACATTTTTGAGCAGATAGCCACCCGCTTTGCGGATTGCAGCCTCTACTTTTGATGAAGCGACTTCATTATCAACAATCAGCGCCAAATCCTCACGTACAGGTGGGAAGTCAGGGATTGCGTTTACCTTGGGTGTTGGCGGAATGTTTGCCAGCAGCAGTTCAAGGTTTAGGTCGGCCGCCAATACGGGTTGGTCGTCGTTGACGCGCATTTCGTATTGTTGAATAACAAGCGGATGTAATTCACCAATGACGCCGAGTTGCTTTTGGCTTTTGCCTAGCATGAGCTTGGCAGTTCGGCCGGGTCGGAAGGAGGGGTGTTCGGCCGATTCATAACGCACGCTCACGTTGAGCGCAGCTAATAAACCATCAACCAATCCCTTCACATCGTAAAAGTCAAACTGCGGTGGAACCCCATCTTGCCACGTTTCCGAGCCGCGTGATCCCGTTAGCGCAAGCGCCAAACGCGGCGACTCAGTTGGCAAAATAGCCTCTTCATCTTTGATGTAAACGTGTCCAAGCTCGAAAATCGCCACGCGATCAACAAACTTGCTGTTCTCTGCTGCTATGTCTAACACCGAAGCAAGCAAATTGTGTCGCATATCGACACGCTCTAATGTAGACGGGTTTGCTAACGACACATAAGGACGATCATCAGGTGTGCCTGCGAGCGCCTTGGCTTCTGCTGCACGTGTCGTCAGACGATAGGTGATAATTTCCTGCATTCCCAACTGGACCAAAATATCCTTGATGTTGGCTTCTGCCTCAAACGTTGGGTTGCCGCGTTGGGTGGGTAGTGTGTCGCGCAAAACGGTTGAGGGAATGTTGCCATAGCCATAGACGCGGCAAAATTCCTCGACCAAATCATGTTTACCCTCAACATCAATCCGATGGTCAGGAACGATTGCGACGAGATGGTCGTCTGCCAACTCGCTAATGCCAAACTCTAAGCGTTCGAGCAGGGCGGCAATCTCTGCCATCGACAGATCAAGCCCGCTCAGCTTGCGAGCATAATCCAAGGGCAGCGTGACGCTAATCGATTCGGGTTGCGCTGGATAGTAGTCGTAAATGCCCTCAGCGACCGTGCCGCCTGCCAGCGTACGCAGCAGTTCGGCCGCACGTTTCGCCCCCAACATCGCTTGGCTAGGGTGTACGCCACGGCTGAAACGGAAACCCGCCTCGGTGTGCAACGCAAGCTGACGACTGCTGTGGCGAATGTTGATGAAGTTCCATGCCGCCGCCTCTAGCAGAACGTTCGTTGTGTTGTCTTGGATCTCGCTGTTGTGACCACCCATGATGCCGCTCAGGCTCAAATTGCCGATCGGGTCGGTCACAAGCAGGTTGTTGCTGTGCAGCTTGTGTTCTTTGCCGTCGAGTGTGGTCAGCGTTTCGTTTTCCTGAGCTAAGCGCGTGATGATGTGAATTTGATTGTCAGCACTGTATTCGTTGGCGCGATTTTGCAAGAAGTCAAAATCGAATGTATGGTTTGGCTGACCCATTTCGAG
>JBMZDF010000654.1:0-3210 GCA_049614105.1 Promineifilaceae bacterium (SeqCode)
ATTATTCACTGTTCTTCATTAATTATTCTAAACATCGATTTCAATTGATAATTCATAACGGATAACGAATAATGACGAATGAAGCGTGTTCACAGCGGCGATATAATTGGTAATTATCAATTATGCGTTATGCGTTATCCATTAATTATTCATTTTAGCCAGACTGTGCTGGCAAAAGGAGCCGCAAGCGGCAAAAGCAAATAGTGAATAATTAACAATGAACGGAGAATGATGAATAAATTGCTGTGGGTAACAATCACCATTAATTATTCACTGTTCTTCATTAATTATTCCAAGTTTGTCTACTATAAATCGCTTTCACGCAGATAACGCAGCGCGGCCGATAGCCCGATAGCGAGAATGGCGCTGAGCACGACGGCGGGCCAAAAGCTGAGCTGGAGGGTTGCGTTGAGCGTGATGAGCGACAGGATAAGGGATCCTGTGACGATGCTGGCGATGGCAAGTAGGTGTTGGCGGATTAGAATCGGCCGATTTCTGATCCGCCGTCGTTGATCCCCATCATCAAAATAGGTTAGCCGCGCTGTAAACGCTTCCACATCCCATGCAACATACGCTGATAAAGCGGTCAAAATCAACAAAATTGGCGAATGGTTTCGGTAAGAAGCAAAAGCGACAAAGCTGATAAATAGAATGAAGGTCAGCGTGAGCGCAAACCGCTGCTCAAAATACCATCCCAAGAGCCAAACCGTGATGGGCAGAATAGTAAACCAAGGAAGCGGCATTGGTTCGTTTTGCGAAGTGCTGATCAGCAGCAACAGTGTTGCAAGCCCCAAAGCGCCTGTGTATGTAGCGTGAAGCAATCTCATACAAATATCTCCACATCACGCAGCGGACGCTGTAGCTTCGCTTTAACAAGGTCTGCGAGCGATTGGCGTGTGTCCCAATTAACGACTTGTGCGCCAAGTTGCCGCAACTGGCGCAACAGTAATTCACGCTCGATTCGTGCCAAACGTGCTGCAAGTCGCGTTGTTTCGCTATCTTCCAGCAGCGAATACTCATAGGTGACGGGATCGGGTGACACAATCAGCACGGCGTAACCGCGTGCTCGCATGCTGTGAACGGCGCGAATATCGTCCTGTAACAATGGCGAGATCAGAATAATTTGTGATTTGACAGGGAATAAGCGGGTTGGTAAATGATCGAGCGTTTCAAATACTTGGCTGCTGCCCAATTTTGTTGCAGACAGCGATTGTAAGATTTTCTGTTGTTGGAGCTTACCATAACCTGGCACGGTCCAATCAAGGTAACTGCCGTAAACAAGCAGCCCCACACGGTTGCCCGCCGCCAGCAGCGAGTCCGAAAAGGTGCTAGCCGCCTCAATCCCATATTCGAGCAGCCCGCTGTCTTCAGCGCGGACGATGGCGCGTTCGCGTGCGTCAACAATAATACCAATGTCGGTAACGCGCTCTTGCTCGAACTCATTGGTAAAGATGGTGTTGTTATGGCGGGCGGTTGCCTTCCAATTGACGTGTCGTAGAGAATCGCCCGCACGATATTCACGCACGCCAAAAAAGTTGATGCCCGATCCTGCAATTCTGGCGGGGATGTACCCAGCAAACGCACGTGTATGCCGAGGTCGTATGGTGATCGCATTTACCTTTTCGACTTTTGGCACGATGAGTGATTCGGTGACCCCTTCAACGGCCAGCATCTTACGTCGCCAAAATAGCCCCAACGGATCAGACGCAACCACATACAGACTTGGAAAATGATATTGTCCACGTGGGCCGTTTAGCTCATAGCTAAGGGTCACGGTTTCACCGCTTTCCATGCTGGTAATTAAGCTCGTGTACCCTTCTGTGACGTTTAGACGTGGCGAGATGACATCCTCAATCTGTAGTTCGCTGATGTAGCCGCCTTTGTTGGTGACGGTGATCGTGACGCGCAACGTGCTGCCCGCCAGCAGTCGTTCCGTGCTTAAGGTGCGGGTTGCCTTAACCTGAAGCTGATCAACCGCATAATAGACACCAATGCTCAGCGCCAGAAAAAACGGTAGGATGAGCGTGAGCAGCAAGCCATTTACAGTAACCAGCGCCGTGATGAGCAGCATGATGGTGATTGTGCTAAGCGTTAGTGTGCGAACCATGGCAGAAATGGGGGAGGAGAGAGGGTAAGAATTGGGAATGGAGAATGAAGAATAAGCATCTTGTTTTTGTTCTTCATTCAAAATTCTTCATTCTTCTTCATCTCGTCCTTGTCGAATAGATTGCGAATTTCAAGTGATGCTTCTAGGTAGGTTAAGACCTGCGCGAAGTCGCTGTGATCGTTCGGGCGTGTGTTTAGCATCGACTGAATGCGGTCGGCGGGTGTTTCGCTTGTGGCCTGTGACTCGATTCCGTCGATTAGATATTGGTGGATGTTATCTGGTACATGATAGCGATTATCGCGGATTGCCTGTTCTAACTGTGGACGTGAGTACGTGCCGCCTTGTTCATTTGTCTCCAGTATGACGCGCATGACGCGCTCTGAAATCCGCTTGCGAAAGTAGACGCCTTGGTTAGCGTGGTTGAGCCAGCGCTGATATTTTTGAACGGGGCTGAGCGTGCGTTCTGGTTGTTGCTGTTGTGTGAAGTATTGTTTTTTGTAGATGGCGCGTGCAAAGCGTGCCAGACCTGTTGTAAGCATTTGCACCACAATCATCATGCAGATAACCCACACGAGGAGTTGTGGCAAGCTGTTGAGTGCGCTGCTGATGGTTAGCAGGGTTGCATAGATAAACGGCGCTAACACCTCTGTGATGAGGCTCGAATTGAGGAGCAGATAGGTTAGCGCGATGACAAGTAGAATGCCAGCGAGCGGGATCAGTCTACGTCGCGTCATGTGGGTTGCTTTAATTGCTCGCAGCTTTTTATGATGGTGCTGAGGCAGGCGCGTGCGGTTGACCTTTCGGCCGAATTCACCCCTTGCCCACCATAGCGTACCGTCTCAAAAAGTTGCGTCAACGTGTTTACCTCTGTTGTTGGAAGTCCAAGTGCATGCAAACTTTGCACAAACTCCTGCGGCGTCACGTGTTCGTCACGTTCAACACCGCTGACGCTACGCGCTGCGTTTAGCATGTCTGCATAACATCGCATGATGAGAGTGTTTAGATCGGCACCTTCATCAATTTTTCTGATGAACTTGTACGGCATTCCAGTTTCCTTATCAATATAACTTTCGTATCGATCCTTTACTTTAAAAAACCATTTA
>JBMZDF010000655.1:0-3206 GCA_049614105.1 Promineifilaceae bacterium (SeqCode)
TTCAAATGAGTTGGTGACGATAACGGAGACTGAGCCTGCCGAAGTCGCAGTGGTGTGTCGCTCAGGCTTCGACAGGCTCAGCCGCCGCTTTTTGCTGAAATGAAACATACACATTAATTATTCAAAACGTTTTCACGATCTTCGCTCACTATTTTTGCACACGCCAGTTAAGCGGCACAGGTGATTCAAAGACTTAAATCGTTTCGTTTAGTTCGCTGACCTCGATTTCGCTTGGCAGGTCAGGGGCGGGGCGAAGGCAAATGGTGAATAATTAACACTGAATAATTAATTAAGAACGAACTATGGTCGTCATAAACATTCACGATTAATTATTCATTGTTCACCGTTAATTATTCAAAACCTTCGCTCACGCTTTTTGCACACGCCAGTTGAGCGGCACAGGTGATTCAAAGACTTGAATCGTTTCGTTTAGTTCGCTGACTTCGATTTCGCTTGGCAGGTCAGGGGCGGAGCGTTCTAAGGTGATAAAGTCGTCGTTCACAGGCAAGCCGTAAAAGCGTGGCCCGTTGAGTGACGCAAACGCTTCTAGTTTGTCGAGTGCATTTTCTTCCTCGAACACTTGCGCGAGGCATTCGAGCGTGTTGGGACTGTTGAACACACCCGCACAGCCGCAGGAATTTTCCTTGAGCGGTGTGAGATGTGGAGCGGAGTCCGTGCCGAGGAAAAAGTGCGGATCGCCAGAGGTCGCCGCTTTGCGTAACGCAAGCCGATGCTCTTCACGTTTGGCAATCGGCAGGCAGTACATGTGCGGGTTGATGCCGCCTTTGAAGATGGCGTTGCGGTTGATCATCAGGTGATGGGTCGTGATGGTCGCACCGACGCGGCTGCCTTGTTCCGCGATGAAGGCGGCGGCGTCGCTGGTCGTGATATGTTCAGACACGACGCGCAGCTCTGGAAAGTCGCGCAGCACGGGGGTCAGCACACGTTCGAGAAAAACCGCTTCCCGATCAAAAATGTCAACCGTTGGATCGACCACTTCACCGTGAATAAGCAGCGGCATATCGACGCGCTGCATCATTTCCAAAACGGGGTAGATATTGTTGATGTCGGTGACACCGTGATCGGAGTTGGTCGTTGCGCCGGCTGGGTATAGTTTGGCCGCTGTGAAGACGCCTGTCTCTTTCCCCAGTTTGATCTCATCGGGGGAGAGCGTGTCGGTCAGATAGCAGACCATCAGCGGTTGAAAGTTGGAGCCGTTGGGCAATTCGGCCGAAATGCGACCACGATAAGCCTCCGCCGCAGCAACCGTCGTCACAGGCGGTTTGAGGTTGGGCATAACGATCGCACGACCGTACAAATTAGCCGTCCACGGCAGTACCGCTTTCAAAACAGCCCCATCGCGTAAATGTAGATGCCAATCGTCTGGGCGACGAATTGTAAGTGAGTTCACAAGTATTTTCCTTGAAGTTTAAAGTTATTTAGATAAACAGGTCTCAGTGACAATCACTGCCTATAGAGCTTTGAGCCATGAGAATTTACTAGACCATAACTGCCACCGCACCGATTCTAACGCGATTGTGAATTAAACTGAAATAATGGTAAAGAAAGCACCCTGTCCCCACTTCATCATTCTTCATTTCCCCATTTCCCGTATCACACATCTGTGGTTGAATCTAGGGATGCAAACCATACAAACAGATTTTCATATGCACAGCACCTTTAGCCCGGACGGGAATAACTCGGTACGTGCGATGTGTTCGGCCGCCGCCAAAAAAGGATTGACCACAATTGCCTTCACCGAGCACAAAGAGTGGGGCCGCAGTTTTGACGCGCCCTTTGCACAGGTTGACGACTACTTTGTTGCGCTCGAAGCGGAGCGGCGACGCTACTCAAAATGGTATCGGCCTGACCTGACGATTTTGAGCGGGGTTGAGTTGGGCAACCCGCATGAGAATCATGCAGAAGCGGCGCGTTTTGTCGAACAGCACCCGTTTGACATCACGATTGCGTCACTGCACTGGATTTATGGGGAGAACGTCCACAATCGTCGTTGTTTTCAGAATCGCGATGTGCATCGTGTGTTTGCTGATTATTTTGACAAGGTGCGGGAGATGGTGCTCGATTTTGAGGTTGATATGTTGGCGCACTTTGATCGCATTTTGTGGGTTCCTGCGCTGAATTCGGCCGAATTCAACATCACCCAAGTTGAGCAAAATGTCCGCAGCCTGTTCGAGGCGGTGCTGGCTCGCAACGTTGCGTTAGAGCTAAACACAAAGCTGTATCGAGTCTCCCCAAACTGGGAAGACTCGCTGCGCACAATGCTTGGCTGGTTTCGTGAAGCGGGCGGCGAGCGCGTCATGATCAACTCCGACGCCCACCATACGTCGCACCTGCATGTCCATCTTGACCCTGCGAGGCAGTTGCTTCAGGCGTGTGGACTCAGCCTTGAGACACAAATCCGTCGCCCGTAAGCGCAAACGATGTGATGTTGCTTTGCTTGAACTCAGCGTCCAATTGTTTCTACCCAACGTGCCAATAACGGAACTTGAAAACGCAAACCGCCCGCTTCTTTTTTGAGAAACTCACGCTCAATGAGATCGCTACTGTCTTCGGTTACAGGCTCATCACGAATGACTTGTTGCATGATGTTGCGGGCTGCTTCATTGTTGCTTTCATACCAAAACTCGCGGAAGTACTGTTCGCCACGCTCAAATACAATGGGCACAATCGTTTCAATATCCTCAACCGTGACTTTGCGGCGTTTTTGACGGTTAAGATAGTCTACCAGTTCAGTGCAGATAAGCTGGATCAGGTAGGGTTGCCCGTTGGTTAACTGCCATAGTGCTTCAACCGTTTCATCTGGGTAAATATCGGGAAAATTGGGGATCGGGTGTTTGATTAGCTCGACGGCTGCCGTATGAGGCAAATAGCTGATCCGCAGCGTTTGGGTGTTGATCAGGTAGTCGCTCCAGTAGGTTGGCAACTCGCGAGGATAGTGAGAGCCTGCAAACAGAACTGTCCAGCGTGTGCGATGTTGCACCACGTGGCGCAGAAAGTTAAGCGGCGTGCGATTGCCAACCTGAGTGACTAGCTCATCAATGCGTTCATACTCGTCTAGACAGAGCAGAAAGCTTTGGTTTGGGTGCGTTGTCTCAACCGTGTCTAACCAGCGACGCAGTGCTAGGAAAGGATCAAGCTGCAGTTGCGCCATGTCAAGTTTAGGGAGGGTAACTTGTCGAGTATCT
>JBMZDF010000656.1:0-234 GCA_049614105.1 Promineifilaceae bacterium (SeqCode)
TTGACAGGACTTGCTGGGCAAATCTCGATGGGGCAAGCGAGTTTTATGCTGGTCGGGGGCTACTCTTCAGCGCTCATGATGGGCACCTGGGGGTTACCCATTTGGGCAACTGTGCCGCTTGCCGCAATTTCAACAGGCTTGATCGGCCTCCTCTTTGGACTGCCGTCCTTGCGAGTCAAGGGATTCTATCTAGCGATGGCAACGCTTGCGGCGCAGTTTATCATCCCTTGGATG
>JBMZDF010000656.1:244-3197 GCA_049614105.1 Promineifilaceae bacterium (SeqCode)
TGGAAAGATTATCTAGGCGGTGCAAACGGTGCAATTGAGGCGGCTTCACCTCAGCTATTTGGCATCAATTTTAAGGAACCCGTCAACTATTTTCTGATTTCGTTTACCGTTCTTCTAATTACCACCGTTATCTCAAACAACGTCACCCGCACAAAGTTAGGACGCGCCTTCATCTCTATTCGAGATAATGACTTGGCGGCCGAACTGCTGGGCGTCAATTTGTTCAACTACAAACTGCGTGCGTTTTTCCTCGCAGCCGCGTTTGCAGGGGTTGCGGGTGCGCTCAAAGCACACTACCAGCGTGGCGTCGGAACCGAATTTGGTTACAGCTTACAAGACTCCATCTTTTTCTTGGGCATGTTGGTGATCGGGGGGCTTGGCACGCGGCTTGGCCCTTATTTCGGGGCGATCACGATTATTTTGCTTGATGATGTGGCGATCTGGATAGGGGAGCTGTTGGCTCATACTTTTCCAGATCAGTCAGCCCAGTTGCTGAGTAGTTTTCGGCCGATTTTCTTCGGCCTCGTCCTCATCACCTTCCTAATCTTCGAGCCACGCGGGCTAGCTTACCGCTGGACATTGCTCAAAGCATCCTGGCGACTTAGACCCTTTGCACGCTAACTGGCGATATTCTTAATTTTTCAAGTTGTTTTCCATTTGGCTACATCAAATACCCTTGATAGCCAAAGTCATGTAGCAACAAGTTTCGACGCATGCACTTGTTGCTACACCAATGCAGACATACGCTGCACGGAGAAGGATTTATGAAACTTAGTTGGATAAAGCATTTTGTTTTAATTATTTTGCTAGCGGCACTTGTTGCCTGTGGCAGCCCTGAACAGCCAGCCCCTGAGCCGACAGACGCGCCAGTGGCTGAAGAAGAAGCTGCGCCTGAGGAAGAAGTTGCAGTTGTCGAAGAAGAAGCGGCCACTGAAGAAGCGATGGAAGAAGAGGCCGAAACGTTTTCTGACACCATTGTTATCTGGGCAGACGATACACGCGCACCGATTCTTGCCGAATTAGCCGAAGGTTTCCAAAGCGAATACGGCATTGGCCTTGATGTGCAGCAAGTGCCAGACATCAACGACCAGTTTCCGATTGCAGCCCCCGCTGGCGAAGGCCCAGATATTCTGATTCTGGCGCATGATCGCATCGGTGGCTTCTATGCATCAGGCTTGCTTGCGCCACTTGATATGGGTGGCCGTGAAGGCGAATTCCTTAGCACCGCAATCAGCGCGTTCACCTATGAAGGCGAGCTTGTGGGTATGCCTTATGCAGTTGAAAATCTAGCCTTCTTCTACAATGCGGACATGGTTGAGTCAGTTCCAACAACATGGGCTGACGCAATGGACATGGGTAGCGCAATGATAGACAGCGGCGATGCGACCTATGCGCTCGCTCTGACAGGCACAACCTATGATATGTATCCGTTGCAAACTGCGTTTGGCGGCTATGTTTTCGGCCGAGACAGCGCAGGGAACTACAACCCAGAAGATGTTGGAATCGACAGCGAAGGGATGATTGCAGCAGGTGATTTCCTTGCTGAAAATATCGAAGCAGGCCTGATCAGCAACAGCACCGATTGGGACACCGCCCACCTTCAATTTGAAACGGGCGAAATTCCATTCCTGATGGCTGGCCCGTGGGCGCTTGACCGCCTGCGCGAGTCTGGTGTCAACTATGGCATTGCAGGCTTCCCAGACGGCGGCGCACCGTTCCTTGGCGTTCAGGGCTTCGCCGTCAACGCACTAAGCGATAATGTACTGCTAGCACAAACTTTCCTCACGGAGTTTGTGGCAACGGCCGATGTGATGCAGGCGTTAGCCGACTCAGGCAACCGCCCGTCAGCCTTCACAGCAATCACACAGGATGATGCCGATCTCGTTGCATTTAACGAGGCGGGGGTTGATGCTCAGCCCATGCCGGCTATTCCAGAAATGGGGTCTGTTTGGGGATCGTGGGGCGATGCGTTCACGCTCATCCTCAGCGGCGAATCAGAGGCCTCAGACGCCTTGACCAACGGTGCAACACAGGTTCGTGCGCTCATCGGTGGTGCAGCGGTTGGCATGATTAACATTCCTGGCTCATGGCAATCGGCCGCTGGCTTCGATTGTGAATGGGCACCAGATTGTACAGACACCGCATTGGCTGACAATGGCGATGGCACTTACGTGGGTACATTCGACATCCCTGCTGGCAATTACGAAGTTAAAGTGGCGCATGATGGTGCGTGGACTGAAAACTATGGCATTGACGGCGCGGCCGATGGCGACAACTACGTGTTCACCCTCGATGCTGACAGCATCGTCACCTTCACCTATGACTTAGAAACCCATGTACTCGACATCAATATGGGCGAAGGCGCGATGATGGGTGATGTAATGGCATCGGCCGAAGAAGAATGTATGCACGACATGAGTGGACAAGAGATCGTTCTGCACCAGCAGGCAGGTCGTGAAGGGCCACTTGCGTCTATTCTCGGTGATGGATTCGCGCTGGCGACGATAGACATCGTCAACTACATCAATGACAACGGCGGCATCTGTGGGGCTGAAGTTGTGGTTGAGTTCTGCGAAACAAACTACAACCCAGAAATGGAAGTCGCTTGTTATGAGCAGTTCCGCGCGGCCGATCCAAAACCAGTCATGTTGTTCACCTATGGCTCTGGTGCAACCATCGCACTGAAAGACCGTGTGGTTGAGGATAAAATTCCTAACTTGGCGGCAGGTCTCAATGCAGACGCATTCTACAACCCAGCAGATGGTTATACCTTTGGTGCAGCGCCCATCTACTCTGACCAATTCGCTGGCTTTGTTGAATTTGTCTCGGAAAATTGGGCAGACATCAAACCAGCAGATGCAGGCGATGATATCGTTGTCGGCGTCATCGGTTGGGCCAATGCGTTTGGCGCAGGTGCTACGACCGAAAACGCAATCGCCTATGCTGAAAGCTT
>JBMZDF010000657.1:0-3181 GCA_049614105.1 Promineifilaceae bacterium (SeqCode)
TTTGCAGGCTTCAACGGTCGCGTATATTTGAAAGATGCATTGTTTACCCTGCTGGGGTGGGTTCCGAGTTTCGGTCTATTTGTTTGGGTCTATGCTCCCAACGCCAACAGGGGCATGGCACTGTTTACTAAAACGGGCTACAGACCTTTCACCCATGTCATAGAGAGCCATCAACCGCTCATAACCTTTTTCATCTTAACGCTGATTCTTGTTATGGTGTCGTATGTCCGAGGCAAAAAGCCGTCTCAACCGTATGTCACTTGGCAGATTATGCTCCCCTTTGCGGCATTTCTAGCTATCGCCACGTTTATTTGGTTCATGACAGATGTCATTATCAACCCGTGGCGTGGGCTGGTTGCTTTTCTACCCCCATTACAATCCGTCAGAGACATTTCTCGTATTAATTTTTCGATTCCACCGCTTACGCTGATTAGTTTAGCCTTACTATTCTCAACAACGGGTGTGGGCGCAACAACCGCTGTCAGCACAAGTGAAACACCTTCTGCTCAATGGTCTATCAGACCTGAATTGATTCTTTTGTTTGTGTTGGGAAGCCTCATGGTGTACCAATCGGTCAATGTTTCTTTGCAGAAAACGCCTATCCCTTGGAATCGGAAGGCTGCCAAGTTTGACCATTATCACCAACCATCTGAAGAAATCTCGGCCGCAATCCAGGCGCATTGTGATGCGTTTGGCGTTTTCTATCAGGATGACGTGAGTAAGGAACATATGCTACAGCAGTATGGGCATGAGCAGATGTTTACGGCGATTGGTGCGATGTTTATTTCGGCCGAAACAAACGTCCCCACATTCAACGGCTACAGCGCATTTGGCCCAGATAAATGGGCGCTTGCAGCCCCCTCCATCGATGAGTACCTTGGCCTGATGACCTATTGGCTCAGCGAAAACGACATTGTTGCGGGAGAAACTAGAATCTGCCTGTACGATTTATATACACATCGTCTAATCAACTATGCTGACTTAACGGTGCTTGTTGAGGGGAGCCAGCCATAACAAGCGTTCTCGCGGCAAACAGTGTTTGAAGTTAACTTGTGTAGCCCAATTCGGCCGAAACACCTTGAGCCACATCAATAAGCAACCGTGCTAGCTGGGGAATTGTCTCATGGGTCAATCGCACCGATGGCCCAGACAACCCCATCGTTGCAATCGTGCGCCCTTCACGATTACGAATAGAGGTTGCGATTCCTCGCACGCCCAACGTCAATTCTTCATCATCAACCGCATAACGCTTGTGGCGCACGTCTTCTAAAGCGTGTGAAAGCTGCACGGCATCCGTCAAGGTACGTTTTGTAAAGCGCGTGTACGTATCTGGCAGCGGAATCTCGCAAAATGCAAGCAAACATTTACCGATAGCCGAACAGTGCAGCGGTGTACGACGCCCCACCTCGCCCACCACACGCAGCGACGCGGTTGACGGCACATCAGCGATTATGAGCGCCTGCGGAGGCGCGTAAACGGCAACGTGTGCATTTTCGCCCGTTGCGGCTCCAAGCTGTTGCAAATATGGCGTGGAGAGTTCGCGCAGCGAAGCATGCTGCCCTGCTTGTCTGCCTAGCTCCTGCACCCGCATTCCTAAATGGTAGCGGCGCGTTTTCTCATCTCGTTCCGCAAAACGATAGTTGACCAAGGTATGCATCAGACGCGACATACCACCTTTGTCCACCTGCAATTTTGTAGCCAGTTCAGTTGTCGTCAGCCCTAATTCAGTTTCGGCCAGCAGTTCCAAAATGTGTAAACCGCGTGCCAATGTTTGTACTTCAGTCAATAGTTATCCTGTAGACGCCAGATTCACAATTGCATTATTGTGGCAATGATGCAATTTTTGTTGCGAATAAAACATTTTTTGTTGACATTATCACAACAATATCTTATTCTTCGCCAAGCCGAGCTGCATGGTCAGCTCAAAACTCAATCTCTTGGAGAATAATACGATGCTTCCTGCTTATTTTGACAAATCAATGCTTGATCTTAAAGAATTTGATGCACTGTGCAAGCAGACAACACACCTATCTGATTATCCTTGTGCGATGGCGGTCGAAAAGAATATCGTTATTTATGATGGCGACGCCATGCGTGACATGCTTGCAGACCCAGCGCAAGAGGCTGTGCTGCGGGCAGAGTTGACTCGTTGCTTGAATACAGGGCCGGGCGTGTTTGCCGTCAGCAAAATGTATGCGGATACAAACATCATTGAAAAGAGTACCGATGTGTTTCGGGCGATCGTTTCGGCCGAAAAAGCAGCATCCGCAGGCAAAGGTGACCACTTTGGTAACAACGAGCGCATCTGGAATTCGCTGCAAAAAGCGTGCGTCTACGACCCCGATCTGTTTATCGACTACTACAGCAACCCCATTCTAGCAATTGCTTGCCAAGCGTGGCTGGGACCCAACTATCAGATGTCAGCCCAGATGAACAACGTCAAGCCGGGCAACGCAGCCCAATCAGCCCATCGCGATTATCACCTCGGCTTCCAATCTCGCGCCACCATTGCACAATACCCAGCACACGCCCAAACGATGTCACAATATCTGACGTTACAGGGTGCAGTTGTTCATGGCGACACGCCACTTGAAAAAGGGCCAACGCTTTTCTTGCCTTACTCGCAACAATATGCCCCCGGTTATTTGGCGTTTCGCGACCCTGAATTTGCGGCCTATTTTGATGAGCACAAGGTACAAATTCCGTTCAAGCTCGGTGATGGGGTGTTCTTTAGTCCCGCATTGTTCCATGGCGCAGGAACAAACACGACAGAGACCGATCGGATTGCAAATTTGGTGCAGATTAGCAGCGCTTTCGGCCGAACAATGGAAACAATCAACCGCACAACCATGATCGAGGCAGTCTACCCCGCATTACAGGCACGGATTGCCAACGGCACAATCGGTGAGCGCATGATTCATGACACAATCGCTTCAACGGCCGAAGGGTACTCTTTCCCCACCAACCTCGATTCTGACCCACCCATCGGTGGCAACGCCCCCGAAACCGCAGCCCAAATGATGCACAAAGCATTACAGACAGGTTCTTCACTGAACGAACTCAAAGCACAATTGACTGCTTATGCACAACGTCGGCAAGCATAGAAGCGATTACCTATAGACGTAAGCAGGGCGATTGCATTCTAGCTCAACTACAAAAACGGTAGGACTAAATGCCAATA
>JBMZDF010000658.1:0-3177 GCA_049614105.1 Promineifilaceae bacterium (SeqCode)
CTCCAAAAACATGTGCGCCTTGATAATGCCGCCGTGCGGATCGTCCAGCAAGTTCAGCACGTATTGCTCAAGCCCATCGACCAAGTTGTACTCTAACTCCCCTTTTTTGCTTGCTAACTGACGCTTGCGATAATGAATATCGCCACGCGTCTCGGGCAGGCTTTTGGTCATCAGATCAGAGTAACGGCTCTGCACCCGCGCCAAAAATTGTTGTGACCATGCAAGCGGTACGTTGCGGAAGGCGACAGCCTGTAGGCGCAAATCGTTAAACTGCGTTTTGTCAGTCAGCGCCTCTTTGAGTTCACGATCGGTGATGTGGAGTTGAGAACGCGCGGTTGTGATGTCGATTTTTTCTTCGACAGAATCGGCCGAAAGCATCTCAGACAACAGATCAATTTCTTGACGAATCCGCACGCGCTCGATCCATTTGCCAATCGGCACGCTCAGACTTGAATAGCCAAAACTCGAATAACTTTTGCCCGGCTCCAAAATTTGCGGCGTATCAAACTGTTCGCGCACCGAGGTACAGGTCACGTGATAAAGCCACTCGGCCACCATCGACGTTAACGCATTCACATCATCAATCGTTTTTTCCTGCTCGTTTGTCGGCTCCAGCACGTACAAACGCCCTTCACCCAAAGGGTTATGCGGCGTATTAATTTTCAGATATTTGCTAAATTGGCGGCTGTAGCTGTGCGTATGGCTCAAATAGTAGTCAATTTCACGCAGTGCAGCGGTTGCAGAGGCATTCACATCCGTTTGCGCTTCCATCCGCAGACGGGCCAAATCGCGCACCGCACCGCTCCCCTGCCGTTCGCGCACGTCGCCCTTAAAGCCCGGCATCGCCAGCACCATGTTGATGTTGACGAACATATCCTCGGGAGCCGCTTCTTTAATCACGTGCTGCACAATGTACGGAATATCAACTACCATCCCGCTCATAAATGCATCGGCCAGCGACCCGACGACATACACTTGGATGCGTCGATCATTGGCAACCTTCATATCTTGCTGGCTCAGGGCATCAATCGCCGAGGTGTTGAACATCTCGCGCCGCGCCTCACGAATCCGCTCTGTAATCGAGTAGATATGATGGTGCATCGCGATTTGCCCACGTGGACGCGCAAAGGTTGATAACTGCCGCGCCATTTCGGTTTGGCTATCTGGGAATTTTCGCTGCGGGAACAGATGCTCAGCGATGCGGCGTAGCTGTGGGTCATTCGGCCGAACAGCCACCCCCAAACTTGGCAACGAGCGCGTCGCCGCCTGCTGTGGCGTCTCCTCAAGGATCGGCAACATGCGAATCGTTGGAAACGCCATCTCAGGATGTCGCGTCTCCAACTGCGTCGCAAACTTCTTCGCCATCTGATACCCAACGCCGCCCAACGCGACAATCAGAGCATTGCTAACTTGTAGTGCCATAGTTCAAACTCCCAATACAAAACCGAAAACAAACAATTAATAACTAGCAATTAACTGATAATTATTAGTTGTTTGCTTGGTCGCCATCTTAAGTAGTTAATAAAAAGTCTTTGACTGCAAAAACGGTTAAACAATTAGCCACTTGTCAGACTAATGAGCCGTTTTTGCAAAGCGCCACTTGCAGCTTTACTTTCAAACACTTTTTGTGGCGCACTTATGCACGCGCCAGCCGCGCATGTCTGTCATATTCACTTTGCGCAATCATCACCAGTTCATCATGCAGGGGCATCGGTGTCCGACGTTCTGCGTTCATGTAGGCGGTCAACGCTTCCATCGCTTGTTCATGCGAATTCTGCTCCAGCCAAGCCGCAATCGCCTTACGCATCGGCTGATGCAGCGAATGGTCGCTGACCATTTTCTCTAGCGACTGTCGCAACCCTTCGCCCAGTCGGTGCGTTTCATCTTCGCCAACGGTCAAAATGTAGCCCGACGATCCTTGCCGCCGAATCACGCCAAACGCTTCCGCCTGCGTGTACCAAGTCCGCACCGTCATCTCAAGCTGCACCGACTTGAAGCCAAACAGCGGCACAGCACCCGCTCGCGAACGCGCCATCTGGTTTGTAAAATGTTTCTTGTAGGTCGCATATTGTCGCAACCCGTACAAAGGCAGTCCATGCTTGGTGTACAGCACCGAAATGCGGAAATTATCAAAGGTGGACACAAGCGAGGCATTGGTCAACTGTACCCCTGAAAAAATGGAGGTGTTCTTATCGCGCACGCCCACAACCAAAATTTGGTCGAGGTCATCGCTGCCTTGTCCGGCCGAGGTTGTTTCGTAGTTGCAAAACGGTGCGCCTTTACTGATTAATGATTGCAGGCGATTGCGTCGATCTCGGTCGTTGGTGTACAAATCCTGAATCTGTTTCTCAACCGTTTCGTCCTGTTCAATGCGACTAAAGCGTTCAAATGCATAGTCACGCATCCATTTTTCGATTGCGCGGGTGAGGGAGGTCTGTTCGGCCGAATCTGAAGCCGCATACAGTTCATGCAGCCAATGGCTCAACGAATGCCCAGCCGCCAACTCACGCGCTTCATTGCTTGCCGTCTCGTTGATATAGCGTTGATAAAACCGCTCGACGCTGCTCGGATCGTCAATAATTTCTTCCGTCACGTGATTCGGCCGCCAATTAGTCAGCAAAACCTCCGCATCCCGATCCGCATCATTTGAAATCTGCTCAAGATTCGCCTTCAGCCCATTGATCAAGCCGCTCATTCGCTGCGCACGCATTTCGATCGCTTCCAACAGCGCCAAGCCCTGCGTCGCGATGCCCTGCTCTAGCACCTGCTGTTGATAACGGCGGTTCTGCTCTGTGTAACGACGCCGCACCTCTTGCAGCGGCTTTTTGCGCAAGCCCCAAAAGTTAAACGCCTGCGCCCCCTGCTCAAACGCCTCGTGCGAACGCTCAATCGCTTTCTGCCCACGCCCAAGCTGTGCGCGTGCGTCTTCACGCGCTGCCTGTAGCTGCGTTCGCAGTGGGCCAAGCTGTGTCACCACACCGTCTAAAAAGGCCAGCGCCCGGGCGAAATAAGCGACCAATATTCATCGCATGGTGAATTGAGGCATAAAAATCCGTGTAGTCACCAATCGTGGCAGGCAAAGCGTATTCCACATCACTTTGATCAATCAGGCAGCGTTTTAACACAACCTCATCATCAGACCCCGCCCGTAAAGAACGCGACAATGCCAAACGCAAT
>JBMZDF010000659.1:0-3175 GCA_049614105.1 Promineifilaceae bacterium (SeqCode)
CGCCTCTGAAACAGCCCATTGATTAATAACAACCAAAATTTGATTGACCAACTTAACTGTTTGTCCGTCCCCTTGACCCCCAACATGCGTAATTGTTTTGCCCATTGCCTCAAGGTAAGGACGCGCCCGTTCAACTTGATCTGCCGCCCCCCCAATCATAATGCTGAGCGTGCCTTTAGCCGCGCCTTCGCTGCCGCCGCTGATCGGTGCATCGAGGTATTGTACGCCGCGCGAATTAGCTTGCGCCGCCATTTTGCGCGTCTCGTCTGGGCTAATGGTGCTATGATCAATGATCAGCTTGCCCGCGCTCAACCCAACTAGGACACCGTGTTCGCCGTTGAGCACCTGCCACACATCATCTGTGTTGCTCACGCAAATTAGGATAATGTCGCAGGTCTCAGCCACGTCACGTGGTGAGCCAGCCGCTTTTGCGCCCGCATCAACAAATTCTGTCATGCGGCTGCCTGTACGATTCCAGACGGTAACGTCAAACCCTGCGTTAAGCAGGTTGTGGGTCATGCCACGTCCCATAATCCCCAAGCCGATAAAACCAATTTTTTCTGTCATGCGTTCCTCTAGGAAGAAATGTTTTTGCTAATGATACGCGATTCAGGGAGGTTGACCAGATAGGCGCTTGATTTGGGGGCAATTAACAATTGTGCGGATGTATTGAACGTCAATCATCCATCGCGTTTGCAAGAATGGTTAACAAACAAGGACGGCAAGTTTAGATTTGGTTGTATTTGAAAATTAAGTTGACGGTAGTCCGTTTTGTGGGAAAATCTGGCTACGCATTTGCGTAGATCTGTAGAGGCACAGGTTGAAGAGGGGATTTCGGCCGAACCACAAGCATTTACTTCGGGATGGATGGATGAGAGGAAGGTTCGGCCGAAATCTCTTCCACCCCACAACCACCTTCTGCCAAAAGCACCCAAATTGCCTCCTCTTCAAAATTATGCGCCAAAAATCGCATTTGTTCTGCAAACGGCTGTAACGCTGTATCTTGCGCCGCAAGTGCATCACACATCACTTCAATCGCACTAAAATCACCCAGCAAGACTAACGCTTCCAACTCCGTCAAATCGCTCTCTGACGGTAGCGTGAGGCGCGGTTCGTCCAGTGACATAGGCTCAGCTTCCCAAGACTCGTTGTACTGTTCGGAACCAGACACGGGCAATAAAATTTCAAATGAAAAGCTGCTTCCTTTTCCAAGCCGGCTTTCAACATCGATTTTTCCACCCATCAGGCCAACAAGCTGCTGACTAATAGCAAGCCCCAACCCCGTTCCCTCTGCCCGCAGATGGAGGCCCCCAACCTGTTCAAAAGGCAAGAAGATACGTGCCAAATCGGCCGAAGCAACCCCACAACCTGTGTCTTCCACCTCAAAGCGCAGCCGCGCCTCATCACGGGTGCTGTACAGTTTTTCAATCCCGTTCGCTGTATCATGCACATGCCGCAGCGATTCAACATGCTGCACACGCAAAACAACCTGCCCATGACGGGTAAATTTAACGGCGTTCCCCAGCAAATTAAGCAGCACTTGTCGCAAACGCTTTTCATCTGCGATCACGTGCTGGGGCAATTGTGACATTTCAACCCGAAAGTCAATCCGCTTTTGACAAGCACGCATCTGAATAATATTTGCCACACCGTTTAGGAACGTTGGCAGAACAAATTTGTCTGGTCGCAACTCGACTTTCCGCGCTTCGATTTTGGCAATGTCCAAAATATCGTTAATCAACAGCAACAGGTGTTCGCCACTCTGTCGGATGACCCGAACCGCATCAGCTTGTTCGGCGAGTAAGCGTTCGTCTCGATCTAAAATTTGTGCATACCCTAAAATGCCGTTGAGTGGTGTGCGCAGTTCGTGGCTCATATTCGACAAAAATTCGCTCTTGGCCTGACTTGCTGTTTCCGCGTCCTGTCGCGCACGTTCCGCCTGATCATTCGCGATTTCAAGCTCGGCGCTGCGCTGTCGATAAATTTCAGCTTCCTTGCGTGCGGACTCGGTACGATGTCGGACTTCAAGCTGCTTCAATTTATGATCACTTTGTTCGTTAAAGAGCGTGATATGCAGTTCGTGGAATCTTTTGTGATGGCTCAATGCTGGCCCAAGTTGACCACAGCTTTCATAGACTTCTGATAAGATTTTGTGGAGGTCGGCCGTTGGTTGTTTCGTATCGAGCGTTTCCGCACTGGCAAGCGCAAGCGTCAAATAATGCAGGGCGTCATTGGGGCGTTTGAGCTGATGATAAATTCGGCCGATATTCAATCTCGCATGTAGCTGATCTCGTTTGAGATCATGCTCACCAGCCAGTTTGTCACCCTTCATCAAGTAGGCAAGTGCCTGATCATATTTGCCTGAGTCAGTATAGATGATGCCCAAGGTGTCAAATATTTTGCACTTGTAGACGGCCGAATTCGCCTTATTCGCCATCCGCACGCAGGCATGTCCCGCCTCAAGTGCCTCCTTAGCACGGCCCGTTTGGTGGTTCAACAGGGCAATATTATTGAGTGAAAAGAACTGCCCGCGCAGCTTGCCTGTCGCCCGATGTAGTTCCAGTGCTTGCTTTACGATGCCTAGGGCGCGTTCAAGCTGACCAAGCTGATGATAGATGCCAGCTAGATTGTTGAGCGCATCCGCCTGCATGCCCACATCATCAAGCGCTTTCGCCAAATCCAGAAAGCGCAGTGTAAACTTCAACGCCTCTAAATAATCGCCAAGCTCCCACTGAATGCGGCTGACCACGTTCGACATCTGGGCCAGCCCTTGCAAATCCGCCAGTTTCTCAAATAGCTGCACACCCTCTAACCCGCGCATGAGCGCCGATTCGTAGTTGCCACGCAAAATATACCCGTGCGCCAAGTTTCGCAGGCTATATCCTTGTCCAGACAAATAACCTATGACGCTTGACTCTTCATAGGCTCGCTGGCTCAATGCAACTGCCTGAGCCACGTCTTTATGCCGCAACTCACGCGCACGTTCGATCAGACGATCAATCTCACCTTGTCTATCAAACGATGCAGCAGAGACTTCTAATTGCATAACAGGGGCTACCATCAAATTCTGCTTGCTCATAATCTATCGTAAACAGCAAACGTTCTAAATTTATAAAATAAAAAGCGGTTCATAAGCAGATCACAAAAAGTTCAGATCAATAAACATCAGAGGTTT
>JBMZDF010000660.1:0-3167 GCA_049614105.1 Promineifilaceae bacterium (SeqCode)
CTCTACAGGTTGTTGTCTCTGGTAGAGACGTCGCCGCTGGCGCGTCTCCGTTAGAGAAGCTGGATAATTCTTCGTCAATCATTACTTGTGATCTAACTTAACGGTTCAAAATTGGAACCTGTGAGGCTGGAATTGCCTTGTTAAATGCGGTGTGGTAGGACGGGAGCGCCTGATTGCTGCATGATGCGCCATATTCGCTGCCAATCGTGCCGTCATTGTGCCAATATTGCGAGGGAAGTAAATACCATTCTTCGCTCCATTCTGGTTGCCACCAAAGGCGAGCAAATTGTGGTGCAGGCACGTGAACAGGGGCGTTGTTGAGGAATTGACCTGCTTGTAATGTCCAATGTCCAAGCGTATAGCCCTCTGGACGATTGGCCGAGCCATACTGAACCATCAATTTAAGCGTCCCGTTTGTTGGTGCAACCCCTTCCGTGCGAACTGGAACAATTTCGACGCAATCGCTAGAGGCGGTGACCGCTGGATTGAGAATGTCGCTGCCGCAATATTGCTGTAGAAAATTGACAATTGCATTGTAGCTGGTGGACAGACCATAGCCATAGGTTGCGGGCGGCGTGGCGTTTGAACTGATGCTCTGAACGACGGCGGTGTTTGCGCCAATGGCGACCGACGCGGTTCCAATGGTGACAAGTTCGCGGTTGTTATCATAGCGGTTAGAGCTAACAACGCTGCCGTTGAAAGTCATATTGAACAGGTCATCATTTGCCACACTACCTGAGTCGCAAACGCCAAAGTAGACAGTTTGAGATGGGGCTGGGGATGAATCAGCAAGCGTTCCTTGAGTACAGGTGAAAGGCACGTTGAGCGTACCAAAATCATCAATGCTACCTGTACCAAACGCATCGCAATCGGTATTTGAGGAGGCATTGACGCCAATGTTGAATGTGATAATGGTGCTGATTAAAACAGCGACGATCCCAAAAATAGTTAAGCGGCCCTTGGTCGTCTCATGAAAGGGCTTTTTGGGCTGGGGCAAGCGTGGGGCGGGTTTTGAAGCGTCTGGGGACATCGGCCGATCCATAACGGCTCTCCTATGAATGGTTCTATTTTGGGTTGACGACTTTAACAGTTGATCCGTGACTTAATCGGCGCTACATTGCATCATCAAAAAGCGTCTGTAACCGCGTCTAAATTTGGGGAAGGCTCCAACCCGCAAGCTGTTTGAGGCCACCCAAATGAAAGGATAATAGGGACAGGGGCAGCCTTGTAAATCGACTATAACATACCGATTTTGGCATGTATACTTATAAACAAGTGAATTTTTCGTATGTTTTTTTAGAGGTAGGAAAGGGGTACTATGCAGAAAGCAAAACCAACCAACAGTGACCCATTGCTCTATGCCAAGGGTTTTAAGGGGTTGGCAACGCCCTCACCTAATCTTTCTCAGAAGGGCAGGATTCAGTGAGTGTTCCTCGCGAATTCTTAAAGAGCCACAAGCAATATAACCCCGTTCGCAAATCAAGCCCCTTTTGGTGCAAAAAACGGTTTGCGAACGAACAGACTAAATTTGTGATGAAAGAGACAGACACCAACAATTTTGACCTGCGAGAATGCGCTCTAAGCGACGTTTTTGGGTTGGTTTATCTTTTAACTCAGGTAAAATGGGGTAAATAGACTGCGGTTAGACACCATCTTCGACTCTTGTGAGTACTGAAACACATGACCGTCAAGCAAGCCTTTGGTTGCATCATCCAGTTAGACACCATCTTCGACTCTTGTGAGTACTGAAACCTTGTGTTGTCGGTGTAATGCAATTCGACCTTGCGCGTTAGACACCATCTTCGACTCTTGTGAGTACTGAAACAGAATCACCGAATCAGAATCGACTTCCGAGCCAGACGTTAGACACCATCTTCGACTCTTGTGAGTACTGAAACAGCATGAAAATGTATCCAGCGCCGACGTACGTCCAAGTTAGACACCACCTTTGACTCTTGTGAGTATTGAAACCAAATTTAGCAATCTTGAACGCTGTCAAGAGCACAGTTAGACACTACCTTCGACTCTTGTGAGTACTGAAACGGAGGCGCGACCGCCATCACATATGTGCATGTTCGTTAGACACCACCTTCGACTCTTGTGAGTACTGAAACCTTTCAACTTCTGACTATTAACACCATTCGGCAAAGTTAGACACCATCTTCGACTCTTGTCACCTCAGTAAAGTGCCAAAGACTGTCATTCCCACGAAGGTGGGAATCCATCTTATTCCAATAGACGGGGAGCACGTGCGTTTCATCCCACGCTAAAGCCCAAGCACTGTAATAAACTGGTAAGCTGCTGTTAAGGTGCTTGTGACAGTTGATTGCTATACTGTTCTCAACTATAAAGTTATCTATTTTGTGAGGTGCTGAACATGTTTTTCAGGCAAAAAAGCGCAGTTAAACTCCCTACGCCAATCATCGATCGGAATGTTCCCAACCAGCTAGCCACCGCAACGTTTGCGATGGGCTGATTCTGGGGACCAGACTCCCAGTTCGGGAGTATGTCAGGCGTGATTCGGACACGTGTGGGCTATACGGGCGGAACAACAAACGGCCCGACCTATCGACGGATGGGCGATCATACGGAAGCGTTGCAGATTGAGTATGATCCAACGCTGATTGATTACGAGACGATTCTGTGGGCATTTTGGCGCGGACATCGGCCGATACGCCAATCGTGGAGCAAACAATATCGATCCGCCATTTTCTTCCACAACGAGGAACAACGCGAAATTGCAAACGCAACCCGTGACCAATACGCGCGTGAACTCGGCCAAACGATCTACACGGGGATTGAGTCAGCAGGCACATTTTATCTGGCCGAGGATTATCACCAAAAGTACAGCTTGCAATCACAGCCGCAGTTAATTGGCGCATTGAACGCAATGTATCCTGAATTTGGCAACGTGATCGACTCGACGGCAGCGGCACGAATGAATGGGTATGTGTGTGGCTATGGTAGCAAAGCACAGCTAAAGGCGGAAATTGAGAGCTTTGGCCTGCCAGAAAAGGCAGCACAGCAGCTAACGCGCTATTTTTCTCGCTACTAGACGGGAAATTGTGAGCGATAAACAAACGGATGTATTTCGTTCGAGTAAAGAGCGGTGGCTGAGCCTGCCGAAGCCTGAGCGACACGCTGCTTCGACTTCGGCAAGCTCAGTC
>JBMZDF010000661.1:0-3157 GCA_049614105.1 Promineifilaceae bacterium (SeqCode)
TCCTACGCCCTGCCGCCTGCGAACCTTTTTTGGTAGAGAATAGGCCACGGAGAGGCAGAGAAATTGCATTCTAAATTTTTTACCAATATCGTGATCTTGAGCCCTACAATCGGGCTTGAATCTGCTACAGAAAAGGAAGAAAGGGTCGCTTTCAAGGGGCTTTATTGGTGACCCTGTTGATCTTATTCGGCCGATTTTCCCTTCACCGTCTCCCCACCTG
This sequence comes from Promineifilaceae bacterium (SeqCode), assembly GCA_049614105.1. GTDB lineage: Bacteria > Chloroflexota > Anaerolineae > Promineifilales > Promineifilaceae > CALECP01. Next base: position 221 of record JBMZDF010000661.1, read on the forward strand.
CACTGCGCTTAAACTGACTCATGTATAAATCATAGTAGAAGCCGCTTTCTTCCATCAACACATCATGGGAGCCGCGCTCGATAACGAGGCCATCTTTGAGAACGATAACCTGATCGGCGTTGCGAATGGTGCTAAGACGGTGCGCGACGACGAAACTGGTGCGTCCTTTGAGCAGGCGATCAAGTGCCGTTTGGATTTCACGCTCGGTGCGTGTGTCGACGCTGCTGGTCGCCTCATCCAGAATGAGAATGCGAGGGTTCATCAGCGCGACGCGGGCAATGGCAAGTAACTGACGTTGCCCTTGGCTCAACCCTGACCCACGTTCGCCCAAAACGGTGTTGTACCCATTTTCTAACCGATCAACAAAGGTGTCAGCACGCGCCAGCTTGGCGGCGGCGATCACATCCTCGTCGGTGGCGTCGGGACGACCATAGCGGATGTTGTTCATGACGGTGTCGCTAAACAGGAAGGTGTCTTGCAGCACGATGCCGATTTGGTCGCGTAAACTTTTGCGCGTCACGTTACGAACATCAACTCCATCGATATTGACAGACCCTTTGAGCGTGTCGTAGAAGCGCGGCAGCAGGTTGATAATCGACGTTTTGCCTGCGCCTGTTGGCCCCACAATGGCGATTGTTTCGCCAGGCTGGGCCTCAACCGTCACCCCTTGCAAAACTGGTTCGCCAGCCAAATATTCCATCCAAACATCTTTGAACAAAACATGCCCGTTGATTTCAGCCATCTCTTGCGCCTTGTCAGCATCCGCTAGCTCTGGTTGGGTGTCGATAAAGTCAAAAATACGTTCGCCACCTGCGAGGGCGCTTTGAACGTTTGCCCACAGCGTTGCGACCTGCTGCACAGGCTGTTGGAAGCGTTGCGACAGGATCAGGAACGAAATGATTGTGCCTGCGGTGACGGTTGTGCCAAAAAAGTCGCCCTCGTTGAGGATGGCATAGCCGCCAACGCCAACAATGAGGGCGATATTGATATAGCCGAGTGCTTCAACGATTGGGGCGAGCGCCGTTGAGAAAACCTGCGCACGCACGTTGGCATCACGATTGGAGGCGTTTTGTGCGCGAAACTGCTCGATATTTTCATCTTCACGACTAAATGCTTGTACTTCACGCACGGCTGCGATATTTTCTTGCAGATCGGCATTTACCTCACCAATCTCCTTACGTGCAACCCGAAACGCTTTACGCGCCTGATTGCTGAACCATTGGATAGACAAAATGGTGATTGGCAAAATGGCTAGCGAGAGTAAGCCGTAGGGCAGGTTGGTGCGCAACATCACAATAACGATGATGATAATGAGCAGCAAGCTTTGAACGGTTGAGAGCAGTGGGAAGCCGATCATTTGCACGATCGTGTCGACATCGTTAGTTAGACGGCTCATTGTATCGCCCGTGCTGTGCTTGCTGAAATAGCCAAGCGAAAGGCGATGGACGTGATGGAAGACGTCGAGTCGTATCTTGTGCAGAACTTTATAGCCGACCTGTGCAAAGTGGAAGAATTGCAGTGCGGTAAGTGCTGAGCTGGTGCTAAAAAGCAGGGCGATTACAATTACCAGCCCGCCCAAACCTTGTAGACGTTCGGCCGAATTTTGCGGCGGTGTGTCGAAAAGTAAACAACTCTCTGCAAAATTTGTTTCATCAATTGCAAGATAACAATCGGCCGCTTCGCCTATCAAAATCGGTGCAGCCGCTTGCAGCGAAACCGTTACGATCATAGACAGCGCGATCAAAATCAGGGCCAGATTGTATTCGCGAAAGTACTGCCAAAAGCGAGTCAACGTTTGGCTTGTGCTGCGGGTTTTAACGATTTCCTGACTAAATATTCGAGCTTGACGATCAAACATGGTGACTCCTTTGGGAATAAGGACGAAAGATGAAGGATGAAGGAGAGAACTCAGCCCCGCATCCTGATAAGGTTGTTTTAAGGGTCACATTCATTTTAGGTGCTCAACTGCGAATGATAAATTTCGGCATAGATGGGGCTATGCTCTAGCAGGTTGGCATGTGTGCCGTTGGCGACGATTTTGCCTTTGTCGAGAATAAGAATTTGGTCGGCGCTGAGCACGGTGCTGATGCGCTGAGCGATGACGAAACTGGTGCGCCCTTTCATTAGGCCATCAAGCGCCTGCTGGATACGATATTCTGTTTCAAAATCGACTGCGCTGGTTGAATCATCCATAATCAGAATTTGCGGATTGAGCAGCAGGGCGCGGGCAATGGCGATCCGCTGTTTTTGTCCGCCGCTAAGCGTTGATCCGCGTTCGCCAACGGGCGTGTCATATCCTTGTGGAAACCCTGTGATGAAGTCGTGGGCAGCGGCGGCGATGGCGGCGGCTTCAACTTCTGTTTGGGTGGCATCGGGTCGGCCGAAGGCGATATTGTCGCGGATTGTGCCTGTGAACAGGGTTGTCTCTTGTAGAACAAGGCCAATTTGCTCGCGCAGGCTCTCAATGGTGACATCGCGAATATCGTTGCCGTCAATGGTGATGCTGCCTTGGTTCACATCGTAAAAGCGGGGAATGAGGTTGATAACGGTCGATTTGCCGCTGCCCGTCATACCCAGCAGGGCGATTGTTTCGCCAGGTTCGGCCGAAAAATTCAACGTGCTCAACACATCCTCGCTGCTAGAAAAGTAGCGAAAGCTGACGTCATTAAACGCAACATGGCCTGAAATGGGCGGCAGTACGATCGCCCCCGCCTTTTCCTCCACATCATTTTGTGTGTCGAGAATCTCGAAGATACGCTTTGCGCTGGCGCTGGCTTGGGCAACGACACCAACGATAAAACCAAGCTGACCCATTGGGAAAAACAGCAGCACAAGGTACAAGTTGAACGCTTGCCACTCACCGATGGTGAGCGTCTCGTTGATGATTTGGCGACCGCCAAAATAGAGGATGGCGGCGGTTCCAAGCTGGCTGGTGAG
>JBMZDF010000662.1:0-3154 GCA_049614105.1 Promineifilaceae bacterium (SeqCode)
CGCGCAACATCAAAAGTGGTCCAGTTCATTGACTGGTCATGTAAATTGGACAACCCCCCCGAATCCGCTACACTACATTCTCGATTATTTTTACAACAACTGACCCTGGGGTCAGAGGTAACACTTTATGACATTACTCCTCAAAACACCGCCACCCGCTCCTCGTGTTGAGCAAACGCGCAGCGACGTTGTGGGGGTTCGTTTTCAGAAGCTTGGTAAGCAATACCATTTCAAGGTCGGCGCACTTGAAACGCTTGAAGTTAACGATCGTGTGGTCGTTGAGACAAAGCGTGGGCGGCAACTGGGGCAAGTTGTCACCTTTGTGAAGCCTGAAGCGGTCACACGCCGCCGAGGGATGCGTGTAATTGAGCGTCTAGCCACACCGCGTGACCTTGTGCTTCAGCAAATTTGGGATGCTAAAAACCTAGACGCACTTATCACCTGCCGCGAAAAAGCATATCATCTCAAACTCAAAGAAGTTAAGTTTATCAAAGCTGAATACAGTTTTGATGGCGCTTGGATCACGATTTTCTACACAACTGAAAATCGCAAGATGAACCTCAATGAGTTAAAGCGTGTGATGGGGACAACGTTACGTACGCGCGTTGAAATGCAGCTAATTGGCCCCCGTGATGTGGCGAAAATTCTGGGCGGTTATGGCGCTTGTGGTGGCCCCCGCTGCTGCTCCACGTTCTTGACAGAATTTAGCCCTGTCTCAATTCGCATGGCAAAAGAGCAAGGTATTTCGCTCAGCCCAAATGAAATTACGGGCATGTGCGGGCGCTTGCGCTGTTGTCTGGTATATGAATATGAACAGTACGTCGAAGCAAAGAAAAAGCTGCCTCGTCGCAAAAAGGTGATCGGCACGCCACATGGTGAGGCCCGTGTTTTAGATGTGCGCGTTTTGCGTGATTCGGTTCTGGTTCAAGTGCTAAACAGTGGCGAACGGATCGAAGTATTCCGCCACGAACTTGAACCGCTGGAAGAACTCCAGATTCTCAAAGAGAAGGCGGCTGGCGGCTGCACGAAACATGAAGGCGGCGGTTGTGACTGCGGGGCGAAATAGGCCGCGAAACTGTGAAGCCATAAGTGGAAAGTGCCACGTTAAAAGTGTAAGACACTTACCACAATAGAAAATAATGTTAAGAGATCAAGCTTGGGAAATTGTTCAGGAATTTGTGCAGGATAACGGCTTGCGGCGGCATATGCTGTCTGTGGGTGCGGCGATGAAATGGTATGCAGAGAAACTAGGCGGCGACCCTGATTATTGGGAAGCGGTTGGTATCGTGCATGATTTTGATTGGGAAGTGCATTCGGATTTAGATCGCCATCCGATTGAAGGCTCGAAAATTTTGCGCGAGCGCGGCTGGGATGAAGATATTATCCGCACGGTATTGTCTCATTATGAAGCAGGAACGGGCGTACTGCGTGAAAAGCCGATCGACTTTGCGTTGTTGGCCTGCGACGAGATCACAGGCTTAATTGTGGCCTCCACGTTGGTGCGACCATCAAAAGATATTCGCGAAGTCAAAATTAAATCGGTCAAGAAAAAATGGAAGGCGCGTAACTTTGCCGCAGGGGTTGAACGCCCTCACGTGATGGAAGTCACCGAAGATTTCAGCCGCGAATGTTTTGGTGGTAAGCTCGAATTGTGGGAGCATATTGGCAACGTGTTGGCCGCAATGCAGGCAGAGGCTGAACTTTTGGAGCTAGACGGCCGTTTAGCTGCTCCAAAGACTTAAATGTTGTTGTTTTCGCTTCTCGCAGATTAGAAATGATGTAGGGTTTTGGATCACTATTATTTACAGATGGCCTTAACAGCATGAAAAGCAAGCAAGATTTGACGGTCGCCGAAGCGCTAGCACGTGTGTTGGCGACCGTTTCTATTTTAGACTCAGAGACGGTTGATTTGCTCGATGCACTCGGCCGCGTGTTGGCGAGTGTGGTTGTCGCGCAGAATGATTTGCCATCCTTCGACAATTCGGCAATGGACGGGTATGTGTTGCTTTCGGCCGATTCTCAATCTGCCACCCGCGAAACCCCTGTTACCCTGCAAGTTGTTGGCGACATCGCGGCGGGCACATGGCCCGATCTCACGCTCGTCGCAGGGCAAGCCGCCCGCATCATGACAGGCGCACCGATTCCCGCAGGCGCAACCGCCGTGATTCCAGTTGAGGATACAAACGAGGGCTGGAAAAATCGTGAGCGCCCGCTGCCTGAGCAGGTGGAGATTTATCGTGCGGTTGGTGTTGGAGATTATATTCGGCCGAAAGCAGACGACATCGCCACAGGCGCAACCATCCTGCAAGCAGGCCACATCATCCGACCGCAAGAGATCAGCATCATGGCATCGCTCGGCGTGAGCCGCGTCAAGGTGGTTCGTCGCCCCGTTGTGGGCATCCTCGCGACTGGTGACGAACTAGTCGAAGTTGATCAACCGCTCGCTCCGGGCAAAATTCGCAACAGCAACGGCTATGCTCAAGCGGCACAGGTTGCCGCCATCGGTGCGATTCCGCTGCGGCTCGGTATCGCAGGTGACACTGAGGAAGATGTGCGCAGCAAGCTCCAAGCAGGGCTTGATGCTGGGGTTGATATGTTTATCAGCTCGGCAGGCGTTTCTGTTGGCGCATACGATGTCGTCAAAGCGGTGCTTGATAGCGAAGGGGATGTCAACTTTTGGCGTGTGCGTATGCGCCCAGGCAAGCCGCTAGCTTTTGGCAAATATCAGGGCGTTCCTTATGCGGGGTTGCCGGGCAATCCTGTTTCGTCAATGCTCTCGTTTGATCGCTTTGCGCGTCCTGCCCTGCTCAAAATGATGGGGCATACGATTCTCGATCATTTGCGCGTCACCGCGACGTTGCAAGAGGCGATGACTTCCGACGGGCGCGAAAGTTATATTCGAGTTATCTTGAGTCAAGATGGCGATCAATGGCTTGCGCAGCCAACAGGTGCGCAAGGCTCACATATGATTAGTTCGCTTGTGAAGGCGAACGGCTTTTTGATTATTCCTGAGGGCGTCCGCAAGGTTTTCGCTGGCGAGCGACTTGCCGCACTCGTATTAAATCAATAGATAGTTTAGTTAATGGCAGGATGGTGGACCCCTGCTCAAATCAAAAGCATGTCTAAACATGCTTTGTCTTACCCCCTGTGGTTT
>JBMZDF010000663.1:0-3154 GCA_049614105.1 Promineifilaceae bacterium (SeqCode)
AGTCATTGACGAAAACCTCAGAGGTTTTTATGCACAAACCAGAGTAGACGACAATAAACCTCTGAGGTTTATGGATCGAAACTTTTTGTGACTCACTTGACCAGTCTCAGCTAGGTCTACGCTTTCAAGCTATTTTCTGAGAGAGAGTCAGGAAGAATAATTCGAGATATTGATCTAGGAGGCGCAGCAATAGCCAGAGAAAAGTTAAGATGATAAAAACCGCTCAGTAAAAAATTGATGCTCGTTTGGGTCAGAAATTCTTTCGGCTAGAAGATCCAAATTGCCCCAAACAAGGTATGGGGCGATCCAACTGAGAATGGTAGTGAGTAGGAAGGCACTGGCGAATTGTGTGATCGGCCGAAACCATTTAGTTTTAGTCTGCACGAAATTTCTCCTGATAGAACGCAAATAGGTGTTTTACTAGATTCGGCCGAAATTCCCTCTTTGGTAAATCCAGACAAACCGATTGTGATGTACAATTATTGCGCTTCGTACCCAACTCAATTTATAGGAGTCGTGCAAACCTTATGCAAAACACCCTCCGCAACCCTCTAATTCTTGACGGACACAATGATACAGTCCTGCGTTTCTACGCTGAGGAACGACTGGGCCTCCCACGCCACTCATTTTTTGAACGCAACACCATCGGGCACATCGATTTACCACGCGCACGCGAAGGCGGGCTGGGTGGCGGATTTTTTGCCATCTATACGCCTAACGAGTTTAAGCCCCCCGCAAAAGATTCAAGCGGCTTCCCCGGCATGGGCGATGATGACGAATCAGAACAAGCGCATTATGCAATACCGTTGCCGCCGATGATTGAACAAGCGACGTCGCTCAAGGTGACGTTGGCTATGTTCAAACGCCTGTTGCAATGGGAAGCGGCATCAAACGGGCAAATCAGAATTGTGCGAACGCTTGCCGAACTGCGACATTGTTTTGCCAACGGCATTTTTGCCATCATCGTGCATATTGAAGGGGCTGAGTCGATTGATGCCGATCTTGACGCGCTTTATGTGATGTACGAGGCGGGATTGCGCTCTTTGGGGCCTGTGTGGAGCCGTCCGACTATTTTTGGCGATGGCGTTCCTTTTGCATTTCCGGCTGACCCAGACACGGGGAATGGTTTGACCGATGCAGGCAAACGATTGGTCAAGGCGTGTAACGAATTGGGGATTCTGATTGACATGTCGCATCTCAATCTAAAAGGGTTTTGGGATGTGGCCGCGTTGAGCGATGCGCCGCTAGTTTGCACCCACTCTGGCGCACACGCGATGGCAAATTCGCCGCGCAACCTGCTCGATGCGCAGCTTGACGCGATCAAGGAAAGCAACGGCGTGGTTGGTATTGTCTATCACACAGGCTTTTTGCGGGCGGACGGCCGCGCTTATTTAGAAACATCGGTGACGGAAATTGTGCGCCATGCGGCTTATATCGCTGAGCGCATTGGCATTGATCACGTGGCGCTTGGCTCCGACTTTGACGGTGCGATGATGCCCAACGACTTGATTGACGTGACAGGCCAGCCCCGTATTTTACAAGCATTTCGCGAACACGGTTTTAGCGAAGCAGACATTGTGCAGGTAGCCCACGCGAACTGGATGCGCGTTTTGGGTGCAACGTGGCGGTGAGTTAGTGGGTCAATTTTGGCGTTGCTTAGTTGGAATGCTGAAAGATTGACCAACCGATCTGCCTTCTTCAAGGAATCAAATGACAACAAACAGCTATTTAGAAATTGATCAGAAGATGACGGGTGATTGCTACACGTCGAATGAGTCGATGGATGTGTTGACAACGCTTTGTGATGTGTACGGGTCGCGTTTTGGCGGGACGGAGGGGGAGCGATTATCGGCCGAATTTATGCGCGATAAACTAATTGAGTATGGCCTGCAAAACGTCCATCTCGAAGAATTTCCCTACGTTGCATGGCATCGCGGCACAACAACACTTGAAATCACCAGCCCGATCCAAAAAACGATCCCCTGTATTTCCTTGCCCCATTCGCCCCCTTGCGACCTCGAAGCAACCTTGATCGATTTAGGTGATGGGGCAACTGACGATTTTGAAACCCTCGCGGCCGAGATCGAGGGCAAGATTGTGATGGCAAACAGCAAAACCTATCCCAAAGGTGGCAAACGCTGGATCCATCGCAGCGAAAAATATGGGCGCAGCCTGCTTGCTGGGGCGACGGCGTTCATTTTTATGAACCATTACCCTGCCTATGGCCCTGCAACGGGTGGCATTGCGCTTGATGGCGCAGGCGAGGCGGCAATCCCTGGAATCTCTGTTTCCTATGAAGACGGCAGTTTCCTCTCGCGCCTTGTCAAACGACATGGCGAGGTCACCATTCGCATCAAGAGCGATGACTATAGTTTCGATGCTGTTTCGTGGAACGTGATTGGTGATTTGCCTGGTACGGGCAAAGAAGTCGTAATGCTTGGCTCGCACTATGATGGGCATGATATTTCGCAGGGGGCGCAAGACCCTGCCTCTGGTGCGGCGGCCGTTTTGGAAGCTGCACGTATTATGGCGAAACACGCAGGCGAAATGGACTGCACCGTGCGTTTTGCGCTTTGGGGTGTTGAGGAGATCGGGCTGCTTGGGTCGCGCTATCATGCCGAAACGCACGACAAGGCGCTTGACAATCTGCGATTCTATTTCAATATGGATGGTGCTGGCTCTGTTAAAAATAAAGGGGTTATCATCAATGAATGGGACCCCATTGTTGCGCTGGTGAAAGGCTGGCAGTCTGAGATGGCACTTGATTTTGATGTCGCCCAGTCCGTGAGCGCCTTCTCAGACCACTACCCGTTTTTGCTCAAAGGTGTGCCAACAGGTGGACTTGAATCAGTGCCAAAAGGAACGGGTGGTCGTGGATATGGTCACACACGCTACGACACCTTAGACAAAGTGACGGTGCGCGAATTGCAGGACGCGGCTGCGATGGCCTCACGTCTTGCGCTGCGCTTTGCCAACTGCCCTGATTGGCCTGTGGAGCGTCGCAGTACGGCCGCCGTTGAGGCCCTGTTTGAAGATCCCGACTACCAAGCGACGCGGGCAATCTCAGATGCTGTTGAGGCTTATTACGAGGCGCGGCAGCAGGAGAGGTAGGGGGCTGTCAGCAACCGCGTTTAGCGCACGCGGCTCAACATCC
>JBMZDF010000664.1:0-3153 GCA_049614105.1 Promineifilaceae bacterium (SeqCode)
GCGATTTCTTCAGGTCTGCTATCCAAGGCGAATATAATAAATTGCGCGAGGTGTTTTTGTCACAAGCCGCATGGGATGAGTTTCATGCTATGGATTCCAACCTCCAAGAACTGTTCATTAACTGTTTTAACGCCATGCGCGATCCGCAACAGTTAGAAAAAGTCACCCACGGGAAGTATAAAGGCCTAAAAACAGACTGTATCGGTGTTAAACGCGGCCAGACCCAAGAGCGCCCTTTTTATTACATTCAAGATAACAAGGTCGTTGTGGCACGTCTTACGCTACATGACGTTGCTACAAAGCTCACGGTAAAGTATGAGAAATTCATTGCGGGTGGGCAGTTATATCGTGAAGACCACCCTGCTCACAAATCTGTATCTGCCTTGCATGCGAAAAAAGGCGTCTTGATTGTCCCTCTAGGCCAATCGCCTATGGTGGCAACCCAAATGTACACCTTGTTGACTCGGCAAGCAGGTTGGAAAATCTCTCGTTTGAGAGTGATATACCCTGAAAAAGATACAATCATTTGTAAAGGGGTAAGCATCTTGCGACAGCTTTGCGATATGAGGTCAATTGGGTTCGAGGCTCGGCCGATTTCAAATCTTGCGGATGTAGACTCAGAGCAAAACTGCATGACATACCGTGATGCGCTTATACAAACGATCAAAAGCGTGCGCCAGCACTATCCAAATCGACGTGTGCTGCTTTCGTTGGCGGCAGGTCGTAAAAGCATGAGCGTCTTGACCTTGTTTGCTGCACAATATGCACATGTCCCCGAACTGTTCCACACCTTAATCCCAGATCCTGATTACGAGCAACATGTTGAACAAGAGACAACCCTCAAAGCGGTCAGCCGTTTGCAACCTAACGAAATTGCGCGTCGTTACTTCTTAGACACGTATAACTTGACCAAGTTTGATCTCTTTACGATCCCTGTGATTCCAATCGAGTGAGTATGAAACAAATTTCGCTGACAATCGACCCGACAACCAACATGATTCATCGTGACTATGTGACAGGGTTTGGGCTGCACGGTTTATTTTTTCATGCATTGCGTCTTGCAGACCCTTACGAGGCAGAACGTTTGCATGGGGAAAATGCGCCCAAGCCGTTCGTTATTCGGCCGAAATACAAACAAAACCGCCTAACAACCATTCAATTCAACGCACTCGAAACCAAAACCTCACAACTGCTTGAAAATGTTTGGCAAGCGATTTACGAAACAGAGTATTTACTGCGTTTAGGCCGTCATCCTCTGCAATTTGACAGCTTCACAAGCACACAATTCAACCCAACAACCAACCTAATGCCCAACGGCATTGCCAAGCTGCGGTTTGTGACACCCACCGTATTTCGACAGGGAACGGGCTATTTGCCGTTGCCCATTCCCGCTAACATTTTCCAACGCCCATTTCATGTGTGGCAGAAATATGGAACGACACATCCCCTTCCAGCAGATTGGCTAGCTTGGTGCGAGCGCAACGTGTTTGTGAAGCGACACCAGATAAAAACGGTGCAGATGCCGTTAAACAGACACCTTTCATCATATGGGTTTGTCGGGGATGTGACGCTAGGGGTGGCGTCCAAAGAACAAGCGAATCAAACCTATGTTTGTGGGTTTTCCATGCTGGTTCAGCTTGCAGCCTATTGTGGCGTTGGGTATCGTACAACGATGGGCATGGGCGCAGTCGAATTGGCGTGATCGAATGTCTGACACAGACAAGTGAAAGTTATGTGTTTGTGATGATGTAGGTGTTTGGCAATTCGGCCGAATCTAAACCACATCATCCCTTCTTTGTTGTTAACCCAATCAGCCCTGAAACGTGATAAAATCCTGCGCTCAAGGAATTAATATGGCGTTTTCAGCAAGTAGACCTTTAGACGGAACAAAAAAAGCAATTGTAATCGGCGCATCCTCTGGAATTGGTGCTGCCATCGTGACTGAGCTAGCTCAGCAAGGATACCGCGTCGCAGCGTTGGCGCGTCGCGAGGATAAGTTAAATACACTTTGTGCAGGGCTTGAACAGGCACGTGCCTATGTGCATGATGTGACTGACTATGACGCGGTCCCCACGCTGTTCAACCAAATCACACGCGATTTAGACGGGCTTGACCTAGTTGTCTATGTCGCAGGCGTGCAGCCAATCGTTGCGCCCGACGAATACAATTTTGACAAAGATCGACAGATGATTGAGATCAATCTGCTGGGTGCGATGGCATGGCTCAATCAAGCAGCCCTACGTTTTAGCCGTGCCAAAACAGGCCAGATTGTCGGTATCTCCTCGGTTGCAGGTGATCGTGGGCGTTCCGCATTCCCCGGCTACCACACCAGCAAAGGGGCGCTCAACGTCTATTTAGAATCGTTGCGCAACCGCCTAGATAAACAGGGCGTAACCGTTACAACCGTTAAACCAGGGTTTGTCGATACGCCGCTGCTCGAAAACGCGGCCAAAACATTTTGGGTGATTCAACCCTCAGATGCGGCTCAGCAAATTGTGAGCGCAGTCAAAAAGAAGCGTCAGGTGATTTATGTTCCAGGGCGCTGGCGTTGGGTTATGCTCATTATCATGAACATTCCATCGTTTGTATTCCGTCGTTTGAGTATTTAGACAGGGAAACTGTGAGGCGCAACAATTCATCTTGCGCCTCACAACAACATTTTTTGTTTAATATCAAGATAACGCTGGATGACACCGAGCGATAGCTTGTTGGCAGGCACGTCCAGCGTGTGAACGCCGTAGCGATGGAGCGTTTCGAGGGCAAGTTTGCGTTCTTCAAGCAGGCTGGCAGCGGCCGATTGTTGATAAACACTGAGCGAATCAGTTGGCGATTGTTCGCTCGCTTCCACAATATCAGGATCGCTAATGGTGACAACCAGCGGCAGGCTGCGTTTGGCAAGCACAATCACGTTAGCAACGAGCAGATCCATGCTCATGCCGCCGCTCAAATCGGTGAAGATAACGGTGAGGGCGCGTTTGCGCTGTTTGCGGCTGAGATAGCTGAGGCTGGTCGCGTAGTCTGGCTCGACGGGTTGTGCTTCAACGGCGTAAAGCGTTTCGAGCATGCGGTAGAATTGTCCGCGCCCTTGTTTCGGCCGAAGATACCCCTGCACATTATCCGCAAAGGTCATCAATCCAACTTTATCCCCCATCC
>JBMZDF010000665.1:0-3138 GCA_049614105.1 Promineifilaceae bacterium (SeqCode)
TCAAAGGTCAGTACAACACGTCCAACAACCTGCGTTCGCGTGGGAATTTACATGCACGGTACAGCACCAGTCCAATTTCATGGTTTCACTGGCTGTTTGACCATTACGAGTTGCAGCCTAATCAGCGCGTGCTTGTGTGTGGCGGTGGACCGGGCATGGTGTGGGAGTCAAATCTTGATCGGGTTCCAAGCGGGGTTGAGGTGGTGTTTAGCGATGTGTCGCCAGGGATGGTGGCGGAGGCGGAGGAGCGGCTGATTTCGGCCGAAATCAACCTCACTTTCCGCGTTATCGATGTGATGAACATCCCCTACGAAGACAACAGCTTCGACATCGTGACCGCCAACCACATGCTCTATCACGTTCCCGACATCGCACAGTCACTAGCCGAAATGCGGCGCGTGCTCAAACCAACGGGAACCCTATTCGCCGCCACAAATGGCGAAGACCACATGCGTGAACTAAAACAGTTTCGCCGCATCCTTGTACCGCCGACCGCAACAACTGACTACGAATGGCCGCTGATCAGTTTTCGGCTCGAAACAGGCGCAGCGCATCTTGCCAAACAATTCGACACGGTCAGCCTCAATCACTTCAACGACTCGCTCGCCGTCACCGATTTTGACCCACTTGTCGCCTATGCAACCTCCATTGGACCAGTGCAAAAGGCCCTCACCGATGATACACTTGTAGACGCTCGCGCCTACTTCGACACAATGCTTAGCCAACATGGCGCATTCAATATCATCAAATCGACATGTGTCTTTATTGCCAGATAAAGAGCAGGGTTGAGATCCTCAGTCACTTTGCAAGTTTAGCCAAAGTGGCGTGTAACCTAAACACTCAATCATGAAAGACATTGTCCACAAGTGAACCCCATGCAGTCTTTCATATCAGTAAAACCAAACCTCTGGATTCCTACAGACAAAGCACGTACACCTTTCTTGGTCGGGCTTGGCATTCTCGCCATCGGCAGCGTTTCTGCCTGCGCACTCGCCGTTCCCGCCCCTGCTCGTGACATCATCGTTGCTTTTACAGGTGCGCAAGCATGCGGTGTTTTGCCGCTGGCCTCTTTCGCCATGTTGATTGGCTCTTGGCGTTCTAATGCGGCACATCCCAAGGTCGCGCTAGCGTTAGGCAGCACAATCTTGTTTGGGCTGGCAATCGTACTCCTTCTGATCTCAGGCGCACTCGATCCAGAGATGGTTTCAGATGACACAACCAGTTGGGAAGGGTCGGCCGCGATAGTTTCCTGCATGTACATGCCTATTTTCTGTCTCTTGGTCTACTTCACCATTCGGTCTTATGGTCGTGCAAAGATAGCGCTGCAAACAAATGCCGCCGCCTCCCTACCCTTGTTGCTGGCCCAACGTGACGGCGAGGCTGAATATGCTGATTTGAGCTATGAGCTAGGCATTGCCGTTGACGAACTTGACGCGCTGCTAATTGAGCTGTCTGCAAACAATGATGAGGTTGACATCAAACGCGAACCTAAATTCCAACGTGTGTACACCTCAAAAAAGTATGGGGTTCGGCAGCGACAGCTTCGACAAATTGTGGCGGCGCGTGGCACGGTTTATCTTGATGAATTACAGCAGGAATTAAACGTTCCGCGTGAACTGCTCCAACAGTGGATTTATCAGGCGGTTGACAGCCTGCGATTTGCTGGCTACATCAATTGGAAGGAAGAGAAAGTGTATTCGGCCGATGCCGTACATCTACGCGAACACTCGATCTGCCCAACCTGCAACAACAAACTCACGCTTGGCGGTAAAAACGTCATTCACTGCGAAGCGTGCGGTACAGAAATTTTCCTTGATGGAAACAAATAAGCTTATGAAAATTGGCGTTCTCGCGCTCCAAGGCGCATTCCTCGAACATATCACCCTACTCAACCAGATTGGCGTTGAAGCAGTTGAAATCCGCTTGCCAGAACAGCTCGCCGACGTAGATGGGCTAATCATTCCTGGCGGCGAAAGCACGACAATCGGCAAACTCGCCGTTATGTATGACCTTATGGAACCACTGCGCCAGTTTGCCAGTGAAAAGCCCATGTGGGGAACCTGTGCCGGCATGATCTTCATGGCAAAGGAGATTGGCATCGATCAGCCGCTGCTTGGCGTAATGGACATCGAAGTGGAGCGTAATGCGTTTGGGCGTCAGGTTGACAGCTTTGAGATTGGCTTGGACGTGCCAGCCATCGGCACAAACGGCACGCCCTTCAGCGCGATCTTCATCCGTGCGCCAAAATTGATTGCAACACATAACGGTGCAGAAGTCATTGCGACACTCCCTGACGGCTCGCTGGTTGCCGCGCAGCAGGGCAACATGCTTGCGACCTCTTTCCACCCTGAGCTAACAAACGACACGCGCTTTCATGAGTACTTTGTCAAGTTAGTTGCCGAAAAGTAGGAAAGTCAGCAGATGTCCAAAGCGGCCGAATGTCCGCTTTGGACGCCTCGATAGATCAACTATACAAAAAGGGGTTGAAGATGCATTAAAATAGGGTAAAGTGGGCGCACAGGAGTTTTTATGAACTTAGACAGTATTGCCACCGCCCTTGAACAGTTTCCCGCTGTTCTACATGCATTATTAGATAATCAACCTGAGGCGCTCTTGCGCCAACGACCTGCACAACAAGAATGGTCTATATTAGAAGTGATTGGCCACCTAATTGAGGCTGATCGCGACGCTTTCCGAACACGTGTAGAGCGGATCGCTATCGGTGTTCCAGAAATCGTCCCTGTTAGCCCAACCGCCCCGATCAAGGAAAAAGAGTATCGAAATTGGGCCTATACAACATTGATGGCGGCATTTAAGGCGCAGCGCAAAGTTTCGGCCGAATTTATCCGTTCACTCAAAACAGATGACTTAGCAAAAACGGCCAATCATACCGAGTATGGCACATTCACCGCAGGCGACTTCATCGCCGAATGGCCCTACCACGATATGGAACACCTTAGCCAAATCGCAGACAACCTTCAACAACCCTACCCATCCATGATGTCGGTCACAATGCGACGAGCGCTCGATCTCAACTAAGTGCGCCACAAAAAGTGCTTGAAAGTAAAGGCGTGTGTTTCATTTGAGTAAAGAGCGGTGGCTGAGCCAGCCGAAGCCTGAGCCAGCCGAAGCCTGAGC
>JBMZDF010000666.1:0-3128 GCA_049614105.1 Promineifilaceae bacterium (SeqCode)
AGGCCGCATAGCGGCAAGCAAAGACACTCCCACGCGGAGCGTAGGAGCGAGTCAGAAACAACCGTTGAAAGCGGTCGGTATGGATGAGACCTTTCCAACTATCAGACCACTCGGTCATGATTTAGTATGAAATCGCCCTAATGGTATTTTCCTTCAAATAAATCTGTCCCAATAAAGTAGAATAGGCGTCAATTGAACCAGAAAGAGGCCCACGATACACCTCTTTACTTGATACTTCATTGAGAAAACCCATGCGTAGCTTTAACGAAGAATACAGCGATTTACCTGACTACATTCTCAAATGCACCGCCCAAATTTGGGAAGGGCGCGACATCGCCGCACTGAATTGGCACTATCACAAAGATATTGTCGTGCGCTCGCCTGCGGGGGCGCGGCTGGGCAACAAAGAAGGCATCGCCAACACGATGTCTACACTGGCTGAGTTTCCCGACAGAGTGTTGCTTGGCGAGGATGTGATTTGGTCGGGCAGTCATGAGAAGGGATTTTTGTCCTCCCACCGCAATTTATCACTGGCGACCCATGCGCGGGATGGTGTAGCGGGTGCGGCAACGGGCAAAAAGCTAGTGTTTCGCACCATTGCTGATTGTTATGTCACCGAAAATCTGGTGGCGGATGAATGGCTAGTGCGCGATCAGGGGGCGATTGTGCGCCAATTGGGGCAAACGCCAGCAGCGTATGCGCGGCAGCAGATTGAGGATGAGGGCGGCATCGAAAACGCCTCTCAACCGCTAACGCCAGCGCGGGACATCATGGGAATGTACAAGGGGCGCGGCAACCAGAATCAGTGGGGGGCGACGCTGGGAGATGTGTTGACGCGCATGATGTCGGCCGAATTTAGCATCATCCCCACAGCATATGATCGCGCCTGTCATCTAGCGTATCCGGGCGGGGTGACAGCGCATGGACACGCGGCCGTCGATAATTTCTGGCTGGGATTGCGGGCGTCGTTTCCTTCGGCCGAATTTCAGATCGCGCACCAAATCGGCCGAAACGATCCCAACATGCCACCTCGCGCCGCTATTCGCTGGTCGCTGACGGGCAAGCATGACGGCTGGGGCATGTTCGGCCGACCAACGGGCGCAGACGTCCACGTGATGGGCATTACCCACACCGAATTTGGCGCATGGGGGCTGCGGCGCGAGTTTACAATTTTTGATGAAACGGCCGTGTGGAAACAAATTTTGTTGGCGACGGGATAAGGTAGACAGTTGACCTTGACATGGCGGAGAACCGCCACCACGTGCTTGAATCGTTTGTCACCAGCGAAGGGCTAGGCGTTGGGCAACCCTGCTTTATGGGTTATGAGATGGATAATGGTGGCAGAACTTAGGGTTTGAAAATGGTCTATTCTATGAAAAACAATCGCCCCATTGCTCTCTCAGCGAGCACAACGCTTGCGGCATTGCCCGCTGAATCACCGATTTCCCGCTTGCCTGAAATTGCTGCAAATATTACAGGCAGCAACCGAACGGTTGTCGTTCTCGATGATGATCCGACTGGCACGCAAACGGTGGCCGATATTCCTGTACTAACTGAATGGTCGATCGAATCGCTCTGTGTGACGTTGAATCAACAACATCCTGCATTCTACATTTTGACCAATTCGCGCAGTATGTCTGAGGCGGCGGCGATCCGTTTGACGCTGGAAATCGGCCGAAATGTACTCCTCGCCAGCCAGCAAACGGGGCGTGCCGTTGCCGTCATCAGCCGCAGCGACTCGACGCTACGCGGTCACTATCCGGCCGAAACAGATGCGCTGATCGAGGTATTAGGACAACACGACGGTTGTTTGCTTATTCCTTATTTCCTCGAAGGGGGACGACTCACCATTGATGACGTCCATTACGTTTTGGAAGGGGATACGCTCATCCCCGCTGGCGAAACGCCGTTTGCCAAAGACGGCACGTTTGGCTATCGCGCCTCCAATTTACGCGACTGGGTGGTTGAAAAAAGTAGGGGGCGGATTTCGGCCGAATCAATCACATCTATCTCGCTCACAACAATTCGACAAGGCGGCGTTGAGCGCGTTTTTGAGCAGTTACAACAGGTCGCAGATGGGCAGGTTGTGATCGTCAATGCGGTGACAATGTGTGATCTTGAGATATTTACGCTCGGTTTGCTGCAAGCGGAAGCGGCTGGCAAACGGTTTATCTATCGAACGGCCGCTTCGTTTGTACCAGTTCGCGCGGGGCTTGCTCCGCGACCGTTGTTAACGGCGGCAACACTGGGGCTGGCCGCTACGGGCGGCGGCCTGATTGTCGCCGGCTCGTATGTGCCAAAAACGACGCAGCAGATTGAGGCGTTGTTGGCGCAGACAGAAATAGTGTCAGTTGTGGTGCAGGTGGCGGTGTTGTTGGATGATGAGGCGCGTTCGGCCGAAATTGCCCGCGTTGTCACGGCAACTGATGCTGCCCTCGGAGCGAATCAGGATGTGATTGTTTATACGAGTCGTGCGCTTGTGACCGATCATATGGGGCGGAGTGGGTTGGAAATCGGCCGAATCATTTCTGACAGCCTTGTTCAAATCGTCCAATCGCTCACCCAAACGCCCCGTTATCTCGTCGCCAAAGGGGGCATCACCTCCAGCGACATTGCTACCGATGCGCTCAAACTGCGACGCGCCAGTATTGCGGGGCAAATCCTGCCAGGCGTTCCCGTGTGGCAGTGTGATGCCGAGAGCCTGTTTCCCACGCTACCTTATGTTATTTTTCCTGGTAACGTGGGGAATAGTGATGCATTAGCCCAACTTGTACAACAGTTGGCAACACCATCATATTGATACGTGAGTCCAATTGGATTCAATATGCATCTAAATTACACCTATATTGAATCCAATTGCATCCACGATAATTTATTCTGCTAACAATCTTAGGGGGAGAATGCAAATGAATGCATGCAGGTTCAGATGGACTCATTGTGAATCTAATTTGAATCCAATTTAGATTCATTTGCATGCAAAATATAATATCCGCCATGGCTGTATCATGGCAGATATTGTCAAGCTGGAGCGAGAGCGAGTATGTCAAACCACGGGCAAGATAGAGAGCGAGACCAGGGCGATTGCATTCTAGCTCAACTACAAAAACGGTAGGGCTAAATGCCAATAA
>JBMZDF010000667.1:0-3117 GCA_049614105.1 Promineifilaceae bacterium (SeqCode)
TGTGTTGATCGCCTGACGCACCAATTTGTCGCCCAAAATCGGGTGTGGGTCTTGCGCGAGCGGTGGCTCACCGTCCGTGTATTTGCCGTCACCGTCCAAATCGTCCCAACCGTTTTGCGGATTGTTTGGGTTGGCAAGGTTTAGCCCAACAAAGGTATATCCATTGGTGAGCCATTTACGCATTTGCATTGGCTCACCACTTGCAATTGCGCCTTCAACAACTGAGACAAATTGTGGGCCAACGGGGCGCGTTATATTAACTTCGCCAGCTAACAGGCCTGCTAATTCGGCCGATTGGTCAGAATAAACTTTGTATGTCCATGTATCAATATTCGGCTTGCCCTTGTAATAGTTTGGGTTTGCCGCCAGCACAACACGATCATCAGGGATGTACTCAACAAAAACAAACGGGCCTGAGACAACGCTCGGACTCAAGTTCTCATCGCTGTCTGGGATAGTTGCCGGATCATTGTTGTAAACGTGCGCAGGCAAAATACCCGTTCCCAGACCGTTCGTTGTCACACTACAATCTAGACTAGAAAGCTGCACTTCGAGTGTATAGTCATCAGGTGCGGTCCAGCTTGCCACTGAATCAAAACCAGAACGACGCGGGGATGCAACCGCATCGTGATTAATTGCGTCATAGGTGAAAACGATGTCACGTGCCGTTAGCGGCATGCCGTCTGACCACGTGATATTGTCGTGCAGATTAAAGGTGTAGGTTAGTCCATCGTCCGACACCGTCCAATCTTTAGCCACATCACCAATAACGCGCCCCGTGAACGCTTCAAGCTTTAACAAACCAAGAAAAAGTCGGTTGTAACTTGTCGCGGACGCGTTGTCATTTCCTAAAACGGGGTTCAGCGTGTTGATGTCTGAGAAGGTTGATTCAACAACATCCCCTCCTTGTTGGATTGGCACGACTGTAGGTTCGATGACAACCGTTTCAACAATAGCAACCTCCCTCGTCACCTCAACGGGGACTTCAAGAATTTCAGAGTCTGAGCAAGCAGCCAATACGAATATAAGCAAACCAAAAAGGATGATTCTAAAATTAAATTTATTCATAATCTTTCTCCTCCGAAATGCTAAAAAAGCACAATCTAAAGATGTTAAATCTGTTTACACATTGGCTTGTTGTGAGTGAGCAACGTGCCATTGCGATAAATGTAACACAAAGTTCACGTTTATGTCACTAAAAAGACACCTAATTGACCCTTCGTACTACTGATTGGTGTTTTTCGGCCGAAATGCCACCAATCTCACCCTCCCACGGCCGATCCATCTAATCTTCTACTAATGTTTAAACTCTGGGAACAAAAATGAAAGCGGTATTTCGATAACTTGGTGTCTCAGACCAATTTACCAGCAGGCAAGATTATCGTGTTTAAGTCTCTTCTTCCTCTTTATGCCGTGGATCGAGCATCCAATCCACGTGCAGCCACAAAATGCGCGAATATCGATAGGAGAATGGTGTCACAATAATCAACACAGCTAACCCGACCAAAATGTTTGTTAACACAGGGACATCCGCTCGAAACATCGCAATTCCTATCGGAAATAAAATCGCGCCGTCTAGCAGATAGGCAAAGAAAATAGACATCAGGAAGAACCCTGCTTCCCGTTCATATACTAGGTTGCAGACGCTACAATCTTCATGTGTGCGCCAAAAGGTTGCAAACACAGGCCCCTGCCGACAGCGTGGGCAGCGTCCAACAAGAATTGCATGAATTAAGTTGCTTCGTTTTGGTTGATGATCCATTCTCCTATTTTACCCGCCTTCGGTACAGCAAGATACAAACAAAGCATCTATAACTCCTTTCTTTTTCAGACATTCAAGCCTTCACGCACCCAACTAAGCACCATCTTTAAGTCATCCCATTGACTTGATACAGCTAATTCATGAGCAAATCTAATCGCTTCTGGTTATAACAGAAGTAAAATCAACCAACATAACTAACTGAAGTTTTCCTTCATCGTCCAAAGATGTCCCGTGACCATCCTAAGATAGTTGCTAAATCTCCCCAATCATTAGCAACAGCCAATTCATGGGCAAATACAGTCGCATCAATCGGTATCTTTTGAGTTGCACGCACCCATTGACAAGCAGCGTTACAGGCATGTGTATAAGCTAATTCGGGATTTTCTGACGCGATTTCACGAGCAAACTCCAAATGTAATGAACCATCATAGATTTTAGGTGATGCAGCGAACTGTTTAACTCCTTCCCATAAAATAGGTGAGATTGGAATATCCTTAGGTTCTTGTTCCATCAGCCAGCAAACACCTTGACCAAGTGCGCCTCGATCCCATGCTCCATTTCCAAACCAACCACTAAGCACAACCGAAAACGAGACATCAAATACGATGTCTCGTAGCGTGAGTTCCCAAACCGCAGCCGTTACATCCACCCCCGTTTTATACAAGATATGGTATACAACATAACGGCGCAGAATCATATCAACAGGTGACGGCGAACCAGTAATGATGGTTGAAACCCATTGGCCTAAACCATGCCGTTTCTTCTGCGACAATCCAGCAAACATTTGATACAGTTCATCATTTAGATCGATTGCTACCCACATCGGCCCCGTATTGATTTTTCTTTTGTTTGGTTCTTGATCTAGAATGTCAGCAGCAGTCAATACGTTTTTTATGGCACTTACATCTTCATTGAAAGATGAAGCAAACTCAAAAAACTTAGCCTCCAACTTCTTTTTGAGACGCGCACGCCCGATACCTCGCTCTCTCCGTACCATCTGTGCTGGAATAAATTGCCCAATTCGAGATGCAATTGTTTCTCCTTCAACTGAATTAGAAAATACGGCTGCTACTGGACATAAGGCCAATGGTGTATTTGGCAACAATCGAATAACTGTTTCTTCTTCATGCCAATGAGAAAATGACAAGCAACCTAAATACCCTCGATGTGCAAGCAAGGCCGAAGCGGTAGTTAACTCTTCTTCCAGTCTAATATTTAAATTGAGCCAACTCTCAACATCTTCATGATGTGGAAAGTTAGAATCGAGGACAGATGTAACAGAAGTAAAATCAATCATTTTAGACATTCAAGCCTTCACGCACCCAACTAAGCACCATCTTTAAGTCATCCCATTG
>JBMZDF010000668.1:0-3109 GCA_049614105.1 Promineifilaceae bacterium (SeqCode)
TAGGGATTGATTGGAAATGTTGGCGCAACAGGAAAATTGAAACGGCGGGTGCCATAAACGGAATTGTGAGGGCAGGCCAGTTGTTGATCCAACAGTTTTGTTTGCCACCACAGAATCCTTCTTGTAGGCCGAGCCATTCGCCGTAGGTGAGTCCTGCGCCGCCAAAGAAGCTGCCGATTTGGCCGACTTCCTGCATGACTAAGCCATCCGAGCCGAAAAATCGGCCGATTTCCGTCACCAATAAAAAGTTGGGCAAATTCGTCACAATCTCTGGAATCATCAGCGTCGAGAGCATGATTGCAAAGACGACATCCTTGCCAGCAAATTCCATTCGCGCAAACGCATAAGCCATCAGCGTTGAGAACACCATCGTGCCGGCCACGCCGATCAACACGATTTTGACTGTGTTGCCCATCAGTTTGCCAAAGTTACCGCCAGACCAAGCCGCGCAATAGTTGCTAAAGAATGGCACACGCAGGATAACATCCCGATCAATATAGTTGGCAGAATAATTTGTGCCAAGATATTGTTGTTCAGTTGCAACCTCATCCGAGATGTCAATGACCCAGCGGCGGCGGGTAACTTCTTCACGGCCATCTAAAAAGGTGTCGTTTGCGTAGACAATGCAACCTGTGATGTCGGTCACGGTGTCGATGCTGGCAGGCAAAAGTCGTCGTGAATTACGTGCTTCGGTCTGGGTCATCAACGAGCCGCTGATCATGGTTAGAAACGGCAGCAGCGAAATACCTGCATAGAAAATGAGGACGACGTACATCACAATCGTCCAAGGGCTGAAACGACTGACATCGTTTGATTCAACGCGCTCGTTATCCATAGAACACTCTCCGTGACGCCATGCGCTGTTGAATGAGGAACAAAATTAAGATAATGACAAACAAAACCATTGCCATTGCAGTTGAATAGCCAAAACGCGTTTGGCGCAAGAAGGTTGAGAAGAAGTAAACACTGGCGGTGTCAACTGTGCCCTGTGCCTCAGGCTGACGCAGCACCCAAATGTGGTTAAACGCCTTGAATGTGCCAATGACTGAGATGACAGACAGGAAGTAGACAGTGGGCGAGAGTAGGGGGACGGTGATGTGGCGGAATAGTTGCCAGCCGTTTGCGCCGTCGATTTTACCCGCCTCGTAAAGCGTGTTGGGAATGTTGCCAAGACCTGCTAGAAAGATAACGGTGTCGTAGCCAACAAAAACCCAGATATTGAACAAGATGATGACAAAGAGCGCCAGACTAGGCCCGCCGATTGTCCAGCTTTCTGCACCTGCGATGCCAAGCGATTCGCCAAAGGCTGACACCGCACCTGCGGATTCTTGTAGCCATTTGAGCGCAGCCCCTTGGAATATCGAATCGACCGCCCAGTTTGCCAAGCCCTCTTCGCGCAGCGAAAAGATGACGCGGAAGATTCCTGCGGTTGCAACCGTTGGCGCAATGTAGGGGATGAAGTAGATGATACGGAACATCCCTTTTGCCGCAATTTTTTGGAAGAGCAGATAGGCGAGGCCAAGCGAGATAGCGAGTTGGAAAGGAACGGTAAAGAGGGAGTAAAAGATGGTGACTCGGAGCGAGAGGAAAAACTCGTCGGAGCCGCCTGTGGTCCAATTCTCCCAGTTCATGATGAAGAAAACGCCTCCTGCAATCAAGACAACCGCGCCTAGGACAGACCCGATCAGCTTGGTGTTTGAGGTCTGTTGTGATCCCCAACTCCAGAGGAAGTAGCCGACTATCAAAATGACAATGCCAAGGAAGGTTGACTGAATACGCGGGATGGCTTCGATGACATTTTCGGCCGATTGTAACTCCCGCCAAGTAAAGAATCCCATCATCACGCCTAGCCCGATAGATAACATCGTGGTCAAAGACGCAAGCCCGAAATTAGGCAAAACGGCATACTTTGATTTGGTCACAGTCGTTTGACGCTGCCAGCGGTTGACCAAATTATTGACGACAACCCCCACGACAATAAACAGAAACCCATTTGAGACACTGCCCAAAACTTCTGCCTCACCCGCATCAATCGCGCGTTCCTGCGCAAAATAGGTGATGAAACGCAACATGATTTGCGAAATGCCGTAGGCGAGAATCCCGCCAGGAATCAGCGAGATAAGTGGGAACATGGGGGCAACGTTGCTGCTGCGCCCATCCTTCACCGCCTTCCATGCGGTCGATGCGCCCACATAGATGAGCGCCAGCGCGATGACAAAGAAAAAGACATAGGCAAGGTCGCCCATTGCCGTGACATAGTTTTCGATGCCCCGATATTCACCTTGGCGAATGCGCCATTTGTAGAGGCTGACATAGCCTGCAAACAAAATAGGGAAAATCCCATAGATGAAAACGATTAGTAAGGCGGGAAGTAGAAAAAGATATGCGGTTAGATTTTCTCTGAGGACTCGCCCCGATCTCCCCGAAAAGATGCCGCCACGTCCTGATGCGGTAGTTGAGCGCGGTTGAGCTTTGACTGCTTCTGCTGTCATGTTTCTCCTCGAACCAATTCCATAGTGAGCAAAGGCGTTGATGCCACTCACAATGGGCGTGATTATAACACTCTACTATTGTGAGGGATCATGGCTGTGTTAACATGCCTTTCTTGTCGTGCTAACGGATGGTTAACAGACAAGCTGCTTGTGCAAAGAATTGTAACATTAATTGCTGAGACGGCAGGGTTAAATTGGCAAATCAGTCAGTTAGGCGGTGGCTATTTGCCCACAAAACCCTCTAAATCACTGATTGCCCGCTTTGAAGGTTGTTTGATGAATGATGAGCCGTTGTTTTCCGTTGTGATACCTGTTTTGAATGGGGGATCGGCATTTGCGGTCTGCCTTGCGGCGCTGAGGCGCTCTCGTTTTGCCGATTGGGAATTGATTGTGGTTGATGATGGGTCGTGTGATGATTCGGCCGAAATGGCACAATCACACGGCGCAACTATTTTGAACACGCCACAAGCTGGCCCTGCCCACGCCCGTAACGTGGGAGCGCAAGCCGCAAGAGGGCGCTATCTGTTTTTTCTTGATGCAGATTGTGAGGTGCATGAGGATACGTTGTGGAAATCGGCCGAAATCCTACAGGCCGATCCCAGCCTCGACGCCCTGTT
>JBMZDF010000669.1:0-3097 GCA_049614105.1 Promineifilaceae bacterium (SeqCode)
CTTGACTACGAAACCTATGCAACCTACGATGTCACCATTCAAGCCTCTGTCACCACAAACGGCGTCTACAAAGCCAAAACTGGCACATTTACTATTTTGGTGATCAATCAAAACGATTTGCCTGTGTTCTCATCCAACAATCCCCTTGTGCTGTCACTGAATGCAGATCAGGCGATTGGCGCAACTTTTGCCGAGCTTGCCGCCACAGATGAGGATTACCCAGCGGGCAACACAACGCCGCTGACGTTTAGCATTGAGGGGGGCGACGGCACGTTTGGCATCAGCAGCACGGTCACAGGCACAACCCACTATGGCGGGTTAAACGTCCTCAACAGCAGTCAGCTAGCCGCCCTGCCGCAAGGTGTTCAAGAGAGTTATGCATTAACCATTGGCGTGGTTGACCAAACAAATGTGGTTGTCAGCACGCCGTTTAATCTGACTATCACAGGGGTCAATGATGCACCCGTTTTCGCCATGCCCCCTGCCTTTATCGAACTGTCTGAACTGGCGGCAAATAACAACGTGGTGACAATGCTTAGCGCCAACGATGTCGATGCGAATGCGATTTTGAGTTATGCCCACATTTCGCCGCTCAGCGCCGCCATTACAGAAACGTTTTTTGTCGATACGAGCAGCGCGGGGATTAGCATCCGCGTCAAGGATGCGTCGCGGCTCGACTATGACACGCTGCCCAATGAGTATACGATTGACGTGCAGGTGACAGATGCTTTTGGCGCAAGCGACATCGCAACGCTACTCATTCGGCTAACGGATGAGAACGATGAGCCAACGGTTCTTGCCAGCACACAGTACACCACAACCGTCACCGAAAACAGCACGGCATCATTGGCACAAATCGCCGCGACCGATGCGGACATCGGCAAACAGCTTACCTATACTGTTGCAGCAGTGCAGCCCGCCTCGCAAGCAGGTCTGTTCACGATTGATGCCGCGACGGGGATATTATCAACCAGCGGATTAGATTATGAGCAAGGGGGCGTTGTCACCGTCACGGTACGGGTGCAGGATCGCAGCGGCTTGCCCGTGACGGCGGCTGTAATTGTCACGGTGACAAACGTGCTGAATGAGCCACCAACGATTAATCAGATCATTCCGTCCAACAATGTTGCGATCCTTGAAACGATGGCGCTCACGGGGACAACGGTGTTTACCATCACGGCAACTGACCCAGAGGGCGTTGCCCCGTTGACCTATACGATTGTTGACGGCGATGGGGATGCAAACTTTGTGGCAAGCAACACGGACGGGCGGTTTGTGTTGGCGGCGGCGCTTGATGCGGATGTCCCGCCGATCAGCTACACGCTGGAAATTCGCGTGAGCGACGGCGTGACACATACGGTGGCAACGGTCATCGTGACTGTTTTGGAGGTCAATGATTCGCTGCCGCGTGTGGTGCTGAATTCGGCCGAAATTATCACCCTCCCCGAAACAACCCCCATCGGAACCCCCTTGATCACACTGACCGGAACCGACAACGACAGCAGCAGCCTAATCTACACCATCAGCCACACAACCCGCCGCCGCGTCCAGCTATTTCCCAACACCCTCATTGCCAACACAGGGCAAACGATCAACATCAGCACAACCTACCCCCTAGACGCCGAAACAGCCACCAGCCACAGCGTGCAAATCGTTGCCAGCGACGGCGACCTTAGCGCCGATCCCATTTGGGTTCAGCTTAACGTCAGCGATGTGGATGACAACCCGACTCTTTTTGCAGAAGCGGCTACAACGTGGACATTCCCAGAAAATACGCGGCCAGCCACGCAAGTTATCGCGACCGATCAGGATGTGGGTGCGGTTTTGACTTATGGATTGCTTGCCGTGGACCCGCCGAGCAACGCTTTTGCACTTGATCCCAACAGCGGCATCCTTTCCGTCACCACCGCACTCGACTTTGGGGCGCAGCCCGTCACAACACTAACCGTCGGCGTTAGCGACCGTGGCAACCCATCAATCGTCACCAAAACGATAATTGCCCGCCTGCAAAACACAAACGACACGCTGCTCCGTTTGGAGAATACGCCGTTTGGGGAGGTGGTTGTGGATGTGCAGGCGGTTAGTCTGGAGGGTCGGCCGCTCTCTCCCAGACGCATCACGCACGGTCGTCTAGCCCCCCAACAGCGCCAAACGGACGATCTAATCACTATTTTGGTTGATGAGGTTCAGGTGACGGAGGGTATTTCGCAGGCGGACATCGGACTGCGTTTTCGCACGATTGACACCCAAGGGAATACGCGCCAGCTTGATGATCTACCTTATCCGACGATTCATCTGACGCAAAATCGGTTTGCCTTTGCGTTTGACACTGACATTCGGCCGATTACCCCGCACGCCATCATCCTCATCGACAGCACCCACCCCGATTTCGCCTCGATGCAACGCGCTGCCAGCGAGATTGTCATGATGGCCGCACCAGACGTTCACTTTGCAGTGCTGACCTATGCCCAAACGGTGACGCTGCAACAGGCGTTTACAAACGATCGCAAGGCGCTGCTCAACGCCATTCGCAACGCACAGCCACAGCCTGACGCACTGCCCTGCCCACACGACAGTTTAGAAAGCAGCATCACATCGCTTGCTCGTTTTCCCGTTCATGCGGCACAACAAACCATTTTTATGCTGCAAACAGACGTGTGGCCGCTGGACGACCTGCGCTGTCAGCAGGTTTCCCCGCTGCCCAGCGTCACGCTTGCACAGAGCGCCAACATTCGGCTGATAATGTTCCCTTTTCAGATCAACGCGCAAATCCCAATTGATGTCACAACCGAAACGCTGCTTGCGTCCCGAACGGGTGGGTCTGTTTGGAAGTACAAAGATGTGGGCATCGAACAGCTTGCCCCCCAACTGCTCTCGTTTGTATCTTATTGGGAGTTAGACGCCAGCGTTTTGCTGCCGCGTGGACGCAGTACGCTGCTGCTTGAGTCAACTTATTGTGCGCCAGCTTGCCAGCAAATTCGTGGGGTTTTTTCGGCCGAAAGTCGCACCCACTACCTCCCTTTGCAAGCGGCAGTTGAAGCGGTACGCATTGAACAGGTGGAAAAATCGGCCGAAGTTGACCTGCGCATCCTCTGCG
>JBMZDF010000670.1:0-3097 GCA_049614105.1 Promineifilaceae bacterium (SeqCode)
ATCGCAGGCGACGTACCGTTAAACGGCAAACTGCCGTTGAGAAGTTGATACAACACAGTACCCAACGCGTACAAATCGCTGCGCCGATCGAGCGTCTCCCCCATAAAACATTCGGGGGCCATGTACGAAACTGAGCCAGCGACGTTCCCCTCGTTCGTGTCGGCTTCGGTGTCCTCGTCATCCCCGTTGCCAACCAGCGCCGCGATGCCAAAGTCGCTCAGAACGGCGCGTTGGATGTGACGATTGTTGCGTTCCAGCAAAATATTGTCGGGCTTAATATCGCGATGAATAACTTGTCGCGTGTGCGCAAAGTCAAGCGCATCGGCAAGTTGAATAGCAAGCCGCACCACCTCCGCCCACGCCATATTTGACCCGCCGTGGCGAAGTTGATTAACGTGACCCGTCAAATTGCCACCCTCTAGCAGCTCAAGCGCCATGAATAGCTGCCCATCCACCTCGCCATAGTCCAACACCTGCACAATCCCGCTGTGGTGAAGGCGGCTGAGCGTGCGGGCTTCATCCAGAAAGCGCGTGCGAAATTGTGCTTTGTGTCCCAGATGGGTATGCATCACTTTAACCGCGACCCACTGCCCGCTGTTCAAATCTTTGGCGCGGTAGACGCTGCCCATGCCTCCGCTGCCGAGCAGGGTTTTGAGCTGATATTGATTGAGGATTCGGCCGATTAAACTATTCATGGCGAAGAAAGGGGAAAAGTGGAAATAGAGACTATTGAATGAAGAATGAAGAAGTTGTGTTCTGCCTTCATTCGCTCTCAGCCCCCTGTGGTTCATATACCACGATCAAACGTGGCGGGCTGTCGCTGTTGGCGGCGGCAAACGTGAGTTGGTCGGGGCGATTGTCCTTGTTGTTAGCCAGCGTTGTTGCTAGGCGGAGCGTTAGCGTGTTGCGTGTGGGGAGAATGTCAATGAGTTGTGTCAGGGTCGCTTGCCAACTGGCGCTTGTGCCGTCAGGCTGTAGCTGAGCCAATCGCGTTATTTGCGGCGTGTTGCCATCCATTAAATCAATTGTGAGCAGACCAAGATTGGCGGGACGCCCTTGGCGCGTTGGCTCTGTCACAATTAGCTGAACATCACGCAGGCGCACGCCGCGCGGTAGCTGGCTGAGATCAAAGGTGAGCAGGTGCGTGCTGCGGACGTTTTCTGCATTGTCGCCCAGCACAAAAGTGGCGTTTGTTTCCGCACCGACGCTGGCACTAATCGCAAACGTTTTAGTGACGGCGGCGATTGCCTTGATCGTGGGCGGGTTGTTAACCGTGGCGGGAATGGAGCGTTTGCAGCGATCGGCCATCACAGGCCCTTGATCGGGGCGCAGCGGGTCGTGGCAGGTGTTAATTTCTAGGCCATCTGCAAAGCTGTCGCTGTCGCTGTCTGTGTCAAAGGCGCTGCTGGGATAGAGGCTTAACGTGGTTAGCCCGTCAATTTTTCCGTCGCCATCCGCATCAAAGCGGCGTAGTTGACGGGGTGTGAGCGGTTTGTAGGGTGCGCCGTTGCGCCAGTCGATGCGTTCTTGCCCGTCGAGCAGCCCGTCATTGTCGGTGTCGCTCTGGAGCGGGTCCAGTCCCACGGCAACTTCTAGCCCGTCGGGTAGCCCGTCGTTGTCGCTATCGGCCGAACGCGCGTCTGTTTGATAAGCGTATAGCTCAACGCTGTCGCGCAACTTGTCCTCATCTGTGTCGAGCAGGCCAAAAACACGCACGGGCTGGAGAAACAGCAAACCAGTAATCAGCCCCGTAAACAACAGTGCAAGCGTGAGCCAAAAGGCCCACATTGGCAGACGTGGCTCGATGCGTAGCGTGGCGTTGTGCAGGCGAGGGGCGTCGCCTGGGGCGTTGAG
The DNA here is from genome assembly GCA_049614105.1 of Promineifilaceae bacterium (SeqCode). Taxonomy (GTDB): domain Bacteria; phylum Chloroflexota; class Anaerolineae; order Promineifilales; family Promineifilaceae; genus CALECP01. The sequence continues at coordinate 1,855 of JBMZDF010000670.1, forward strand.
TTCGAGTTCAAAGGGGTGGCTGCTGGTTCGGCCGAAAAACGGCCGCCGCACCCCACCAACCACCAGCCGCAACTCTGCCTCATGATGCGACGCGATTTGCAAATTAGCTTCCATAAACGGGCGTGCCTGTGTGTCCTGCTGCACGCCGATCTGTTGGCTGCGCGTGCGTTCAAGGCCAAATTCGCGTTCAGGAGTGGGGGTTTCGGCCGATTGTGAGCGCCCCGTCATCGTTGCAGTTGCCTCTTTTGCCAGCCGCCCCTGCTGCCGCAGCTCGTCAACATTGCCTTCAATGTGCTGGATATTGCGGAAAAAACTAAGCTGACGAATTCGCGACAATAGCTGCGTGACGCCAGGAAAACGGTTGAAGCCGCGCCAAATGCGATGTTGAGTCAGCGCCTGTGTTTGCTCATTCAGCCGTTTGCCAAGATTGCCAGCGCCAACCAGTGCGATCGATTCGGCCGAAACAACGACGCCTTCGGCCGTCCACGGGCCAAAAATTAGGGTGCTGCCGGGCTGACGCGAGCGGATTTGACAGTTGAGCGGCAGCGCCCCATCGTTGCGGATGTTGAGTTTGAACGTGCCAGCATTGACCTGTGAGTTTGGGAAAAGCGCCGTGTGAACGCTGTGCGATGCCTGCACGTACACTTGCCCTTCGCCGTCAATCGGGTCGCGTTCGCGCAAAAGCGAGGTGGCGATCAGTGTGTAGGGGTGTGTTTGCAGCACCAATTCATCACGCAGGCGCGGCGGGCGCATTTTGAGCATAACAATCGCCCGTTCGTTGGGCATAATCTCGACCGTGTCCTGCCCCAGCGTCATCCAGCTTGCCTCTGGCCCTTCAATCCGCAGCTTGAGATAGTCGCGCCGTTCGCCGTGGTTGAGCAAAATCACTTCAACTTCGGTTGATTGACCCAGAACAACTTCGGCATGTGTTGGCCCTAATTCCAGATCAACTTCACGTTGTTTGATGTCGCGCGGCACGATTTGCAGCCGAAAATAGTAGGGGCCAAGACGCAGCGTTTGATGGTTTTCCCAAATTTCGGCGACGTCGGCTAGCAATTTGGTGCGGTTGATGTATGCCCCGTTGCGGCTGCCGAGGTCGCGCACTTCCCAGCCACCGCTGATGCGGCGCAGGCTGGCGAGCCGATGGCCGTAAAAGGTGAAGCCCCGCTGCGCCGGTCAGGTTTGAACCAAGGTGTGGCGGGGTGGACCGTCGCTGCGCTTCATCTTTTCTGAAATACGCAAA
>JBMZDF010000671.1:0-3094 GCA_049614105.1 Promineifilaceae bacterium (SeqCode)
GTTCCAAAAATAGTTGACGACGCCAATGGTGATCAGATTCGCGTTTGGGTGCCAGGGTGTGCAACGGGTGAAGAAGCGTACTCGCTGGCAATGTTATTTGATCAGTATTGTCGTCGTTATCGGCCGGACACAAGAGTCAAAGTATTCGCCACCGACATCCATCAAAAATCGCTAGAGCTAGCCAGCGGCGGTATCTTTCCGGCCGAACGAGTTGAGCACCTTTCGGCCGAATTACAAGAAACCTACTTTTCACCGATCAACGACGGAGAATATCGCATTGAAAAAGAACTGCGTCAGATGGTCATTTTTGCACCGCACAATTTGACGCAAGACCCGCCGTTTACCAAACTGGATCTGATTAGCTGCCGCAACGTGCTCATATATTTTCGAGCGCCCACTCAGAAAAAAATTATGTCCTACTTCCACTTTGGCCTCAAACAAGGTGGCTATTTGATGCTTGGCCCTAGCGAGCATCTGAATGAGTTGAAGGACGAGTTTTCAATCATTGATCGCCGCTGGCGGATTTATCGCAAACAGCGGGATGTTCGGCTGCTCCAAACCCCCTCCATGGGCCAGCGTCGTCAGCGTCCGCTTTTGAGCGACCCTTTGCTGGCAACGACGCTGGTTGAGCAGCGCCTACAGCAGGGGACGCAAAATGCACAGCTACAAAGCTGGCAAAATAAGCTGCTAGAAAAGTACGTGCCGCCGAGCCTGCTTGTCAACCGCAATTTTGAGCTAAAGCATGTCTTTGGTGATGCGGGTGAATATTTACGACAGATGCGTGGTCAGGTCACTACGGACGTGCTCAAAATGGTGAAGAGTGATTTGCATACCGCGCTGCGGGCGGCGTTACATCGTGCATCGCGTGATGGTGAATCTGTGGCGTATAAGGGGATACGAATTTCGGCCGAAGATGGATCATCCCACTATGTCGAACTTTCGGCCGAACCGTTCGCCTCACAATACGACAAAGAATCATACGTGCTGGTGACAATTGAAGCATTAGACGAGCCAGTCCAACCACCACCGCCAATCGAAGCGTTGAACTTAAATGAAGCATCAGGCGATCAAATCGATCTCTTGGAACGCGAGCTTCAGTATACGCGCGAGCATCTGCAAGCAACGGTTGAGGAATTAGAAACGACAAACGAGGAGTTGCAGTCCACAAATGAGGAGCTGATTGCTTCTAACGAGGAATTACAGTCCACAAATGAAGAGCTGCATTCGGTCAACGAAGAGCTATACACGGTCAACACAGAGTATCAGCATAAAATAAATGAGCTGTTGCAAGTGACCAATGACATGCAGAATTTGCAGAATAGTACGCAAATTGCCACCATCTTTCTCGACCCTGAACACCGCATTCGCAACTTTACGCCCTCGGCAGGAACAACGTTTAACCTGTTGCCACAGGATATTGGTCGGCCGATTGAGCACCTGCTCTACAATCTCAACCTGTCAAGGAACGCGCTACGCACAATCACCGATGATGTGCTTCAAAATCGCACGGCGATTGATCAAGAGGTGATGCTGCCGACAAACCATGAATATTTGATGCGTGTGCGCCCCTATGAGACGGATGCCAACTTAGTAGCAGGGGTTGTTTTTTCATTTATCGATATTGCCCACTCCAAACAGGTAGAGCGGTCACAAACAGAGCAATCTACACTAGTGCAAAAGCTGTATGATATTACGTCGCATCCATCGACAACGATTCAACAACAGCTTAATTACGCCTTGGAGGTAGCAACTGACGCATTAGGACTTAACATGGGGGTCATAAGCTGCGTTGAGGGCGCAGTTTGTCACATGGATCTGGTTCATGCGCCCGCAGGCGAGATTGCGGTTAATGATGCATTCGTGTTTGCTGAAACCTATTGCAATGTAACATTGTCTCAAGATGGCGTCATTGCCATTCACCATGTTGGCACGACCAGTTGGCAAGAGCATGCTGCTTATTTGAAATTCGGCTTAGAGACACATATTGGCACGCGCGTGTTTGTCAATGGAAACTGTTACGGGGCGCTCAACTTTTCACAAACAGAGCCACGCGAGGTGCCTTTTACAGCGGCCGAACGTGATTTTGTGCGTCAGTTAGGGGTTTGGGTGGGTAGTATGCTGGAGTTAAGGATTACGAATGAAACGTTGAAGGCGACATCGGCCGAGCTTTCTACAATCGTCCATACTATTCATCTTCCCATCATTCATCTTAATGCTGAGCGTGTTATTACATTTGTTAACGCGCCGTTTTTAGAGTTGTTTGGTTACGATAATGAGGAAGTTGTTGGGCAACCAGTCAGGTTGTTATACCCCAGCGATGATGCCTATGACGCTTGGACTAAGAAGGTAAAGGGGTTGGGCGCAAGTATGGATAGGCAGCGAATAAATATAGAACTTCGAGATAAAGGTGGCTCAACCTTTATGGTGCAGATGATACGTTCAGCGTTGACCGACGCGAATGGTGAGGTTGCGGGTTATGTTGGAATCATGGTTGAGACAGCACTCTATAGACAACAAGCCATCTCATTAGCCGAAACGACGCGACGCTTTGAGGCTGTTTTTAACTATGCATCCCAATTCATTGGCCTTGTAGCACCTGATGGCACGCTCCTCGAAGCCAACAAAACGGCGCTCGACTTTGCTAATTTGACGCGAGCAGACGTCATTAACAAGCCATTCTGGGATGCGCTTTGGTGGCAACATTCCCCCGCGATTAATCAGCAGCTTCGCGATGCTATCAAAAGGGCCGCCGCAGGCGAGTTTATGCGCTACCCTGTTGATGTGCTCGGTGTTGGTGGTCATACTGTTACAATCGATTTTTCGCTCAACCCGATCACCGATGCGGATGGTAAGGTTATCTATCTCATCCCCGAAGGACGCATTCTTGGCTAAATGCTTGGGGCAGAATTATAAATAACGACACCATAGCGTTACCCCGAAGGTAACGCTATTTTCATAACAATTTCACAAAACCGATTAATTACTCATTTTCTTTAGCTCATCTGTAAGATCCCGTTGGTACGCTAGTACTAGTGCCGCTGCACGGTGGCAGCAGTTGAGAGTGAGGTGGAGGAGCTACCCACCAGAGAAAAAT
>JBMZDF010000672.1:0-3086 GCA_049614105.1 Promineifilaceae bacterium (SeqCode)
TTTTCAGGTGCCCACGCACCATCATTAGACCAGATAATTGTTCCGTCACTGTGAACAAGCAAGACGGCGATGTTGAGATCGGATGAAATGTAGAGTCGCTGCTTGAGCTGTCTTTTGCTCATATAGGTGGTCAGCACCGAACGGCTAGCGAGTTGTTTGGTGAGTAGGGGCGGGGGTGGCTGATTTCGGCCGAAATCAGCCATATCAACCGCAATCGAAAGCGCATAATACTCAAACCCCTCATAGGAATCCCTGAGCCGATTGGCAAAGGATAGCCAAGTATCAAACTGCCAGACATGCCATGCTCCATAGCTCAAAAGCAGCAGATTGTACTCACCAGTAAGGCCATATGGCAGCGGAACAAGTGCCTGATCACGGTCGTATGAATTAATCGCAGGAAATTTCATGTCGTCTGTTTAGACCACCTCAAAATGCTCAATTGCCATAATTAGAAATGGCCTTAAGCGTTTGGCGCGTTTTGCTCTGTTCTACCTACAAGTCGGTAGAATTTTAGCAAAAAAACATAAAATTGTAATGCTTTAACGTACTAACCACCCATTTAACAACATATTGACTAATTTTCGGCCGAAAACCTGACGTGTTTCTCCCCTATGAATATCAGGAACATGATGAACGCCCTGTAAACTGGTGAGCAACAGCATCGACGCCATCCCAATATCGTCAATACTCGCGACCCCATTAATCAAAGCACGTTGCAACACATCAATAACTGGCTCGTTGAGCGAAATCATAATGAGGCTTTCTAGCTCTCTCGCCATCTCTTGCGGCAGGGCTGGCAAGTCAGCTTTTGACATACGAGACAAGTTGATTGGCGGCTGTGACACGATCCAGTCGCTAACCGCATAGAGCTGCACGTAAAAATTGTCGCCCGCAGCCGCAATCGCCCGTTTCATCTGCTCATTATTGCGTCGCATACTACGCCGCACCACTTCGGCAAAGAGCTGGTCTTTCCCTTTTGGCACATAATAATAGAGCGAAGCATGTTTCATCCCGACCGCGTCGGCAATATCACGCAGCTTGACTGCATTGTAGCCACGCGACATGAACAGCCGTTCGGCCGCGTCCATAATCCGTTCGCGTGTTGCATTTTGTGGAAGTTCGCTCATGTTGACCTGCAAGTGCATGGATTCTATGAGCCTGTCTAGGTTTTGTCAATGTTGGGTTCTTGTATCGTGTGCGGGTGCTGAGAGAAGCGTTACCTCTGGCGTGTCTATCGTTTTGCGCGACCCAAGCCGAATTTATATTCAGCTTAATTCATCATTTCTTGCCCTTTGCAAAGCCTTACTATACAGTTTATTGAAATTGTGGTCACAGTTTATAATTTTAACAAACGATTTGTGAGAGGTGCTGCGGCTGTATGCGTCAGTTTGCACGGTGATGGAAAACGCACAGGCAGAGGCTAGTAAATATGAAGGCGCGTTGCAAATCATTGCAGATGGAGATAGGTGTGTGGTGCGGCAATCGGCCGAAATTCACGCCCAACAACCCCGTTTAGACAGCATTGCGCCACTCTCAAACACGATAAGAATTCAGGGAGGGTTCCCCTGTGTTCCCAAAGAGCCACGTACATTAATGACCCTTCGAGCAAAAGATTTACCCTTACACTACAACGCTGCTACGATTCTTGAGCATAATTTGGCTGAGCGAGCGCAAAAAACGGCACTATTCTCTCTCGAACGCAACCTAACCTTTGATCAGGTTAACCAAGAGTCGAATCAGGTTGCTCATGCTTTGCAACGGTTAGATGTCCGCTTTGGCGAGACGGTGGCTATTTTTTGCCTCGATCAGCCAGCGTGGGTGACTAGCTTTTTCGGGACGCTCAAAATGGGTGGCGTTGCGGCGGGGTTGAATACGCTGATGACAAGTGGGGAGCTGGATTATATTTTGCGTGACTGTCGTGCGCGGGTGCTGATTATTCATTGCTCATTGTGGGGGACGTTTGAGTTAATTTCGGCCGAACAGCCCTTTTTGCAGCACATCATTGTTGTTGGCAACAAGGAAATTGAAACAGAAATTGCCTACGACGCATGGATCGACCACTTGCCGACCACATTCGAGACTGTGCCAACGCACCGCGAAGACATCGCAACGCTCAACTATTCAAGCGGCACAACAGGCCAGCCCAAAGGGATTTTGCACGCCCACAAGGATTTGCCCCTCATCTCAGAATATTGGGGCAAACTAACCTTAGGGTTGACAGAACACGACCGCACCTTTGCGGGAGCCAAGCTATTTTTCACCTACGGCACGGGCGGCAATTTACTGTTTCCGTGGTACGTTGGCGCATCTGTTGTGTTGTTCTCAGGGTCACCGCGCCGCGCGGCCAACCTGTTGCAAATAGTCGATCGATTTAAGCCAACCATTTTTTACAACGCACCCACTGGATACGCGATTGCGCTATCAATGCCCGATCTTGAAAGTAAGTACGATTTATCCTCTGTACGATTATGCGTTTCGGGCGGTGAAAATCTACCCGCCGCAATTTGGGAGCAATGGCTGGCGCGGACGGGCATCCGCATTTTGAACGGCGTCGGTTGCACAGAAGTGTATCACAACTTTATTTCAAATCGTCCTGACGACATGCGACCTGGCGCAAGCGGCACGCCTGTCCCAGGGTTCGATCTCAAACTTGTTGATCCCGACGGCAACATTGTGCCAGAGGGCGCAGCAGGCAATTTAATGGTGCGCGGCGATACAGTCGCATTGAGCTATTTGCATCAGTACGAACGCAGCAAGCGCACGTTTCAAGGGGAATGGTTCTCAACGGGCGACCAGTTTCGGCGCGATGCAGATGGGTACTATTGGCATGAAGGGCGTTCTGACGATATGCTCAAGGTAGGTGGTATTTGGGTATCACCAATGGAAGTTGAGGCGACGCTGATCAAGCACCCTGCTGTGGTAGAATGTGCTGTTGTGGGTTGGCATGATGCAGATGAGTTGATCAAACCCAAGGCATATGTCACCTTAAACACAGGCTTCGACCCACACACTGAACTCGCTGATACACTAATTGCCCACTGTCGTGCCACGTTGGCGGCCTACAAACGCCCTCGCAAGATTGAATT
>JBMZDF010000673.1:0-3084 GCA_049614105.1 Promineifilaceae bacterium (SeqCode)
GACACTTACTTCGAGGGCATTGATGGTCGCCCGCTGCATGAGGCCAAAGTGCTACTGTTGGGGCAAGGAGCGGTTGGCAAAACATCCTTATTACGCCGCCTGACAGATGGGACATTTGACCCGCAGGAAGAGATGACCCACGGCATTGGTGTGCGGCAGCATAAACAGCCCTTGCCCAACGGCATAGAAATACAGCTCAATTTGTGGGATTTTGGCGGGCAGGAAATTATGCACAATACGCATCAATTCTTCCTAACGCAACGCAGCCTCTACCTACTTTTGCTCAATGCACGCCTCAGTACGCAAGCAAACCGCCTATATTATTGGCTGACCCTCATTCGCGACATGACGCGACAGAATGAGCGTGACAGCGGTGCGCCCATCATCATCGTCACGAACAAAATTGATGAAAATCCAGGTTTTAAACTAGGCGAAGGCAAACTGCGCGATGAGTTTCCCAACATTCTCGGATTTGTGCGTACCAATTGCGCCGACCCACATGATGTCGGGTTACAAGCGTTGCGCAGTCAAATTGCTACAGCACTACAGTCAGACGCCCTGCGTCAAATCTATGATCGCCTGCCAAGCAACTGGTTTGACTTAAAACAAGCGTTGGAATCTCTAGAACAGCCCACAATCCCCGTGACCCATTATCAAGCATTGTGTGTTGAACATCAGCTTGACGATCCACAGCGACAAAAAGATTATTTGCGCGTCCTGCACGAGTTGGGTGCAATCCTCAACTATCAAGATGATCCGCATTTGGCTGATTTCGGGATTATGAATCGGCAGTGGGTTGTTGAAGGGGTCTATGCAATCATTACCTCAAAACGGCTTGCTACGCGGCACGGACGCCTACACCAAAACGATCTGCCAGAAATCTACGCAGAATGCGACGATGTTAAAACAGCCGCGTACCCGCGCGGCACGCACGGTCTGATTTTAAGCATGATGCAAAAGTTTGAACTGTGCTATCGATTTGCAACCGTTGGTAACTACCTCGTCCCCGATTTATTAGATGAAGATCCCCCGCAAGGGCTGGATTTGATGGCTCAGAAAATGGGTGCGCTCCAGTTCCGTTATCAATATGAAGCGCTGCCGCTCAGCATTTTGTCGCGCTTTATGGTGCGCGAACACTCAAAAATCGTTAAAGGACAGCTGTGGCGCAAAGGGGTTGTGCTACAGCGTGGCGAACAACGCGCCATCATTGAGGCAGATTTGGACGCCTCCACGATCAATATTGCGATTAATGGCGGCGGCAACCGACGCGTGCTGCTTGAAGCAGTGCGCTACGGCTTTGAAAATCTACACGCCAAGCGTGGCGTCACGGAATTAATTCCACACCCCTCACGGCCCAAAGTTACATTCAAATACAACTATCTGTTAAAACTTGCCCAGCAAGGTATCACGGAAAGATACGAGCCAGATATTGACGGTAATATCAACCCGGTCGCACTGTTGGGGCGTATTGAAGAGCCGAATCGACGCCGACTACCAACACAGCAAGATGCAAGACATCATATAGTCGACATTGAACCCACCCCAGCTATTCATCCCATTCCTCAGGCCCCCCTCTCTCTAACAGATGATGAAGAATTGACGCTAAAACAGCTCCACCATACCTATCGAGGCTGCAAAGCGGAGGCGAAGTCGTATGGGGGCCTGTGGCGGGTTGTTATGTTTGCTCTATTTTTTATCTGGGTCATCGCACTCACACTATTATCGCGCTGGGTTGTTTCGAGATTTGGGTGGGATTCCTTAGAGCCTATTACATGGTTAATCGGGCTACCGATTGGTTTTGTCCTTTGGCTGGTCAAGCCTGACCAGTATCATCCGAATGCGGTTGCGCAACGTCGCGAAGAAGTGATGCTTGCACAGAAGCTTGAGCAATATAAATTTGATCAGGCACGCTATGATGTGCTTCGACAAAAACAGGCGAATGCGGGTTGAGAAAAAGGGCGAGACAGCGGGGGGTGATGTGTGCGTTTTTGGTGGATTGTGTTTCCCGCTGTCCCGCCCCTGCGCGTGCTTGCCTCAACATGTTTTTGAGAATGGGTGGATTGTGTTTCCCGCTGTCCCGCCCCTGCATGTGTTTGTTTCATGGGGTTTGATGTGCCCGTATCTATTTGAGGGAATTGGCGTCTTCTATGATAACGATGGTTGACACGCAACTTTTGAAACAGGCGCGGCGGCTTGAGAAGCGTGCGCTGACTGAAATTTATGACCGCTACAATCACGATTTGTATCGTTATGCGATGCGTGCTTTGGGCGATCCTGATCGGGCGGAAGAGTGTGTGGCAGAGACGTTTAGCCGTCTTCTGCATGCTTTGAAACGTGGGGGCGGGCCAAAAGACCACTTGCGTGCCTATCTCTACCGCACCGCTCACAACTGGCTCACCGATCAATATCGGCGACAGCCACCTCCAAGCGTGACGTTGGATGATATCCAGCTTGCGGGGGAAGGGTCATTGAGCAAGTCGGTGGAACAATCACAGGAGCAGGCGCGTGTGCGGCATGCGCTTGCAACCCTCACGGCCGATCAGCAGCAGGTTATCCTGTTGAAATATTATGAAGGCTGGTCAAACAAGGCGGTTGCCGAAGTACTTGGCAAACCTGTCGGGGCGATTAAATCATTGCAGCACCGTGCGTTGAAGGCGTTAAAACGTGCCTTGCTGCAAGCGGAAAAGGAATTAATACAATGAGTGAACAGCAAGAATTCGACCAGTTGTTTGCTTCACTGAAGCAAGTTCCAACACGTGATCCATCGCGGGCGAGGCGAACACGTGCAGCATTTTTGACACAGGTTGCGGAACTGCCTGCGCCGAGGGCTGTTATTCGGCCGAAATCACCCCCAACATGGTACCAGTGGCTCAGCAACTTTATCCAACCCCCCGCCCCCACAATGCGATTCGTTAATGAAGGGCTAGAGAGCACTGAAAGCGATGAAACTTGGGATAATGTCGAAAGCAACGAGGAGTTAGAGAACACCACCGATGGTGAAACCTGGGATGAGGTTGAAGGCAACGAGGGGTTAGAAAACACCGATGATGGTGAAACTTGGGATGACAACGAAAATTGGGAAGA
>JBMZDF010000674.1:0-3080 GCA_049614105.1 Promineifilaceae bacterium (SeqCode)
GGTGGCTGTTTGGGATGTTTCGGTTAGATACAAACCCTTTTTCCATGATTTCTCTCTAGGGGCGATGCAAGATACATCGCCCCGTATACATTATTATGAGTCGCCAACCACTTAAAACAAGACAGTTTATTGAAATCTTGAGAAAGGCACTGAAAAATTATGACGATCCGCTTTGGTTAGGAACGCATTCTCCGTTGGCCTCGCCCTATTTTCTTGGAGAATATTTGCAGAATTCGGCCGAAAATGACACCCCGCACGGACGCGGGACGATTTTGCAACACCTTCTTTACGACACAGCCAGCAAACTTTGGGGCAGCCCTTTACCCAAAACACGCAAACAATTAGTTGATCAGGTCGAGCTAGAACGTGCAAGCAAAGGCAGCAAAGGGAATGCCTACGCATTTTACATCCTAGAATTACGGTATTTCCGTCGGTACTTTTCAACTTATACTCAGCCCCTCGGTTCAAAAAAAATTGCAGACTATCTTGCCGTGGCTGATGCTAATTTTTTTAAACACCTGACAAAAGCTGTTGAACGCCTGACCGTGGAAATGCTTAAACAGGTGCGCCCAACTTTCCGTCTTGAGCAACCCGCTGTTTCCAGTGTAATTGTCGGACGTCACACACAGGCGCGTTTGATTACACAGTATCTTGGCACAACGCAAGCGGTGATGATTAGCGGCATGAGCGGTATCGGCAAAACCTCGCTTGGCACATCAATTTATAGCGATTGGCAATCAACGCCCAAATTTTGGTACACAATTCGCCCTTATCTCAATGACCAACTCAACAGTATCTTGTTTGCCCTAGCTCATTTTTTGAACCAACATGGTGCAAGTACGTTGTGGTCGCAGTTGTTGATCGAAGCTGAGAAGCCCCAAAAGACAGGGGCGTTGTTGGGGTATTTGGAACATGATCTGAAAAAGGTGCAGCCGTTATTATGTTTTGATGAGGTCGATCGTTTAGCCGTCCTGCACTCACCAGAAAATAATCCGAACCATACAGCGATTGTGGAACTGTTGGAGATGCTAATTCCCTTAACGCCCGTGTTGTTTATGGGACAGTTTCCAATCCTTGATACACCGCATCATTATGCGTTGACGGGCCTCATATTAGACGAAAGCGCACAATTGTTACAGCAAATTGCGCCTGACGTGCGTATTGAAGCTGTTTCGCAATGGCATCAGTGGACGCATGGAAACCCTCGTCTGTTATTGCTCTGTGCGATGTTGCATCATAATGGTGAATCGATAGGTGTAGAAACATTCAATTTGTCGGGTCCATTTCAACGGTTGTGGCGTCGTTTATCTGTTCCCGAAAAACAGATATTGGCAGCACTATCGGTGTACCGCAGTCCTGCCCCTGCTGATGTGTGGCAGTCGAAACTGCTTGTTCTGACGACGCTCATCCAACGACAATTGGTTGTCAAAGATGAGCAGGGCGGAGTCGAAATGCTTCCTGCATGGCGTCGCTACTTATATCAACATATTTTGTTGCAGGAGATGCGTGAGGATGGTCATGAACAAGCTGCGGCCGTACGTTTGGAACGTGGTGAATATACGGCGGCTGTGTACCACTATGCCAAAGCGGGTGAAACAACACAAGCCTTAGAAATATGGTACACGCATCGCGATTTTGAGATTGAACGCGGATTTGCAGCAGTGGCACGCGATATTTTTATCAATCTATCAGCCAAACACATTCCTGCTACCCATAAAAAGAAGCTGTGGATCGTACGGAGCCAGCTATTCATTGCCACTGGTGATTTTGATGCTGTGTTGACAACGCCAAGGCCACAAGATGATGAACAGGGTGAAACGCTTGAAGATGTCTTCATTGATGAAAATTTGGCATTTGTCCAATATCTTCGAGCTGATTCAACCCAGGCGCTTGAGCAATCGGAAACCGCTTTGGGGCGGCTTACACGATTGTCGGCGTATGAAGCAGGGGGGCATGCGCAGCGAGGGCGTATTTTCTTAGACGAGCGGCAATTACAAGCGTCTTATCGGGAAGCCGATGCGATTTATTATGTGTATCAGCGTTTGCAGGCTCAGATAGCGGGTCGGTCTGGGAAGTTTGCAGAGGCGGAGGTTGCGTTTTCGGAGATGCTGAAATCGGCCGAAATCTCACCCCAACAACGTACGAGACTTCACCATGATTTAGCCGTGATTTATGGTCAACAAGGTAAAATTAAACGCGCAAAATACCATGCACAACAAGCGATGCAATTTTGTCGCGAGATAGGCGATCGCGTCCTGCAAGAAACAGTCCAACTGGTATTAGTAGGTATCTATTTACAAGCGGGCAAGTTTGCAGAAGTGATTCAGTATGGTGAGCCTACCCTGCAATTTTTTCGCGAAATAAAGTATAACGTTGTCCTTTCTTCATTGCTTAACTACCTTGCCGAAGCCTATTTTGAGCTGGACGATATTGAAAAAGCGCGTCAGTATGCGTATGAAGCATACAAAATGGAAAATATCAGTGAACTTCCTAACACGTGTTATACGTTAGGGCGGATTCATGTGTTGGACAAAGCGTATGCGTTTGCCCGTGTCGTATTCAATTACGGTATCAGTATTTGTGAGCAACAAGACAATATTTTTCTCCTTGCGTATTTGCTGCGAGAACGTGCCAAATTGAGTTATCTGGAAGAAAAAACGGCCGAAGCAGAGGCTGATAGGAAAGCTGCTACAGATCTGTTTGTGCGAATGGGGTTGAACAATGAAATCAAAGTGACTCAAGCATTATAGATTTGGGGTTGGGTCAAAAGACACAACCCGCGACCGTCATAAATGCCCCATCTGGGTTCCTAAGGTGGCATTGACTGTCACGACTCACCAGTTTTCCCACACAAAATAAAACGCCGTCCCTCTTTGCAAAAAATCCCTTTCTGTACCAGCAACTTCAAATCACGCTGTGCCGTTTTGTTGCTCACCTCATTGATCTGAGCATACTCAAGCTTCCGAATCCCGCCTTCAATCTGCGTATACCGAATGCCACGCACCTGCCGCGTGGACAAATTAAGTTCCGTGGCAAACACGATAGGGTACTTTTGCACCAAACAATCCATCGCGTTTTGT
>JBMZDF010000675.1:0-3068 GCA_049614105.1 Promineifilaceae bacterium (SeqCode)
CCTCAGAGGTTTGTTGTTGTCTATTTTGGTATGCGGATAAAACCTCTGAGGTTTTCGCCGTTGGTTAATTGTGATCTGTTTAAATTCAGAGACGCCCCAGCGGGGCGTCTCTACTGGATGTCATCTCTGGTAGAAAAGAGGTTTATTGTCGAAACTTTATGCTGTACGGATGATTGGTATTGAAAAAATATTGTTTTGTAAACGCGAGCCATGATTCGCGTGTTTGGTGAAGGTCAAATTTTTGGGAAAGTGTGTGACGTAAGTGGTTGGCACAAGCATCCGAAAATGTGCTGCTGGCGTCGTTTTCAGTGGTGGCTTGGGCGGGCGTTGCCTGAGTAGGGGGATCTTGTGCGCAGACAAGAATGACATCGTGCTGTAAGGCGATTTGGTTTTGGATGTGGATCGATTTAGGATTTTCGGCTTGGACGATGTAGTGATTGACTAGGTGGAATTCGGCCGAACGCAAGGCATATGTCAGCGCTGCCCAAGCTTCAGGCTTCCAGTGGTGAAAGGTAAAGATAAGACGCCCATTAGGTTTGAGAACGCGCCGACATTGGATGAAAATTTGTGCCAATGTCGTCTCAAATTGATCCCCCTTATCATGTTGGTTGATAGCTGAATCTGCCAACGAGTACGCCCATTGTGCCGCATCGGGCAACAGTTGACGCAGCCAAATTGTAAAAAAGCGAGCGAGGTCACCATATTGCACGCTGTCGTAATAAGGTGGGTCGGTGATAACGAAGTCAACGCTGTTGTCGGGGAGGTCTAAATCGGCCGAACTGCCCTGACGCAGTAAAAACTGCTGCCCGTGACCATTTAGATTTGCAAACGTCGCCACCTCATGCCCACTGTCCCGTTCATCTAGTGACCGCCAGCCCGTACCGTTGCGCTCCTGCGGCTGTTGCGCCCACTGTCGGCCCAGCACGATGCGACTGTGAAAGAGTTTATGCAGCGTACCAGAGCGTTTGTGTCCAAAGATTGGGTTGTTTTCAAGCACCGTGTATGGCAGTGAATAAGCATGTCGGACAAATGTTTGTTTGATTGTGCCAGGACGTCGCTTGTGCCAACCTTTGTAGCCACATAACAAAGAATTAAATTCGAGTGAGGTGGAGAGCAATAACGCCAAGTTGAGTTGGGTAACTTCGCTGTAGGTTTGAAGCTGTTGGGCAGCGGTGTAGAGTAGGTTGAGCTGGCGGGCTGAGAATAGCTCCAGATAGCTGTTGATGCCACGGCTGAGCAGCGATTGTGATTTGGGGGCCGCTTCTATTTGGAATTCGGCCGAATCAAACCACTCACCCCGATTGCGCTCAACCCGCATCAGCCGTTCACAATCTGCCGCATCAAAAGGCTTGAAAAATTCGCCGTGCGTCCGACATTTAGCAAAGATAGCATACGGCTCAAGACGCGAGTTCCACGGTAGCTGACGCTGTTCCTTGTATTTTTGACCACAATCAGGGCAACGCTTATGCTTGCGCTCGACCAATTTCGGCCGATGTCGAACCCCTGCATGCAGGATTTCCGCCCCGTGCGCAACCGCGTGTGTCAACGGATTGATATGGATACGCGAGCCATCTTTGAAGGCACGCAAGGTGAGCGAATCGACTAAAATAACAGGATGCCCACAGGCGCAGTGCCGCCGTTGACCGTAGAGGACGAAGCGAAACGGCACTTGTTTTGTACATTGATTGCACTGGGTCTGATACTGTTCGCCCAATTCAGTGCTGAGTTGGGCGTGAAATTGTTCAAAATCAGTGCGAAGCTGGGCAATATTTGTTTCTGTGAGTGTGGCACGGGCTTGTAAAACTGGAATCGGGTCAATATCAGCCCCAATCACGTTTGCGCCGAGGCGGATCGCTTCGTGTAGCGTTGTGCCGCCGCCCATCATCGGATCAAGGATGAGTTTGCCTTCAAGCCCTTTGGGGGTATAAAAATCGCGTTGTGCTGGATCGGAAACGAGATGTTTGAGAATGGCGCGGAAGGTTGTGCCACAGCGTCGCGCCCACCATTTGTGTAGATAGGAATTCGGCCGATACAGATGTTTGTTATACATCTCTCGACGCGCTAGCTCGTTGACAAAGTCAACGTCAAATGTCTCGTCGATCGGCAGGCGTGGCATAGTGTCGAGTTTAACACGCTCTGCAACGACTATCGAAAATTGATGATAGTTTTGGGTAAAAAGCGGCAAATATAACGTAACGGTTCCACGAGTTTGCTTATAATTCTCAAATTCGATTTGTAGCGAGTCAGGAGTTTTATGTTCAAACGATTGCGCTGGTTAATCTTTCCCTTGATTTTTAGTTTTGTTGCCGCTTGTACTTTGACGCAGACACAAGCCCCGCCGGAGATAATTCCGACGCTGGTTGTGGAAGCACCCCCCGAGCATGCGGGGGAGACGTTGGACGCCTTGCTGGCCACCGATCCGCCCTCGCGTGATTTGGCTGAGCTGGCGCAGCGGTTGAAAGGGGTTGACGTTCAACCCATCATGCCCATAACGCCGCAGGTGGGCGATGTTGAAACATTTTGGTATCTGGGTGGCGGACAAAAGACGATTGAAACATCGGCCGAACTGCGCCAACAGAGTGAAAATCTGAATATGTGGGTTGAAGCAGACGCTCGCGTGCGAGAAGCTGATTTGACAGCCGCCGTTGAGCAGTTGGAACAGAAGATTATTCTCAACAACCGCGCGTTTTTTGGCGATGAGGCCGAGGTTGGGGGAGATAGTCGTATCAACATTTTGCATTTAGCGAATATTGGTGGCACAGGTGGCAATACGGTTGTGGCTGGGTATTTCAGTTCGGCCGATTTCTACCCCACTACCGCCAATGAATTCTCTAACGAGCGCAAAATGCTGTACATCAGTCTAGCCTCTGCGTCACTTGCCTCTGATGAGTATTTTCAAGTGGTCGCGCACGAGTTGCAGCACATGATTCACGCCAGCGTTGACTCAAACGAGACCAGTTGGGTCAATGAAGGCATGGCCGAACTGGCCTCCTATGTGAACGGCTATGACGAAGTCAATTCTGTTAGCAGCTTTTTAGCCTTACCAGATGTGCAGTTAAACGATTGGT
>JBMZDF010000676.1:0-3061 GCA_049614105.1 Promineifilaceae bacterium (SeqCode)
TGTGTTTGTTCCATCGCTGACCACTATTATGCTGTGGATTGCGCTGAAAGTGTTGGCTAGGATAGAGGCAATCTCAACAATGTTGACTTAGACTGGTTGCTATTGTGAGAATGATGGGGGAGACGGAGGTGGTTGCTGGCGGGGTACTGATTGGATAAGCAACAAACCCACAAACAAATATTGAAACAATTATGCTGTCTATAAGCTACTTATGCAGCTTGCTACACACTATAAATTCAACAATCTCAAAAGTCTGGCAAGTGGCTAATTGTTCAACCGCTTTTGTAGTCAAAGACTTCTGATGGCCTACTCAAGGGGGAGAGGACGGCTTAAAGAAAAAGACCTCTTGCCAGAGGTCTCTTTACGATAAGGAGTTTTTGTCACAAACAAAAATATTTTTCTAGAAGCGGAAGCACTCATAGTGGGGCAACTCGATCTCATCGACGTCATCATCATACTCGACTTCATCAACAAGGTTTTGCCCGCAAAATGGGTGGCGCATTCCTTGTATTTCATCTTCAGTCGTCATGTTGGTGTCTTCAATCTCGTTCATAATAGATCTCCTGCCAATGTGCGTTGTTTGGCGAAAATAGGTGCTACAGTAGAAAATCGCTCTTTTGAAAAACTGTTGTTTTCAGCGAATTTTCGCTACTTGGCATAATTCTACAGTCTGCGAATCATTTGTCAAGTATTCAGCGCTTTTTGATAGGGCGATTGCATACTAAACGACTATAAAAAGTGAAAAAAGGGTATGCTAACAGAAAAACAAAAGGGAGAAGAATGTTAGCTGAACACTTTTCTGAAGTAACGGATCCAAGACTAGCACACTTAGTGGAACATAAATTGGAAGATATCATTGTTCTCGTGGTGTGTGCCACTATCTGCGGAGCAGATGGGTGGGAAGAAATAGCAGAATGGGGCAAAGAAAAGAAAAAATGGCTCTCGGAGAGATTAGGGATCAAAAAAATCCCATCAGGCGCAACGATGAGACGTGTATTCATCGTTATTGACCCTGAAGAATTCCAAACAGGGTTCCAAAAATGGGTAGGAAGTGTGTTTACTGTCACAAAAGGTCAAGTGATTGCCATCGATGGTAAACAGATGCGCGGTTCCGCAGGCGCGGGTAGAAAAGCATTATGTATGGTTAGTGCATGGGCAACAGCAAATCAGATTGTTTTAGGACAACGTCAAGCGGAAGAGAAATCAAATGAAATCACAGCTATTCCCGAATTATTGAAATTGCTAAATGTGTCAGGCTGCTTAGTCACAATTGATGCAGCGGGTTGTCAGGTAGAAAATGCGCAGCTGATTCGTAAGCAAGACGGAGACTATTTACTGGCACTCAAGGGGAATCAAGGCACAATGTTTGAGGATGTACAGACAGCATTTGCCTGTGCAGAGCGCCTTGATTTCGTCGGGATTGATGGTGATTATGCTGAAACACATGATGAGGCACATGGACGCCACGAAATTCGTAAATGTTGGGCGATTGATGACGAAACACAACTCAGACTGCTTCGCAATCGTGATAAATGGTACGGTTTACGGACTATTGTCATGATTGAAACGCATCGCACGCTCAAAGGAAAGACGGCAATTGAACGTCGTTACTTCATTTCGTCTTTAGCTTGTAATGCGCTCAAAATCCTTAACACTAAACGCATGCATTGGCAGGTTGAAAACAGTTTGCATTGGTGCTTGGATGTTGCTTTTTCAGAAGACAGTCAGCGTTCGGCCGGAAATGCGGCTGCAAATCTTGCAGTTGTTCGACATATTGCTCTTAGTTTACTCAAACAAGACTCTTCCAAGGGCAGTATTAAACGTAAACGAAAGCGGGCTGGTTGGAACCACAACTTTCTTGAACAGCTTTTACAGCCAAATTAGTATGCAATCGCCCTACGCTTTTTGAGGTTAGATCAGCTTCCGCCGCTCATCATTATGTTGCTATCGCTTGTCTAGGCGTTTGAAATGTCCCAAATTTATAGTGGACACTGCGCCCTTGAGCAGAAGGTTGGATGACCCCTTGTGTTTGTAATTGTTTTAAACGGCGAGTTGCTGTGCGGTCGCTGACATTGAGCAACATGGCACAGGTACGTTTATCGATGCGGCCTTGTGTGCGGATTGTGTTAAGGATGAGGCGTTGGGCTGGGGTGAGATCGACCGAAAACTCAGCATACATTTCGACTAGCGACACAAACAGCGCCTTAACATGCTCAAACTCTTTTCGAGCGGCAATCGTTTGTCCCTCATCAAAGTAGCGCATCGCCTCGGTTATCTCACCACGCAAAACGTGAACCTCCGCCAAATCATGACACGTCAACGCAACCCACAGCGCACTATCAACGCTACAAAAATAAGCATAGGCGCTTACATAATGCCGAATGGCACGTGGATAGTCGCGAGTCCACAATGTGTAACACGCTCCTAGTCCCTTGTTGCATGCGGCGTCAACCATGCCATCCCGTATTTCTTGCGCCAACAGTTGACACTCTAAAAACATGCGTTCAGCATCTGCATACAGCGCTAATTCAAGATTGTCCCAAGCAAGATTGTGTGCGTTTTTGATGGCACGTTCCATATCTTGCGTCTGACGAGCAAAGCGCCAAGCATCCCAACGGTGCGCGAGCGCCGTTGTTAAATCGTCTGCTGCTACAAAAAAAGCGGCGCGTGCATTTGCAAAATCGCACTGTAATGCAGCTTTATCTGGCAACGTCGTGCGGCTGTCTGCTGTATAACGCACTAAAAGTTGTGCAGCTTTATCTAAGTGCGTTTGTGCTTTAGGCAGGTTCGGACGTATATCGATAAACATCCATGCTTCTCCCAAAACGGCCATAAGGGTCAAGCTCAAACTTTCGGGATCGGTGCGGTTTGTGAGCAACTGTTGGCATAATGTATATTGTGCCAATGCGGCATCAATATCACGGTGACGTTGCAATCGGCCGATTCGATAGTGTGCCGTTGCAAGCAGAACGGGGTTGGTGGCGCATAATGCGGCTTCATAGGCGGCGAAGGCGACATCGAGATTTTTGGTGTGTGCGGCCCGCTGGCCTGTCAGCAGTTT
>JBMZDF010000677.1:0-3049 GCA_049614105.1 Promineifilaceae bacterium (SeqCode)
CTCATAAATCTGGCTGCGCTCAACTGGAAACTCGTCTAATTCTTCAAATGTTAAACAAAGCAACGTAATCAGCAGCGGAACCTGAGCCAGCTCTTGCAACGTTTTATTGTTGTTCTCTGTGATCAATGCCTGTTTACAACGTCTTGCCTTGTCAATATCTGTGGCAAACCAATTGTCAATAAACACCGCCATCTGACGCGGTGTGAAGTCAGCCATCTCAACGTAGTTGAACTGTGAAAAACTGTAATCAGTGGCAGCCACCCGACATGTAATTAATATTTTGCCGCCCCCATAGCGTTTCACAAAATCATTAATTGCATTGATAAGACTAGCACGACGATTATTAGCAAGGTTAACCTCATCTAGCCCATCAAACAACATTAACACTCGTCCTGTTATTAGTAAATGTTCAATAAAGTTCTCTAAAGGTAGAATAGTATGAACTTGGCAAAGGTGTGTAATATAGTCAAAAATATCCTTAGCCATTTTTATATCAGGTCGTTTATCAGAAAGTTCTTTAAGGTTCACAAAGATTGGAAAGTAATCAAGATTACATTGAATTGCTTGAAGTGCCGCCCACTTCATAAATGTAGTTTTGCCTGCCCCAGGCTTACCCAAAATGAACAATTTATTGTTTTGCCGAAGAACATACATACCCTCTTGACGAACTAAATTTTCATACCAAGATACCGATCTAGGCGCAAAATGCTCCCGCAAATAATCTACGTTATAACGCTGTGTTGCACTCTCTTTATCTAAAACATTCACATCAGTATAAATTTTCTCAAGGAATTGACCTCCATTTTTTCCAAGAACACGTACTGTACTTACCTGATCAAATAAATTCTGATAGTAGCAAGTCATTACAAATCGCCACTTCGTTTCATCAACTGCACGTTCAAATCTATTACGCATCCAACGGAACCAATTGGGTTCGTTTGTATGCCCAGATGCAAAGTCGCGCCCAGCGATTGTCCACAACCAGTTAACTGCGGTTGCTATTATTTTAGTTGTTTTCGGATCGGGATCCATCATTCCTCCAGTCATTCACAATGATTCAACCGTTGTCTAGAGCTTAAATGTGTTCTGTGTTTTGTGCTAGAAAGAACCCCCACCTAGCCTCCCCCGAGGGGGGAGGGATTTTTCTCCTCTCCCTTTGGGAGGGGCTGGGGGAGGGTAATTAGATGTGGATTCGGCCGAAAACCGAACTCGAAAATCTTGAAAAAGTTTTCGGCCGAATCCCGCGCAGACTCCTTCCCGTCCACCAAATACCAGTAAACCGTCTCATTCAACGTCCCAATCAGCGCAGACGCCGTATATTTTGGGTCGCAATCGCGGATCGAGCCGTCAGCAATCGCTTCTTGGACGACAAGGCGCAGGGCGGTGAACACCTCTTTGGAGGCGGCGCGATAGAGATCGCTGAAACGGGTTTCGAGGGCGCTGATGCGGGTCAGGATGAGGCACGCGCCGAAGTCGTCGGTCATGACATCGCCGTATTCGATGGCGAATCTGCGCAGCTTTTCGAGACCTGTGATTTCGGCCGAATTAACCCTTCCAATCATCGCCCGCAAATCAACCATCGCCAACTGCAAAATCCCCTCCAAAATATCATCTTTGTTTTTGACATAATGGTAGAGCGTCGGCTTCGTCACGCTAAGCTGCTGCGCCAAATTGGTCAGCGTTGTCTGACGAAACCCCGCCCGATTAAACGTCCGCGCCGCCACACGCAAAATCGCCATCCGTTTTAGTTCGCGCTGCTGCGCCCGCGTCTGAATTCCATCGCCCCAAATCGCTGAGTCCATTGCATTTCCCTAAACCATCGGTGATAATTGTTACCGACGGGTAACTTATTGTACCTTAGAGTTAAAACGAAAACATTGGGAGTAAGAAGCGGGGAAACAAGAAGCTAGCAATGGGATTAGTTAGTGTTGTCTGACCTAGTTGGGCTAAAAACTGCAAGCGAATAATGAATGAATAACAGTGAACGGAGAATTAAGAATGAATTGTCGTTGTGGGCAGTCACAATTAATTATTCATTGTTCACCGTTAATTATTCAACCCATCGATAAATTTATCGCTAGAAACACGTTTAGGCGCTATCCATTCTTCTTCCCAACTCCTTACTCTATCCTTCATTATGAACGCATACATTGTATCTGCTACACGCTCCCCAATTGGTAAATTTGGCGGCGCATTAAAAGACGTTTCGCCCGTTGATTTAGGGGCGCATGTGATGCGTGCCGCATTAGAACAGGCTGGCGTCGCGGGTGACGCGCCCGACCTCTACATTATGGGCAACGTCCTGCGAGCGGGGCATGGGCAGCTTGTGCCGCGTCAGGCGGCGATCAAGGCGGGCATTTCGGCCGATATTGACGGCTACGCCATCGACATGGTGTGCTCATCAGGCATGATGGCGGTCATGAACGCCGCGATGATGATCAAAGCGGGCGAAGCTGATTTAGTACTGGCGGGTGGTCTAGAGTCGATGTCGCAAACAGGCTTTTTTCTAAGCCATCGCGCACGCTGGGGGTACAAATATCTGTCTGGCAAGCCTGAACCTGTCGCCGACATTTTGGAGGTTGACGGGCTGTTTGATCCAATCGAGCAGCAGAGCATGGGGCGCGAGACAGATCGGCTTTCGGCCGAATACAACATCACACGCGCCGAGGTTGATCAGGTTGCCATGAATTCCCATTTGCGGGCGGCACAGGCGACGGCGGATGGTGTGTTTGCCAACGAAATTACACCAATTGAGGTCAAGACGCGCAAAGGGGTTGTGACGGTTGATACGGATGGGGGCATTCGGCCGAATACCACGCTCGAATCGCTCGGCCGATTACGCGCCGTCTTTAGCGAAAACGGCATCCTCACCGCAGGCAACGCCAGCCAAATCAGCGACGGCGCGGCTTGCCTCCTGATCGCAAGCGAAAAGGCGGTGAAAGAACACAATCTCACCCCGCTTGCCCGCATCGTTGGCAGCTCGTGGGCGGCAGTTGAAAGCTGGCGATTTGCAGAAGCGCCTGTCCCTGCGCTCAAAAAATTGTTCAAG
>JBMZDF010000678.1:0-3029 GCA_049614105.1 Promineifilaceae bacterium (SeqCode)
AAACTTCCAATTTGGTTCCACCAAAAATCCCCACAGCTTACTCTGCGATTGACCGATCAGGTGGTTTGCCATTTCTTGATACAGCTTGCGCGTTAGCCGATCTTGTGGCGGAATCGCCAGTGCGGTCAGCACGAATGGCGGCACTGGTGCATCAAATAATCGTTGGCAAACATGCAGGACTGCGCCCATACTCGCAACTGCGCCTGATTCAGTTGCCAAGCGCACCAGCAATTGCCAATCGATCACCTCATGAAACTGCTTCACCGCTTCGGCCACGTCCAAAAAGTGCATCATGCGCCCATCGGCTAGAACCAGATCGGGCAAATCAGACCGCGCAAGTACGGCGGGTAAAAAAACCATATGCTTGACCAAGTGAATGCTCAGTGAGAGCAGCACATCTTCCCACGTGGGTTCAGCAATCGTTGCGCCAAGCAGCCTGCCCGTTGTGGCACGGTTAAATAGTCCGTCATAGTCAATCGTCAGCAGAGTGCGCGGATGGTCAAATGCCCAATGCACCTCGATCCATGTCCAACAGTCGGTTAGGCTCAATTCAATATGCAAATGGTGGCGTAAATAGTAGTCGTCAGGCAGCAGTCCAGGCCAATAGCGGTTGAATCCAAGCTGTTCACAAATTTTGACCGAGCGTGCCACATCTTGTCGTCGCACCAAAATATCCATGTCGTGGCCAGGGCGCATATCAGACTGCCCATAAACGCGCTCGGCAACCCATAGGCCTTTGAGCGGCACAGTTGGCACATCACGTTCAGCGGCTAAATTCATATAATCACGCAACGCCATTGTGAATGTCGCCGCTTTACTTTGATATGCCTCAACGCTTGCTTCAAGTTGGTCGGCCGCCGCAACGGGAAGCTGTACATCAATCGCTTGCAGATAACGGTACAGCAACATCGGCATTTTATTTTTGATGGCTGTCTGTACCACCGTTTGCCAATTGAGTGTGCTAGGGTCTATTAATGGTTGTGGATTGCGCCAGTGGCAAGCAACCTGCCACAAAAAAGCGTTTTCGGCCGAAACATCGACATCAAGTTGGGTGCGTGGTTCTATCATTTGTTATAACTGTTTGACACAAATTTACCTAATTTGCAGCCAGCTTGTGTCACCTGCTTCCATCTCACTCTTCTGCATTAATTAAGCAGCCTGCATAGGTATACGGTGCGAGGTGCGGGTTGCATTCCAATAGCTGATCAAACACCAGCAACTGCAATCGCCTAATTTTATTATCCACGCGAGGGGTTTGGCATGATTGCTGACGCGCTCGAACATGAGATTATCGCACTTAGCGGGGAGCTACGAACCAACATGCTGCCTGTACAAATTGAGCGACGCAGCAATCAGTATGCTGTGGAGTTAGCAGATGGCAGTCTCGTTGAGGCAGAACATCTTGTTTCAACCATTCCGCTTAATGCGCTGCAACGGCTGCTCCAAATCGCTCCTACCCATACGTTAGATTATCGCGGGTTAATTTGTATCTTTTTGGCACTCGACCAAGCACAGGTTAGCAGTGACAGTTGGACTTATTTTCCAGATAGGGAGTTGATTTTCGGCCGAATTCACGAGCCCCAAAATTAGTCGCCCGCCATGTTGCTTGATCCATCTGTTACTTAAAGCGATCCTAGCATCACAATTTGATCGGATGGGGTTTCACTACCACCAGACGGTTCAATTGAGATGCCAATCGCATTGTAAGGATCGATTTCGACTGAATCGATCAGTATAGATGCGCGACCATCTGCTTCCACCACAAACACACCACCACTCACCACCCCATCTTCGCCGATGTACCATAGCTGATACGTTTGATTTGGATCAAGTGCCTCTAGCCCCGTCACCCACAAAGCTGCTTGCATTACACTCGCATCCACAGAAAACAGCCCTACGGCGGTCGTTTGCAGATCGGTTCCAGTCACCTCAAAATGCTCTAACGCTGGGTCACGATAAAAGGCCAGTGTCGTTGTACGTTCCTCTAGCTGTTGCTGGAGCGCCACATTAGCGATGGTTAGACGCTCAATATCCATGTTAAGGGTTGTGATGGTTGTTTCAAGAGCCGTGATTTCGGCCGAACTCTCGTCTAAATCATCCTGCATACGAACAATCGTTTGCGTCGCGTCTGCCAGTTGCATTTCAATAGATCTCAAACGCCCAAGTAGCGAAAAGCTCCAAATACACAGCAGCAAAGCCAAAGCCGCTGTCATCACAAACGCTGGCATCACCCATTGCCTTCGCCATTGATCAAGCCAATTCTGCCATCTACTACGTGACGCTTGTACTGGGCGCAACGGTATTGGTTTTATCTCTTGACTATGCTCAACTCGTTCAAGTAGCTGCGTTTTCACAGACGCTGACGGTGTCATCGGCATCACCTGATAAGCTAATGTATCAACACCAGCCTGTAACTGAGCGAGTTCGGCCTGCAACAGCTCATTTTGGGCAAGCTGTTGTTCAACAAAGCGACGTTCCTCGTCCGTAACAGCATCTAATGCGTAAAACGGGAGTAGATCATAGACATTCATGCGACGGTCTCCCAACCATTTTCAATGAGTGCGGCACGGAGGCGCTGCAAGCCCATACGTGCTCGTGTGTGTACAGTTCCAAGCGGCAATGTAAGTTCTTCGGCAATAGCTTTACGGGTCATTCCTTTAAAGTAAGACAGTTCTATAACGATACGTTGTTCTGGTGGAAGCATCTCGATGGCAGCACGTAGAGCCTCATGCTCCATCCTGCTTGAAACATGTCCAGCAACATCTACAGTTGAGGGGAGTTTTTGTAAATATACTTGGGCCTTCTCACTTTCTACAGAAGTCGGGCGACTTTTCCAACGGCGCAGTGTATCAATACCAAGCCGCCGCGCAATGCTAAACATCCAAGTAATATAGCGGCCTTTGTCTGGATTAAAATTGTCGGCACGATCCCAAACGCGCCAAAATGTTTCTTGCAACAGTTCTTCAGCAACGGATCGGTTGCCAACTATCTTGAACAATACACCAAGCACGATTGGTGCATGGCGATCA
>JBMZDF010000679.1:0-2995 GCA_049614105.1 Promineifilaceae bacterium (SeqCode)
AGCAGATTGAATTGACGATTGGCGGCGAAACGCACATGGTTATCGTCCAAGAATTACAACGCCACATTACGCGCGGCGATTTTATCCACATCGACTTCTTGCGCGTGTGAGCTTCTCACGCAGCCTGATCTGCGTATGTGAAACACAACGTATATTCTTGAAATAAGCTCGCCACTGGTGAGCTTATTTTGTGTTCTGTGTCTGCTGTAGATGTTGCCATTGGCGCGTCTCCACATAAGAATCAGAATTTTTTGGACTATCTGTAATGAAGACGCCTCAACGAGGTGTCGCTACAATAATTCGCCTTGATAAGCTTATGACAGTGCAACCAACAGGTGTAAAAGCCGACAAACAAAACCGACAGGTAGAAATTTCTTGGAGCGACGGTCACGTTAGTCGCTACAGTTTTGATGGGCTACGTGTGGCCTGTCCATGCGTTGAATGTAAAGGGGGGCATGCCAATATGGGAATTGCAACCTCGCCAAGCGTTGTGCGCAATGCACCACGGACGGCCCTTAGTTTGGACGATATACAGGCTGTTGGCTCTTATGCGTTGATGCCGTATTGGAGCGATGGGCATGCAACGGGAATGTACTCTTGGGAACTGTTGCGTGCGCTTGACCCACCTGCATCAGACTAACGCTTGAATCATGAACGGAGAACTATGAGGACACAACAGCAAACACTGTTAACCCCATTCCCCATTCTCCGTTCACTGTTAATTATTCCCCGTTCATAACCGACACTGTTCAGCCCCAGGGCAATTGCATTCTAAACTTTGTGACTTGCTCCTACGCTCCGTGTGGGAGTGTCTTTACTTGCCGCTATGCAGCCTGTGGGGAACTTTTCTTGGGAGAGAAGAGGCCGTGGAGCGGCAAGAGGGGCGTTCCACCGCGGAGCAGTGGAACGAGGTATCTGGCAGGTTTTTGAGAAGATAGAAACTGACAACCCAAAACCCTCACGGCTGATTATCTACTATCGGCAATTGCTCATTGTCTAGTTCCATATCGGCAACGGCACGGGCAACGTTTTCGATGGCGATGCGCTGCTTGCGATAGAGATCTGACTCGCTCATTGCTAACCGTGCCGCAATGTCGCGAACCTTAATCCCCTGTAAAAATTTCAGCTCAAGAATGTTGTAGAGTAGCCATTCGGTGCGGGTCAGACTTTGCTCACCATCTGGCTTTTGGCGTTCGATCGCTTCTTTGAGGATGGTTCGCAACCCGCGAATCGGGTTATCTGCATCATCTGACATGGCGTTTTGAACGATACTGAGTTCGAGTAGCGGGCTTTCTGTGAGTTTGGAACCGCCCCAATAGTGGCTGAGTGCATCGCGCACCATGTTTTTGAAGTCGGGATCGTCCGTGAGTCCTGCGGAATCTGTTTCGGCCGAATCCACCTCATCCTCCAACAAAATAGCCCCACTAAACGCCGCCGCCCCGCGCAACTGCTGTAGCGCCGTCACCGCTGGCAACAAGCCCTCAACCGCTGCAAAAACGCTCTGTTGTAAAAGCTGATCTTCCAGTGCGCCCGCCGCCTGTGCCGTGATGCGCTCAACAATGCTGTGTTCATGTTCGGTGTAGAGCGGCTTTGTGAGGTTGACACCAATGCCAAGAATGCCAACTAAGACTTCACCTTGGCGCGTGTAGAGCGGTTTAATCCAGTAATCGTGCCAGCGAATGAGCGTGTTGTCTGACGCCAGTAGCTCGTTGGTGGGTGGCAGGGTGGCGAGGTCGTCGTGTCCTTCGTTTTCAAAATCGGCCGAACTGCGACCAATCATGGCGGTTAGTTCGCTGCCTTCGGCCGAAATCGATGCCACAAACGCGGTCGGCACGCGCAGGGCGTTACATCCGGCCGAAAGCAAGCTTTCCAAAAACTGACGCATATCCTGACGGGTAATCAGACGCTCACTAAGCTGTTGAATCCGCCGCACATCAGGCTCATTGTTAAAATGCAGCCTGCGTTCAAGCGGCCCTTTGTACGCATGAATCGCCCACTCAACCAGCATCACCGTGGCAACCGTGGTGATCGCGGCTGCGTTTTGCGGATTAAGCCCCAGAGGGCGCGTTGCGCTGACCGTTAACACATGCACAAGCAGCACGATACTCGCCGTCATCGGGACACGCGCCATAAATTTGAGCAGTTTGACACGCGCCACACGCGGTGACACAAGCGACCCGAAATAGTTGATATTGGTGGTTAGTTGCGCAAACATCAGCCCGATTCCCAAATTGCCCGCGATGAGGAGGAGCCAAAGCCACGTTGGAATTTGATCTAACGAGCTGTTGCGGAAGCCCAAGTACGGAAACACGCTGAGTGGAGCGGCCAAAATGGCAATTAAGATAATTCGCATACGCCGCTGCGTGCTGTGGGTGATGCTGCGTTTGTACGCCCGCCAAAGGTTGTAGATGCCAATCATGCTCACGATGCCATAAAAGCCGGCAAACAAGATAAAGTAAGGGCCAGCTTGAAAGTGCGCGACGCGGTTTATTTCTTGAATCTCGCCAACAATTGCCCCGCTAAAAAAGACGCTTAGATAAATAGCGACGCTGGCAAGCAGCACAGCGCTTGTCAAGATGCGCCGGCGGTTTGACAGGCTGCCCGTTGTGTTGAGCAGGGTGTCTGAGAGGTGTAGTTGTGCAACAGGCACAAACGTGATGCCTACCCATTTGAACCGCAGCCAATCAAGGTTGGAGCCGGGTAAGACCGTGCGACTGACCACCAGTTCGCTGAAAAAAACGGTCACAACGCTGGCAAGCACCAAGCTAAAGGCACGTTGGGCGTGATCTTTACGCGCGGTGGGCAAATAATATAGAACAACCGATACGCCAAAGATGACGATAACCGCTTGTAGGATGTCGTTTATGAGCGGTAAGAGATTCTGACTACTCATTCAGAAGTTTAACCATATTGTGATGTGATGTGTTGGCTCGCTGATATTCAACCTAAAAAGTAGTTGACCGTTTAAGTAGGGTACAAAAAGTTTTGATCAATA
>JBMZDF010000680.1:0-2992 GCA_049614105.1 Promineifilaceae bacterium (SeqCode)
CAGTATGCCAAATTTCTGTTGCGGCTTGATTGGCCTACCGAACAGCATTTTGTGATTGTGGGCAACGAGCCGAATCACGGGAACGAGTGGGGCGGTGCGCCAAACCCCGCCGAGTACGCACGTTTTCTGATCGATGTGGCTGACGCGCTACACCAGCACGATCCGCATGCGATTGTTTTGAATGCAGGGTTAGACACATTCTCGCCGCACAGCAACGGGCAGATGATTGGCACAGCCCCGCCGCTAATCGACGCAGAATCATTTATGGACGGCATGGTGGCGGCGCAACCACATGTGTTTAGCTATATCGATGCGTGGGCCAGCCATCCTTATCCATTGGGGGCGTTTATCGCAGCGCCTGCACAACAGCAGTTTCAGGTTGATTATTTGAACGGCGCAAGCAATCCTACAGCGTTGGAGCCGCCGCTGGGCGTATTCAATCGTGGCATCAATGGGTATGGTTGGGAGTTGTTTAAGCTGGCAAGCTACGGGCTGGATGAGCTGCCTGTGTTTGTGACGGAGACGGGGTGGCGTTATGGGGAGGAGGGGTATGTTTCGGCCGAAACGGCCGCCCAATATTTACACGATTCCCTATGCAAACAAACAAGCGAATTTCAAGCGTGGCAACATGATGATCGGGTTGTTGCCGTAATCCCGTTCGCCTTCGATGGTGATCCAACGCGCTGGTCGCATAGCAACTGGCTGCAATTTGATGCCGAGGGCAACATTAGCGGCACATCACTCCTTTTTGAAGCGTGGCGAGATGCCGACTGCTAAACTGGCAACAAAAAGCCCCAACAATTAATAATAAACGTTGGGGCTTTTCAAATGTTCTAAACGCTTGTGGAAAGGTGCAGGTTATAGGCTAACAGCCACCACAATTGAGAGAATACCTAGCACGAGTCCAGGAACCGCCATTGGCAACTCGTTGCGACGATAATGCGTGTAAACTGCGCCGCCCATCAGAATTGCGAGGCAAATCGCCGCAATTGTTGATAGAAAAGGCAGAATGAGCGTCCAGTACGGAATGATTAGGCCAAGCCCACCGAGTACTTCTGCCGCTCCGATCATTTGGACCTGCTGGGCTGGAAAATCTTCTACCCACCCCATGCCGCTTGCTGCTAGTTTATCTTTACTCTGAGCGATCTTCATACCACCAGCCAAAATAAATACAACACCCAAAATCGTTGCCAGAATTCCCATGTTAAAATCTCCTTCGTGTAAGACAAGCTCGTGAACAATTCACCAGCTCCTACTGTTGCAATCATAGTACTTAAGTCAGGAATGGTCAATTGTTGTAAAAACAAAAGTGACAGGAACTTTATCGTTCTGAGCCGCGTTGTATGATTAACCATCTGAGATGGGACAGATTAAATTAGAACTGGAGCAACCTTATGCAGCGTAAAGCATTCATCTACTTACTCACGATTTTGACCTTTATTTTAGCGGCTTGCACCGCGTTTGAACCTGAGATCCAGACGGGCCTCCCCAACGAGCAGCCTTCTGAGCCAGCCGAAGGGAACGGCGAGCTACCTGTTGCTGGTGGGCAGCAAGCGTATGTTGATGTGCTAGAAGTGATGATTATGGAATCGTTTCCTGTACAGGCAAGCGTTTTGGTGCAGGGTAATTTGGCAAACCCTTGTGTTGAGTTGGTTGGAATTTCGGCCGAACGCACGAACAACACCTTCACCCTCAACATCGAAACAAAAAGCGACCCAACCGCCGTCTGCACGCAAGTTCTTGTGCCCTTTGAGGAAAATGTTGCATTAGATGTTGAAGGGTTGGCGGCGGGAACCTACACCGTTCAAGCTGGTGACGCACAAACAACCTTTACCCTTGACATGGATAACGTCTCAGACACTGATTCGACCGCCGTCATTACGCTAGAGCGAACCGCCTGTTTTGGCAGTTGCCCAGTTTATACGCTCGCTATCTATGACGATGGCCGCGTTGTGTATGACGGCCTTAACTTTGTCGATGTGAGTGGTAAACAAGAGCGTTTGCTCGATGCTGCCGCCGTTGCCGAACTGGTTCAAACGATGAACGACATTGGCTATTTTGAACTGGCCGACAAATATACAAACTATATTGTGACCGACCTGCCCTCCGTGCTGACATCGTTGACCATCGACGGCAGGACAAAGCGCATTGAACGCTACGAAGGGGATGACCAAGCGCCGCGTGCGTTGATTGAGATTGAGGTGATGATTGACAAGCTCGTTAACTCAGAACAATGGACAGGCTATGAGCAAACGGTTCCCGTTACGGTAGGCATGCCCAACCCAGCCTCAACATTTTGTGTGGAGCAAGGCGGGACGTTGGAAATGCGTACGGATGAAGCTGGCAATTCGGTTGGCATCTGCGTTTTCCCTGATGGCAGCGAGTGCGAAGAGTGGGCATATTTTAACGGCGAGTGTGCGCCAAACGGTGCAACGCCTGAGATTATGGGCGGATCGCTTAGCGGTACAACTTGGGCATTTGTTTGGGGTGAGGTAAAAGGGGCAACGTTTTCCCCCTTTGCTGATTTGCCAATCACGCTTGTGTTTGAAGCCGACGGCAGTGTGAACGGCG
Source organism: Promineifilaceae bacterium (SeqCode) (assembly GCA_049614105.1). Classification (GTDB taxonomy): domain Bacteria; phylum Chloroflexota; class Anaerolineae; order Promineifilales; family Promineifilaceae; genus CALECP01. Next base: position 2,572 of record JBMZDF010000680.1, read on the forward strand.
GCGGTGGCTGCAATCGTTATTTTGGCAGCTACACATTGCAAGGGGAAGTGCTGACGGTTAGCCAACTGGGCGCAACACGAATGGCTTGTGAGGAATATATCATGGAGGTAGAGCAGCAATATTTGGATGCCTTAAGTACAGCGCGGCTGGTTGAGGTTAACGCTGATCAACTGCGGATCACGTTGCCAAGCGGTTCGTTGAACTTTAGCAACACGCAACCTGTGGAGAAAACGCTGTTTGTGGGGTCGGAACAGGTTGACTGCACAGGGTTTGTGCCACAAAAATGTTTGTTGGTGCGTGATGATGTTTCGGCCGAATGGGAATATTTCTACGACAGCATTACAGGCTTCGAGTGGGACTTCGGCGACGGCAGCGCACGCCAGCTCAGCGGCGCCCAGGTGGTGGCACACGAGTACGACGC
>JBMZDF010000681.1:0-2985 GCA_049614105.1 Promineifilaceae bacterium (SeqCode)
TCTACTCATCAAACTCATCGTCGTACTCTGCCTCTAGCGTTGTTTTTTGCGCTTGCTTGAGTGCTTGCGGCAAAAATTGGGCGAGAACGAGCGTGTTGAGGGCTGAGTTGCCGCCATCGGCCGATCCGTTGACAATCAACGGACGCGGGCTATTTTGCATGAGCTCTTGTGCAACGCGCAGGCGTTGTGTTTCGAGTTCGTAGTGCAACAGGGCTTGGTTGTCTTTGTACGCTTCGCCGAGTCGTTGGAGGGAGAGGGCTTCGTTTTCGGCCGATTTCAACCGCGCCTGACCCGCCGCCTCAATATCCAAGCGAATCTTCTCCGCCTCCGCTTCGCGCTCCTGCAACATCAACGCCACATCTTGCCGCGCCCGATTGACCGCCTCATTGACCGCGATCTGACGTGCATCGCGCTCCTTCATTGCCTGCTCAATTTCTAGCTCAAGCGTATCTTTGCGCCGTTTGCGCGTCAGATCCCACTCCTTTTCATAAGCGGACAGCTCTTTGGCAATGCGTTCGCGGGTTGCCAAATTCTGCTGATACTGATCGGGTAGCTGCACATCAGGAATGTTTGCGCCTGTGATTTGGACCCCATAACGAACCATCGTGTCATTGAGAATTTTCTGCATGTCGCTGACGTCGCTACCGCGCAAGCTGTACGCTTGAATCGTGTGGATTGAGCGGCTGCGCTGGCGAATTGCGTCCTGCACCGCACTGCTGAGCACGATGTCAAAGTTGCTTGCGCCAATGCGACGCACAAACAAAACGGGGTCAACGATAATAAATTTGAGAAAGAACTCAATTGATTTGAGCGGCACGCCTTCGGCCGTTGGGCTGGACGAAACAGGCGCAGTGTAGGGAACTTCGGTCGAGGTATCGACGATGTATTCAACCTTTTCCCAAGGTCGCCAAATATATTGACGCCCCGGCTCCAACGCCCGCACAATTTCTCCCCAGCTAGACAAAATGCCAGTTGTGCCTTCCTCGATTTCAACAATGAGCGAGCTGCGCAGCGTGATGGCGGATAAAAGCCCAAAACCAAGTACGCCCGCCATCGCAAGCGGTGCAAATCCGATTGCGCCGTCTGCGCCGAGCGAACGGAACAGCACGAGCAGGGAGTATAGGGTGAGAGCGACCCACATCAGCGAGCGGAAACCGCGCACGTCTCTGGGGATGACGACGGGAACGAGCGTTCCTTGGTCGCCTGAGCGTAAATATTGACGAACTTGATTCCAACTGGCAACGACTTCTTTGACGCGAGATACGTTTTTTTTCATTCGTTTTCTTCCTCCTGCACTGGCTTACTTTGAACGGGATCGCTGGTTTCAGGCTGTCGTGTTTTAACGCTGTCGATGTCGAGTGTTGCGTTTTGTTTGATTAACTCTGAGCGATTGTGGATGCGTGTGCTGATTTCGTCGATGCGGCTGCGGATTTGGGCGATGTCTTCGGCCGAATACAGCGGCTTATTCGCAACTCCCAACATCTGATGCGCAATCGCCATGTAGTCAATCGCCTCGCTGTCGCCCATGTTGACAATCTGGGGCATGTTGTGCGCCGTCTGCGCGATTCGCTCCAGCGTCTCTTGTTTGTAGCGATATTCTAAAATTTCGGGATAGTCGGCGCTGCGCAGGGCGCGAATGTCCAGCGCCTGTGCTTCAAATAGCGCAACGTTGGCCTTGGCCTCCGCTTCTGCCTCAATCATAAGTTGAGACGCATAGGCGTTGGCGCGGTTGATCTCTTTTTCCTCGGCCGTCGTGATGCGTGCCTCGTAGGTGGCGACATCTGCTTGAATGCCAGAAAGTGTCTCGCGCAAGCCCGCTAGCTCTTTGTCGAGATCGCCCTCGTCGCGCTTTTTACGCAGATTAAGCTCGTATTGATAGTTGTACGCTTCTTTGGCGACGCGCACCATTTCGGCCGCCGCAAGATCCATCCGATACTCTTGTGAGGATGGTTCGGCATGTGTAATGTTGGCGTTGACAAACTCAACCGCAGGCATAAATTGCTCATTGAGGCTTGCCAGCAGGACTTGTGTGCTCTCGCCGATCAGGTCGTAAATTTCTTCGGCGCGTGAGCTATAAATGAGGGCGCGAGTCTGTTCACTAATCGCGTTTTGCAATTTTTCAGAGAAACCGTTGACGCCACCCAAGCGGAAAATAAATTCACGCGGATCGTTGATGCGGAACTGCAAAAACAGATCGACTGATGCGTTCACCTGCTCTTGCGTGGGCGCTTCGCGAATCGGTGCGTTGTATGGATATTCTTTGGTGACGTTGACAATGTAGCCGACGCGATTCCAAGGGTGCAAAATGTAGTGACGTCCTGCGCCAACCGTTTTGAGCACCTTGCCGAAACGGGTAATTAGCGCCTCGCAGCCGTCTGGGATCATGACGTAGCTGTTGCGCCACAGGTTGAACGCGATATAGGCTAGCCACATCAACCAAAAGTGCCAGCCAAACAGGACGCTCGATGTGCCAGGGGCAAATCCTGCGAGAGCGCCGCCTGCCGTGCCGAGAAAAAGAAATCCGACGGCGATGACGGCCCAAAACCATGAACGATGATTTTTGGCAATGACAACGGGGGAAATGACGTTGACGGTGCGTTTTGTACGCGTGCCGTCTTCTTCAAGAATATCGTCTTCGGCCGCAAGGCTGCGATTGAGAATTTGGGCGGCCTCGCCAAGCGTTGTGATAGTTTGGGAAATGGTGGTCGTGGCCGACCCTTCTTCATCACGGCGCGAAATAAAATCTTCGGCGTTCATTAAAAATCGGCCGAATTCCTCGTTTTCCATCAAATTGTTGGCTGCACGAACCACTGCACGGGATCTGCTCATATAAACTCCTTTCTGGCAAATTGTCGAAGGCGAATCGTATTAGGTTAGGCTTGCACCTTCTACTATTTGTGGTGTCATTGTTAAGTAGATCACAAGTAATGATTGACGAAAAATCATCCAGCTTCTCTAACGGAGACGCGCCAGCGGCGACGTCTC
>JBMZDF010000682.1:0-2972 GCA_049614105.1 Promineifilaceae bacterium (SeqCode)
ATCTCTGCTCGAACCCTAGAATCCCCGTTCCTTTAGGTCGGGGAGTATGTCAAATTCAACTGATCGTTTAGATAGGCAGTTCATCCGCAAGTTGTAGACTATGAGTAGCCGCAAACTTTGAAACCAATGTGGCTGGATCGCCACTAGCTGTCAATCAGTCGCATCACTCAGACGACATGCGCCCCTGCCACAGTTGTTGCATCTCGCTGCTGGTAGCAAGCACATGCTGAAATGTGCCTTCTGCTTCCACGCGCCCATCTTTTAAAACAATCAGATGGTCAGCACGTTGTAACGTTGCTGGTTTGTGCGAAACAATCAAATAGGTTGCTTGCGGCCGATTTCGGATTCGTTCCCACAGCTTTTTTTCTGTCTGAACATCTAATGCGCTCGATATGTCGTCTAAAACAAACAGATCCGTATTACGGACAAACATACGAGCAATTGCGGTACGCTGTGCTTGACCACCTGACAACTTAACCCCGCGTGAACCAACGGTTGTTTGCAACCCTTTTTCAAGTGTTTCAATATCGTTCTCCATAACGGCCGAATGAATCGCGCTCTGGATCAGCGTATCGTCATAAGCAACGCCCATTTGCAAATTATCGTAGACGGACTCGCTAAATAGATACGGCGTTTGCGGTGTATAAGCGCTCTGGGGAGGAATGAAGAATTGTGCTGGCGTTTCTACCGTCTGCCCATTCCAAAAAATATCTCCGCTGTTTTTTTGCAATAGCCCAAGTAATACTCGTACAAGGGTCGTTTTTCCCGATCCAACACGGCCTGTCACAACGGTAAAAGTCCCTTTCTTTAGCGTCAGGCTAATCTGTTCAATGCCGTTCGTTGAGCCTGGATACTGATAACTTAAATTGTGAGCACTCAACAGTTCTAATGGCTCAGCCTGCCGCTCTAACGCTTCCGCACTGTTGTTAGATTCGAGGTGGACAATGTGCTCAACCAAATTGGAGACGGGCTGCTCTTGCATAAGATGCACCAGCCGTTCAAACGCAATCCGCACCTGTTGATAACGCGCCACAAATCGACCTAGCCAAAATGGAAAACGGGTTGCAAAAAACAGAAAATAAACAAAAATCGCAAAATCGCCAATAGAAAATTCACCACTCCGCATCGCATTACTAGCCAATAGTAAAATGATCCCAACACCTAACGTAGCTGAATGAATATAGATCGAATTTAATATCTCTGAGAACACACGATCTTTTACATTAACTGCACGACGTTTTTCGCTCAACTGTTCAAAGTGTGAGATAAAGTGTGATTCTGCATTTGCGGCTTTGATGGCCTGAACAGAACGTAGCATCTCTCCTAAAAAGCTTGTGACGCTAGTGGTAGCCAAGCGGCTTGCTTTTCGATACTGTTGCAAACGTGTGCTTGCTAAATTAGCAACACCTAACACGCCGAGTAATGGCAAGAAAACGACCAATGCGATCTGGGAGTTAATGCGTATCATGACAATAACAGCGACCAACGCAAATATAAAATGTCCGACTACATAAGCAGGTTCGATCAACAACTGCATAATCTCATTAACATCATCTCGAAAACTGCTTAGGCTAGCACCAGATGTTTCTGGCAATGGTTTCGCAGTTTGCTGGCCCAGCAAACTGCGAAACAAATTTTCACGAAGTAACGCACCAGCTGTATACTGATAGGTTACTTCAGCATATGTGCCACCTTGTATCACAATCAAACGGGCTATTTCTGTAAAAAACAAAGTCGTAACAAATACCCATGCAGATGTTGGCTCATTCACCAGTGAATCAAGAAAATCTCGCTCTAGGACACCCCAAATGACCCGCGAAATTATAAAAATAATGGTGAGGCTGCTTGTAAGCAGAAACCAGCCTAGGCGAAAACGAACAAGCGGCCATAACAGATGCAAAATCTTCATATACGCTCCTCCCTCAAGGCTGTATGTAGTAAAGTAGAGAAATGGGATTGCTCATCATTGGCAAGCTCGCTGTATGGTCCATATTCAAGGGTTTTCCCATTGGCGAGGATAAGAATGTTATCAACATGGGCCAGTGTTTTTAAACGGTGTGCAATGATGATTGATGTCCGATTATGTAGTAAAGCCTGTATGGCGTGACTGATTAAATGTTCAGTCAATAGATCAAGGCGCGATGAGGCCTCATCTAGAATCACTATTTTTGGGTTTTGTAAAAATACACGAGTGAACGCCAACAACTGTGCTTCTCCCGCTGAAAGCGTATGTCCATCGGCCGTTAGTTGAGTATCTAAACCATTTGGTAGCTTTAAAAACCAAGGCGTCAAGTTTAGTTGCTCAAAAGCGGTCAAAATTTGCCCATCAGAAATTTCCCGATTGAAAAATGTAACGTTATCACGCACGGTCGCCTCAAAAATCTCAACCTCTTGCGTAACAAGTCCAATCGAACGGCGCAAATTATGCAACTCAAACGTCCGAATATCGCGCCCATCCAATTGAACCTCTCCCTCATCTGGATCGTAAAGTCGGAATAGCAACTTAGAGATAGTTGTTTTACCGCTGCCTGTTCTGCCCACTAATCCTAACTTTTGACCAGGTTTAACTGTGAAAGAAACGTCATGGAGCACCGTCTCGCTTTCATTGTAACCAAATGAAACATTCTTGAAAGTAACTGATGGTTTGTCCTTAAACATCAATTTTTCGCTACCGCTTGTCACACTGTTCTTCACAGTAAACAGCTCTTGTAGCCGATGAATGCTTGCGGTTGCACTTTGTAGCGTTTTGATTTGTATTCTGAGTTGCTGGATCGGCTCATTGATGACTGCAATGTAGTTTACGATTAAAAACACAGTGCCTATTGTGATCTGACCTTGCTGAAACAGGTAACTACCGATCAAGATACCAAGCATGTAATTGACTACGTGAGCACTGTGAATGATGCTAAATGTTAAATTACGGCTCTTGGGCTTTAGCCCGTGAAAGCCCTGTTCTTTCAAGTCGGGGATGA
>JBMZDF010000683.1:0-2966 GCA_049614105.1 Promineifilaceae bacterium (SeqCode)
GCGTTGGGCTGGGCGGAGGGCTGGGCGGAGGGCTGGGCGGAGGGCTGGGCGGAGGGCTGGTTGGAGGGCTGGGCGGAGGGCTGGTTGGAGGGCTGATCTTCGGGCTGAGCTATGGAGGGGAAGAAGTAATCAAGCATTATTTGTTGCGCTGGGTGTTGGCGTGGGGTGGGTTATTTCCGCGTATTTGGGATTTGATTCCGTTTCTGGACGCAATGGCGCGGCGGGTGTTGCTCGTTCATGCGGGGGCGCACTACCGCTTTGTACATCGGACGTTGCAGGAGCATTTTGCGGGTTTGTCAGATAATGAGATTAAATTGTTGGCGAGAGCGGTTGATGGTGTCACTGTAACGCCTGATTAGAAAGATAGATTCCTGCCTGCGCAGGAGTGACAGTTCACCGATCTCGCCCCACCCGAAGCACCCTCCCTTAGTCCCTCCCAAAGGGAGGAAGATCAGATCCCAAAGAGCCTTTTTTGTTGGATAGTTGATTTGGGTGGGTGTGTTAACCGTATAAATAAAAATAGACCCCTTTAGTTTTGTAAATTAAAGGGGTCTGTCTTATTTTTAGCTCTTCGGGTTGGACTCGAACCAACAACCCTGCGGTTAACAGCCGCATGCTCTGCCATTGAGCTACCGAAGATTATTTTGTAGCGCGGAAAGAATTATAGCAAAAGGAAAACGGGTGTCAACCCCAATTTCGGACCAATTTTTGACGACTTTTAGAGTGCTATTTTTCTGTGTTTCCCTGCCCCTTTTTCCAGAGGTGGGCGGGGCAAACTGGCACATCGATACCGCTCGTCAAGCGTGACAGCTTGCACAACATCAGGTGCAGATCTATTTTTATAGTTTGCTGGAGCGTAGACTTTTGTAGAGGCTTGGGGAGATCGATGGGGAACATCGGCCGAGCCACCGAACAGCACGGTTATTCACCTAATCGATATGTAACTTTAGCTTCAACGACCGTTGCGCTGGGTGGTAGAATAGCCCACGTTTGTTTATACTTAACATCGTCAAGGTAGTCTGCGAAGCCGTATCCTCGCAATCATTTGAAACAAACAGCTACTTATCGTGCATAACGCACTTTTTGTACACGTTGACGGCTCGCTTGTTTGAACAATTGCCTAACATGCAACAAGTTCACCTACAACAGATGTTCGATGTAGACGACTCCCTCAAGGCAACTGAATCATCCCAGTGATAAGTTAAGTAACAAAGGCTGTTCCCTAACACCGACATAGTGATTGCTATAAAATGTCTGTATGGGTACGCTGCGCAAGCACGATCATAGAGAAGCGAGACGGAATCTCACTCTAGGAGCATGGAATGGACCTCACATTTACCACAGGATTAGCAATTGGTGCTTTTGTCGGTTGGCTAGTCGGTATGACGATTGACTATATATTTTGGCGCGGCAACAGCGTGCGTATGCAGTTGCGCGATACAGAGATGAGCTTAGCAACAGCAAATCAACATCTTGGCGCATTAGACTCTGAGTTGAATGAGGCGACAACGTCCAATCTTGCGTTAAACCAAGCCTACTCTCAGGCCAACCGCGAGCTTGAAGCGTTGCGTGCGCAGCTAGCGACACTCTCAATTCAGGAGTCACGGTCAGATACAGAGGCGTCGCGCAGCCATCATCAAGAAGTAAAGCCAAGCGAGTTAGAGCAGGTCAACGGGATCGATAAAGTTTATGCGGGTAAGTTACGCGAGGCAGGCGTTGACAGTTTCGGGCAGCTTGTGGGCTTAACGCCTGAAGATGTGCTGGAAATTATTCAACCGGGGCCAGGTGAGTTTGTAGATGCGGCGGCATGGCTTGCCCAAGCGCGTGAACTAGCTGAAGAACAGCAAGCCTCTTTGACAAAAGCGTTTGCCGCTGCTGCGGCCAATGTGTCAGCAAGTAGTACAAAAACGCCCGGCGTAAGTGAATTTGCGGCGGCGGCGGCCAATGTGTCAACGAGTGATGCTGCAAACTCATTTGCAGCAGCGGCGGCTGAAGTAGCATCTACAAGGGAAACTACATCGTGAATAATGTAGGTCGCTCAATTGAAACTATCCGCCGTTTCGATATTTTCAAGCGACTGGTTGCGCTTGGACTATTTATCATTGCTGTTTTCGCCTATGTTGAAAACTTACGCGCCGTGCCAGACGAGGACAGTGACATTGCTTCTGAGCTGTCCTCGCAACAATTGGTTCAAGGGGGGGCTACTATCGATACCCCCAACAATTCATATACGGCAGGCGACCAGATTAAACTGACTGGGACAGGGGTTGCCAATACAGAAGTTGCTATTCTGTTAGACAGCGTTGAGGTTGAACGGCGGGTCGTGGGTATTGATGGGTCATGGACGATGCAGTTTGAGCAGGAGTTAGATCCCGGCTTATATCAAGTGAGCGTGGTTGCTTTTGATGAGAATGGGAACACCGTTCAGAAAGTTAAATCGCGTGCCCAGCTCCGAATCATCGAAGGTGAAATTCCGCCAACGGCGCTGCCAACGATGGCCCCTCCTGAAATTACAAACGAAATCTCGCGCACAATTCGCCTAGGTGAGCCGTTGATGCTTTCTGGCGAAGGTGTTCCAGGCACGATTGTGATTGTATTTAACGGGCTTGCGGAGCTTGGCAAGGCGATTGTTGGCTCAGATGGCATTTGGGCGATTGACCTAGAGCTAGAACAGGCAGGTGATTACAATCTGATGTTTGCGGCAAGCGATGCGAATGGTGTTCAGCAGGCGCTAGGTGAGCGTATTGCGCTGACTATTTTAGCGCCAACGCCAACGGAGCCGACCATCAGGATTGATGATTTGCCTGCTGATTTCATGGGCGGGGAAGTCACAATCAGCGGCGAAGCGGACCGTGATACGGTGATCGGGATTGTCTATGATGGGAAGATGTTTGATGTGGTCGCCACAAAGGCTGATGGGACTTATTCCTACCCTGCGGTTTTTGATACGCCGGGGGATCACACGC
>JBMZDF010000684.1:0-2964 GCA_049614105.1 Promineifilaceae bacterium (SeqCode)
AGCTTGGGCGTTTATCGCTTGTTGGGTCAGCTTGACGATGTACCTGTTGTTCACGATTTTTGTGATCAGGTGATTGGGCCACTTGTTGAGTATGATCGCGACCATCGCAGCAATTTGGTGCAAACGATTGAAGAGTTTTTTAACCATCACGGGAATGTCAGCAAAACGGCCGAAGCGCTCTTTATACATCGCAACACGCTCCTGTATCGTCTCGATCGCATCCAAGATTTAACCGAACACAATTTAGATATGTCCGATATGCGGCTTGCGCTCCACATCGCGCTCAAGCTTTGGCAGCTTCGGCCGGAAACTTAAAAAATAAACCTCTGAGGCTTGTCATCATTTGCTCTGGTGTGACTATAAACCTCAGAGGTTTTCGCAAAAAGCTCTGAGTGCGTAATTGTAACCCCCCTGTAAGCATCATTTAGAAAAAGCCATAGCCCCTTGCTTAAAAATAAGGCACAATACGGCTCATGCTCGCATCTGACCCACGTATCCACCAACCTATTCCTGGCGTCTCGCATCAAATCGTCGGCGATGTTGATATTATTAGCTGGAAGAATGGCGCTTTGCCGCGCAATAATCGGCTGTATTTTTCCCAAACCATTGGGCTTTTATTCTTTACCCCGCTTGCTATTTTTCTAACCTATCGGTTAGTTCGCGAATTAACCCTTTTTAACTTCATACAGTTGGATCGCACAGGGTTTTTTATCTCAGTCATTGTCGCAATCGGCTGCTGGGTTGGGATGGCTGCATCTGGGTTTAGCTTTATGCGGCTAGCTTGGACTGAGTCAATTACGATTAGCAATGAGACGATCACGTTAAGCTGTGACAGTCGTTGGGGGTATAAACCGAAAACGATCGTGATTGGCGATGTGTGGCGTATGTCTTATGAACGGTACAAGCATAATCAAGATCAAGAGTATCGGTATTCTGTCAACCTGATTCATAAACATCGGCAGAAGCTAGCCTATTGGATGCGTAAAGAGGAAGCGTATCAACTATATCAGCTACTGGGCGGTGTTTTTCAACGGCGCGGTGTGGCAGGGTTGATTCAGATGACGGAACGCATTGAGCAAACGTGACGTATGTTGAAAATCACAGGAATCATTGTCATTGTGGGTGTGCTGGGTCTATTGCATTATCGGCGGCAGTCGCGACTGTGGCGTGCAGAAAATGAGGTACGTACAAAACTGGCGTTGCCGCTCTTAACTCGCAGACAGTTCGGGATGAAGGTGGTGGAAAAATCGGCCGAATTTCGCGCCAATATCAATCAACATATGTAGCCCCTTTCTAAAAACGCAATGAACACAGTCAAAAACACCCTACGCAACCTGATCGCTTTTAGCAAACAACAACAGGCAAACGGACGCCGTACACGCGCAACAAGCGGCAAACGTTCCCACACAGCGATCGATGAAGCATACAAACAAATTATCGAGAACCTGACAGCCATACTGGGTGATGACCAAGACAAATCGCCCAAAAAGTAAAGGGGAAGTAAATGCACAGTGCCAAACTGCGTGGAACTGATTTTCAAATTGAACGCAATCAGAGCAAGCAATCGCACGCCGACTTTTTCGCCAACATTGACAAGCACGATCGGCTTGGATTAGTTGCCCCAAATCGGGTTGACGGCGTTGGCGCGGCCACGCTGATTATGGCGTTTGTGACCGCTTTCTACGATGCATATCGGGCGGAAGGAGATGCGTTTTTCGCCTATCCCGCCTACTTCTCATTCCAGCCCGCGCCCCCTGTCGCACATTATTCTATGTTCGATATTTGGCCGATCCACAAAAATGTTGTGACAGGAACCTCGCCCGTTGACAAACTAAACGCGATTAACGATCGTGGCGTCAACATTCTCATTTTGCCAGACACCCCGCCTAAAACACAGGTCTACGAACGACCACAGCTTGAAAGTGCGCGACGCAACATTCAGGCCTGTTATCTTTACGCCTTTGAGGGTGCTGTCGCGGATGCAGATATCGTCATCGAATGTGAACCGACCCCGTTAACCTCATGGGCGATGGAAATTTTTGACACGCCCACCTTGGCAGAGAACAACACCGTGCAGCATATGCGTTCACAATGGCATGCGATGCAGCAAACCCGCACAACACTTCGTCAAACATTTCGTCAAATCTCGCTTGATGAGGCACTCAAACGACTTTAACAATGGAAGCATCAAAACAAGACGTGCGAATCTGCTTTATAGGCGACTCTTTTGTCAACGGCACGAGCGATCCCGAATTTTTGGGCTGGACAGGGCGCGTGTGCGCTGCTTCATTAACCGATGAACGCCACCTCACGCATTACAATTTGGGCATTCGGCGCGACACTTCGATCGATATTGCAGCCCGTTGGCAATCTGAAACACGTTCGCGATTTCCAGACTATAGCGATAATCGCATTGTGTTTTCACATGGCGTCAACGACACAACACTGGTGAACGGGCGCTGGCGCAGAACGATGGCCGAGAGCACATTTGACACCAACGCGATGCTGACTCAGGCGTCAACGCGCTGGCCTGTGCTGATGGTGGGGCCATTGCCCATTGATGACGATGAACAGAATGAGCGCACAAGACAGCTCGACGCGGCCTATGCCAAGCTGTGCGCTAAGATAAACATCCCCTACCTATCCGTTTTTGAACCGATTTACCAGCAAGGCACATGGCTACGCGAAGCACACGCCAACGATGGCGCACACCCGTTTGCGGCAGGTTACACAGAATTAGCGGCGCTTGTGCTGGCGTGGGATGCGTGGTGGTTTTAGACGGAAGGTCTTAAATACTCTCTGAGGATAAAGTCTATGGCTCGTTATCGTTTTTATACTTGTGATGTTTTTACCGATGTGCGCTTTGGTGGCAATCCGCTGGCCGTTTTTCCGAATGCGGAAGGGCTGACAACTGAGCAGATGCAGTTGATTGCGCGTGAGTTTAACTTTTCGGAGAGTACGTTT
>JBMZDF010000685.1:0-2957 GCA_049614105.1 Promineifilaceae bacterium (SeqCode)
TAGTTGAGCTAGAATGCAATCGCCCTGGATGCGAAAAACAGTTTGTATGGGCGAGTTCAGCTTCGCGATTTATATCACGTCAATTTTAGCTCATGAGGAAGGTTAGTTTTTCCCAGAGCGGTGGCCCCAAAATGAGCAGACCGATTATGACGGCGGCACATGCAGCAAATAGAACGCCGCCAGCCGCGACATCTTTTGCCGCCTTCGCAAGCGGATGCGGATCGGGGGAAGTCATATCGACAATCGCTTCTATCGCAGAGTTAAACATTTCGCCTGCCAGCACGGCGGTGAACGTCAGCATCAAAATCGCCCATTCGATTCGGCCGATTTGCAACCAAATCCCCAGCATAAACACAATCGTCGCCACAAATAAATGAATGCGCGAATTGTGCTCGTTGCGCACCAAATACCGCCACCCTTCAAGCGCATAGCCAAAACTACGAACGCGGGCGCGGAGGTCAAAGGGTTGATTCTCTTTCATAGTGCAAGGGTCACAGTCTCAGATACGTTGGAGATTAGAGGGTGGTTGCAGCGGACGGAGCCGTGATCGGGGCGTTGAGCTGCGTGAGGATAGCGGCTTGTGCGGCCCACATCGCCGCTTTTTCGGCGGGGGTTGCATGATCGTACCCGAGCAGATGCAGGACGCCATGCACAACCAATAATTGCAATTCGGCCGAAACAACATGCCCCCCACGTTCCGCCTGTCGCGTTGCCTGCGGCAGCGAGATCGCCAAATCGCCTAGGTAGATCGGGGCATCTGGCGTTGGGGCTTCGCCATCGGTAAAGCTCAAAACATCAGTCACTTTGTCAATCCCACGATAGGTCTGATTCAGATTGCGCAGCGTGGCATCATCTGTCAGCAAAATCGTCACATCGGCCGACTGCGCCACCTGCTGTTGGGTGAGCGCCGTGCGGGCGGTTGATTGGAGAAGTGCGGGAATTTCGGCCGAAGTCGCCACCTCAGTCTCGACCACAATCGAAAAGGTCATGGGGACACCTCCTCTGCTTCAACCGATTCAAGCGGGGCATCATCAGGTGCGGCTAGCAAATTTTCGGGGGCTTGCTCGGCCGATTCCGTGCTTATTTCAGCTTCAATAGGGGGCGTATTTGCCGCCGTTAACGACTCATTGCCCGCATATTTTACCCGCGAGTGGAAACGCCCTTTGAGCGTTTCCATAAACGATTCGCGGATTTTGCGAATGTCGCCCATCGTTAAGCCAGAATCATCAAGCTGATTACCCACAATCAACCCTTGCGTCACGGAAATAACCAGTTTTTCAATGGCTGACTCATTGTTTGGCTGCACCGCTTTCGATGCGGCCTCCACTGTATCCGCCAACATCACGATCCCCGTTTCCCGCGTGCGCGGTGCGGGGCCAGGGTAGCGGAAACGTTCTGGATCGACAATCTCGACCGAATTTGAACTATCACCCGCCTGATCACAAGCTTTCCGATAAAAATGTTTGAGCACTTGGTCCCCATGATGCTCCGCAATAAAATCTTGCAAACGCTCAGGCAACCCATTTTGACGGGCCAAATCTAGCCCGTTTGTCACATGACCAATAATAATTTGGGCGCTCTCGTAAGGGTCTAAACTATCGTGAGGATTATGTCCTTCCTGATTTTCAGTAAAAAAGGGCCCTTCAGCCATTTTGCCAATATCATGATAAAACGCCCCAACCCGCACCAGTACGCTGTTTGCCTTCACTTCCTCAGCCGCCCGTTCTGCCAAATTGGCGACCATCACACTATGATGATAGGTTCCTGGCGCACGACGCAGCAACTCTTGCATTAATGGCTGGTCAAAACGTGACAAATCTTGAATCTGCAAAACGGTTGTAATGCCAAACAATGAGCCAATAATAAAGAAGCCCAAAATGGTCAACATCGCGGATAGACCACCGCTAACCAGCGCATATCCGACCAACTGACCCAGTTCACTCCAGATAACCTCATCGGCAAAGTTAAACAAAAGAATAACGATGAAGTTCCCTGCCGCCGCAAGCAGTCCCGCGCGGAAAAAGTCGTTGATTCGCTCCGCGCCACGCAGCGAGAGAATGGCAACCAAACTGCCAATAATCGCATAAAAAGCGTATTCGAGTGAGCCACCCGCAGCGTAACCAACCAAACTGCCGATTAGAAGCGTGACAAAAATTGCAAAGCGTGTTTCATAAACAACCGCCAGCAGCATGGCAAAGGCGGCTCCAGGGTAGATATAGCGGAATAGCGCGTCTTGATTGAGCAGGAATTCGGCCGAAGCAACCGCCCCCAACATCAACACCGTCAGCAACAACAGATACCGCCGCCGATGAAATTGCCGATCCGCAAAACGATAAAAGTACAGTCCAAGCAGCCCGACCATCAACAGCGACACGATGGAGTTGCGTACCACATCGGCCCAGTTGCGCTCTGAGTGCATCAGGCCCAGCTCGTTCAGCGTTTCTAAATGCAAGTCATCTACAATTTGACCGCTGCGAATAATAATTTGGTCTTTCTGAACAGATTGGAGGACTGAGGCAGCTTCGTTCCGTGCAGATGCGCGTGCCTCATCAGTGGCAGCCTGATCAAACAGCACATTTGGCTGGATGAGTTCAGGAACAATGCTGAAAACAACCGTTTCCTGATCACCTTCGTTTGAGTCAAAAAAGGGGGCTGATTCGACAACTTGTTGCGAAATAGTTGCCAGATCGTCATCGCTGACGGGGCGGCGCATAATTTGGGCCACGATGCGCGATGATTCTGTTTCGGCCGAATTGAAGTTCGCGTCCGACATGTCGAGTAAGGTTGTTGCCAATTCGGCCGAAACGGACACAACCTCAATCAACGTCAAGTTGCTCAATAAATGATCGCGTGGCGCACTGGTATCTGCCCGCACAACCCGAATATAGTTAAACAAACTGCGCGTCGTTTCAACTTGGGCTAGCCCAATACGACGATTAAGCGGCGTGTAAATATCC
>JBMZDF010000686.1:0-2954 GCA_049614105.1 Promineifilaceae bacterium (SeqCode)
AACGGATAACGGATAACGAATAACGGATAACGGATAACGGATAACGGATAACGAAGATTGTTTGCGATGGCGATGTCATTGGTCATTATCCGTTGTTCTGCCTGTTATCGGCCGCGTTTATCCACATTAAATCTCATATTTACGGAATCGAGAATGGGCCGAGGCCAATTTGCTGTGGATCGGTTGCGCCGTTTGGTTGCATGATTGGCAGATAGGTTGGCTGCGACGCGGCATCAAGGGTGAAGCCCGAAAGGCTGAGCCACCAGTCGCCTGACTGTGGATTGTCGCCTAAATCAAGGGTGATGTGGTCTGTGAGCGGTTGTTCGGCCGACCAGCAAGTCGTCGGATACTGAAAATCAAACGGCAACCATTCCTGCCCCTGCACAACCCCGCCATCGGGCGCAACAGGCAGCGTTGAAAACAGATAGCTTTGCTGCATCTGGCGCAGCGGTCGCCACTGGAGCCACAGATCGAGCGCGTTTTCTTCGGCCGAAAACAGCCCCCAAACCCCCATCAATTCCATCTCATCCCCAAAACGGGCGTTGACAGGCACGTATGCCGCTTCGGCCGAAACAGGCACATGCACGCTCTCCACACTCGGCGGGCGCGTCAGCCCCGTCCCAACGGGGCGCATCACAATCACAAATACGACCAGCCAGAAGGTTTGCGCTGCCCAGAGGTAGGGGCGGAGTTTTTCGGCCGAACCAACCACCGCCACCGCAGGAATCAACATCAGCGGCATAAAATAGAGCCACAAACGCCCTGTTTCGCCCCGTGCCGTACCGGACAAACTGGTTAAACCAATGGTCAATACCAACGCCAGCGCCACCCGCCCCAGATTCTGCCCGCCAAATAACCACATGCCATACAAAAATAATAGTGCGGCTGGCAGACCAAACCAAATAATGACATCCCACGAATTGAGCCAAAGCAACGGTAAATAGGCAAATTCACGCCCTAGATGGACATTAAGCGTCAGCGGCAACAGCTCCCACAAATGATGCCCCGCCAGCCCACGATACACAAATAGAGCAAGCGCCAATCCAACTGCAAACCAAGCGCCAATCTCGATTGGTTTGCGCCACGCGATCTGAAACCATCGTCGCTGCACAGGCTGATGCCACAAAAGGGCCAGCCAACCGCACAACATTATGAGCGGCACAAAGACAAAGTTGATAAATAGGCACACAACGGTCAAAATACCGCCAACTATCACAAACAGCTTGGCTCGCGGATGGTGATCGTATTCAGATAATCCGCGCACAAAAAAGAACAGCATACAGGCTGCAACCAGCGGGGCTATCGCGTTGTGCGTGCCGACAAACAGCACGCCAGACGGCACAAGCGGCCACCACGCAGCCGCCATCAGCGACAGTTGATGCCCATTTTCGCGGTCGGCCGTGACCGCCTTGGCGATGCCGTGCAGCGGGAAAACGGTCAGCCCAATCCACAGCGGCGACAAAATGCCAAACCATGCGCTGGCAATTTGTGCGTTGCTATGCGACATCAGTTCGGCGTCATGGCATTGCAATGGGCGCAGGTTCATTCCAACGTGTTCTGCAACGCTGGGCATCCGTTCAAACAGATCGGTTGTCACGCGATAGATGACGGCCCACCCTGGGGGGCTGGTTGACATATGCGTTAATCGGCCGAAACGTTCATTTGCCAAGCTATCGGGCCAGCTTCGCAAGAGCACGTCCAATGTGTCAAAACGTGCCGCCACCGAGTAAGACCCTGTTGTTAGCACAGACACCGTTCGATCGTACAGTTCATAAAATGGGTCGCCGCTCAAACGCATCCATGCGACGGTCATCGCGACTGTTGCAGCACATGCCCAAAGCAAAACAAACAAAACGCGCCCACGTCGTAGCCAGTTGAAGCCGAGCAGATAAATCGCCAAAATCAGCAAGCCCGGCAGAATTGTTTGAATAATCGCCCAGCTTGGCGATACGGCAGGCCATTGCCACGCAATCCCGCCCCGCAAAAACGGAACCCAATCAAACAAGTAGTTCAGTGCAAACAAAAATGACAGCGCGATGATGCCGCGTGTAATTGTGGAATGGGAATTCGGTGTGTTCATCAATAGGGTACGTTACGTCGGACGAGGCACTTAAGCAGATCACAGAAAGTTTCGATCAACAAACCTCAGAGGTTTGTTGTCATCTACTCTGGTCTCTGCATAAAAACCTCTGAGGCTTTCATCAAAGACGGATCATTGGTCTAGCAAGTGGTTAATTGTTTAACCGTTTTTACAAAGCACCACTTGCAACTTTACTTTCAAGCATTTTTTGTGGCGCACTTATTGTATCGCGATCTATTTTATTTGTTGAAGTGGGAGCAAAAAATCAGCACAAGTGTGCTTCTGGAAAAGCTGTATGTCTAAAAATCTGACAACTTTTGGATCACAACAATCAACGGCACGAAAAAAGGGGCGGTCACCAACAATAGAAAATAAAAATGACGCCCTGTACGGACGTCATTCCCATTCATCCCCTCAAGACATGTGACAAGTTTATAAAAGCGGTGCAAAAATAATGCGACTGCTTGCCTTGGGGCGTATAAAACTACGTTACTACGTTGTTGTTACGTGACCTAGAATACCCGCAATTTCTGACAAAAATTCTGACAAAATGACAGACGTTTTTGTTAAATCCTTTACATGGAAAAAAAGGCTTTCTCCAGAGGTAGGAACAGATTTTTTCGGCCGAAAACAGGGTGTTAACAGAACGGTCGACACCGATTCGCACCATATTAAATGACAAATTCTGCCAGAAATTTACGGAAAATTTCTGGTGTTATCAACCTAAATTATGTTGGAAGATGAGCATTTAAACCGACTTTCTTAAAAGGGGCAAAAAAACTTGACTGATTGTTCAGATTTCTACTCAGATCACCCTTTTGAAGGGAAAGGGATCTGATTCCTCCCCCTTCGGGGGAGGCTAGGTGGGGGGTTC
>JBMZDF010000687.1:0-2952 GCA_049614105.1 Promineifilaceae bacterium (SeqCode)
TGCTGCGCCTGTTGCGGCTCCTTCTGCAAATGGTGCATCGGCCGATGTCAGCGCCCTCTCAAGCTCGATGTTGGACGTCGTGAGCGAGAAAACAGGGTATCCAACAGAAATGCTCGAACTGGGCATGGACATGGAATCAGACTTGGGCATCGACTCAATCAAGCGCGTCGAAATTCTGGGCGCGATGCAGGACAAGCATCCTGATTTGCCACAAGTCAACCCTAACGAGCTAGCAGAGCTACGCACATTGCAAGAAATTGTGGATCATTTGGGCGGTACGGAGGGAAAAGCACGCCGACCGTAGCAGGGGTCGAAATTGCTCAGCCCAGTAGCGTGCCTGCACCTCAAAACCACGCTATTACACGCAACGTTGTTCAGCTTAAAGCGTTGCCACACCCTGATC
The DNA here is from genome assembly GCA_049614105.1 of Promineifilaceae bacterium (SeqCode). Lineage (GTDB taxonomy): Bacteria > Chloroflexota > Anaerolineae > Promineifilales > Promineifilaceae > CALECP01. The sequence continues at coordinate 404 of JBMZDF010000687.1, forward strand.
ATTTGACGCTGACGGCAGGCCGCTGCCTGCTCACCGATTCGGGATCAGCGCACACAAACGCAGTTGCGACCGCGCTACGGACCAGCGGGTGGGACGTTGCGACGTTGCAACTGCCCGCCGTATTTGACGAGGCGGGATTACAACAGAGTTTGGGTCAATTCGGCCGAATTCACGCCCTAATCCACCTTGACGGCAGCGGCGACGCAGCCACCTCGCTCAAACAACTTTTCTTTATTGCCAAACATCTACGCAGCAGTTTGGACGTTGACAGTGAAACGCGCCCCACCTTCATGACCGTTTCGCAGCTTGATGGTGCGCTCGGTTTGGCGGGTGAAAACAACTTCGATCCAATTCGCGGCGGGTTGTTTGGTCTGACTAAAACGATGGGGCTGGAATGGCCAGACATTTATTGCCGTGCGCTTGATTTGCATCCAGATTACAGCGCGGATGACGTGGCGGCTTTGGTTTCGGCCGAACTACACGACCCCAATCGCCTCATCAGCGAAGTTGGCTACGGCTCACGCGGGCGGGTCACGCTTGACACCGCCACGGTTGAGCTAGAAGCATACACCCCTAACGCCGCCATTACGCCGAACAGCGTTTTTGTTGTCAGCGGTGGCGGGAAAGGGATTACGGCCGATTGCGTGCTGCATTTGGCGCGTCAATATGCCTGTAAATTTATCCTGCTCGGTCGTTCGTCCATTGCGGATGTGGACATTAGCTGGGTGGATGAAAGCTGGGATGAGCCTGCGCTCAAGCGCGGCATCATGCAGCATTTGCTGGCGAAGGGTGAAAAGCCAAACCTCAAACTGGTTGGCAAAATGGCGCGGTCGATTGGCTCCAAATTAGAGATTAATCGGACTTTAGCGGCGATTGCTGCGACGGGGGGATCGGCCGAATATGTGAGCGTTGATGTCACCAACGCGACGGCTGTGCAAGCTGCACTGGCTGACGCTGCCTCGCGTTTGGGCAAGGTCACGGGCCTGATTCACGGCGCGGGCGTTTTGTCCGACAAGCTGATCGAAAAGAAAACAGAGTGGGACTTTGACGCTGTTTACAACACAAAAGTCGCTGGTCTGCATGCGTTACTGAGCGCCGTGCCAGCCGCGCAGCTTGAACAACTGGTTCTGTTTTCATCGGCCGCAGGGTTCTATGGCAACGTTGGACAAGCGGACTACTCAGTTGCCAACGAGATTTTGAACAAGACAGCGCATTCGGTGCAGTTGGCACATCCGAACTGCCACACGGTCGCTATCGACTGGGGGCCGTGGGATGGTGGCATGGTGACGCCTGTGCTCAAAAAGCTGTTTGCCGAGCGCAACATCCCTGTGATTCCGATTGAGGTTGGCGCGTGGATTTTGACAAGTGAACTGACCACCGCGAATGCAGCGGTGACGCAAACGGTTGTTGGCGGTGAATTGATTCCGCCAGCGGAGATTGCTGACCTGACGCTCAAATCGCACCGTATTCAGCGTGCGCTGCGGCTCGACGCCAACCCGTTTTTGCGCGACCATGTGATCGGTGGCAATCCTGTATTGCCAACCGTTTGCGCGATTGCGTGGATGGGCAATGCGTGTGAGCAACTGTATCCTGGCTACACGCTGTTTGCCTGTGACAATTATCAGGTGTTGAAGGGGATTGTGTTTGACGATGCGGCGCAGCGGATGCGAGGTGGCGCACAGTTTGATTGCATCCTTGATTTGGAGGAGGTTGAGAAATCGGCCGAATCTGTCACCATCAAAGCGGTCATCTGGAGCCGAACAGGGCGCATCACCCGTTATCATTATCGGGCTGAAATGACGCTGCTGCACAAACTGCCTGATGCACCCATTTATGATGGTGTTGATTTAACCAGCGGCGCGACGATTGACAAAGCGACTATTTACGGCGACATGCTGTTTCATGGCCCGCTGTTCCAAGGTGTTGAAGAAGTGCTGAACATCACGCCCGAAAAGGTGACGATGCGCTGCTATTTGCCGCCGATGAACAAAGCGGATCAGGGGCAATTCCCTGTGCAAAGCTTCAACCCATACTTTGCGGACGGACAGTTCCAGAGCATGGTAATTTGGGCGCGGCGTTTCCAAGGTGCGGGCAGTTTGCCGCTGATGACGAAGCGTGGGGTTGGTTATCGGCCGATCCCATTCGGCGAAGTCACTTACACAACGATGGAAGTCAAAAGCAATTCGGGCAGCAAGCTGATCGCAGACATCATTACGCATGATGCAGACGGCCGAATCTACACCAAAGTGTCAGACGCGACGGTGACAATTAGCCCTGCTCTCAACCATCTATTTGTGGCACACCAACCATAACTTTAACCTTGCTGGCTCCTACGCTCTGCGTGGGAGTCTCTGCCCGCCGCTCTAGCGGCACGTGACGGTTAGTTCTCGAATACGGGCCGCTGAGCGGCAAGAGAATGTTCCCCCCGCAGAGCGGAGGAACAAGTGACAAAAGAGTTTGATGGAAAAAATCGCAATCGTTGGCCTGTCCTGTCTGTTTCCAGACGCGACCACGCCGCAAGAATACTGGCAAAATCTCGTTGCCCAAAA
>JBMZDF010000688.1:0-2950 GCA_049614105.1 Promineifilaceae bacterium (SeqCode)
CCCACGCGGAGCGTAGGAGCGAGTCAGAAAATTTAGAATGCAATTGCCCTGCCCCTCTTTTCTTCATTCTTCATTTCTTTCTCCCTTCTTATGTTTATATGAAACATCTTTCTGCAAGCGTGGACATAATCCCCCATGCTAGGGTAAAATCGCTGTGCCACTCGACAGATTAATGATGTAATATGCAAATTCCTACCCCATCCCGCAAAAAATCTCGCCAAGATGATGTCTATGAAGCCGCTGCTCGCCTCTTTGCCGAAAAGGGGTATCATGCGACGCGAATTCAGGACATTGCAGATGAATTAGGTATGTTGAAGGGAAGCCTTTACTACTATTTCAACTCAAAAGAGGATTTGCTGATCAAGATTACAGAGGGGCATATCGGCCGAATTTATCACGCGATCAAAGCGATTGTCGAAACAGGCTACCCCTCTCGCCAAAAACTGATGCTCGCCATCGACGAACATTTGCGTATGTTTCTTGAGCATGTGCATGTTTATACAATTTTTGCACGCGAAAATCTTGAAGGCATCGATCCCAAACTGGCCCAACTCGTCCGCGACATGAACCGCACTTATCAAGAGTTGTGGATGCAAATTTTGCAGGAAGGCATCGACAGCGGCGAGTTTCGTCCTGATCTTAACCCCCATCTCATGATGCGGGCTATCTTAGCGATGTGTAACTACACCTCAGCATGGTATCAGCCATCAGGAGACATTTCGGTGCGTGAGTTAGCGCGTCAATTTGCGAACCTGATCATGGCTGGCGTCCAAATTTAACGCCCACCGCAGTCATCTAACCACACAACCACATGAATTTACCAACTATCAATCTAACCATGCCTGACTGGGCTTCGGCCGAATTGGCAGCCCTCCCAACCCACATGCCCACGATGGAAGAGCGCATGCGAACCGTTATTCGCTTCTCGCGCCTCAACTTCGAGCGCGGAACAGGTGGCCCCTTCGCCGCAGGTGTTTTTGAAAAGGAAAGCGGCAAACTGGTCGTGATCGGCGTCAATCGCGTTCTGCCCACGGGTTGTTCATCTGCCCACGCCGAAGTAATGGCGCTCTCGCTGGCACAACAGCTTCTTGGCACTTACGATTTAGGCGGCGCAGAGCAGCCAACACATCAGCTAGTTGTCAACTGGCGACCCTGCGCCATGTGCTATGGTGCAACGATTTGGTCAGGCGTGCGCTCGTTGGTTATTGCAGGCAGTGACGCGGCACTTGAAGAAATCACAGGCTTTGATGAAGGCCCGATGCCGGCCGATTGGGTCGGTGAGTTTGAAAAGCGCGGCATTGATGTCACCGATAACTTCTTACGTGACGAAGCGGTCGCCGTTTTTCGCGACTTCGCCGCCAGCGGGGCGCTTGTCTACAACGGTCGTTTAGGTGACTAACCTCAAGACCTATCCTTCAATTAACTTTGAACCATTCATCACAACAATCTGGAGGACGTCAAAATGAGCAGTGTAAACAAACAAATGCATAAGTGGCTATTATTTGTGATCGGCCTCGCCATCACAATCGTTCTCACGTTTGCCACAAGGCTTACCATCAATGCAGCCGCAACCACCCCTTGCGTCAGCGGTTCGGCCGGAATTTACCCTTGCGAAAACGTCGATCTGCTAGCCCATCTGCCGCTCACCGCGATTGGCGCAGAGGATGCCAGCGTCACGGGCAGCGATCATTGGTTCTGGCGCGATTCGGTCAGCGGGCGCGATTTTGTGTTATTTGGGCTGAGCAACGGAACCTCGTTTATCGACATCAGCAATCCACAGTCGCCTCAATATCTTGGCAAGCTGCCCACCCACAGCGGAACCTCTCGTTTTCGCGACATCAAGGTTTACAACGACCATGCGTTCATCATTGGCGATCAAATTGCCGATCATGGCATGCAAATTTTTGACCTCACGCAGCTACGCCCCGTCACAACCACGACAACCTTTACCGAAACGGCCCACTATGACGGATTTGGCGCGGCGCACAACTTTTGGATCAACGAGGGGAGCGGATTTGCCTATCTGCTACGTGCTGGCGACTGCATCGGGACGCAAATGCTTGATCTAAGCACGCCAACCGCGCCAACGGACGCGGGCTGTTTTGCCGACGACGGTGCGGCATCTGACACCGAATGTGTTCTCTATACAGGGCCAGATACCACCTACAGTAATCGTGAAATCTGCTTTACGGGCAGCGACGATTCATGGACGATTGCGGATGTCACCGACAAGAGCGCACCCGTTCAAATCACAAGCGAAACGTACTCTGGCATTCGTCGCGCCCATCAAACGATTCTATCGGCCGATCAACGCTACATGCTGCTGAGCGACACAATGGACGAGGCAATGGATGGGGTCAACACAACGCTCTACATTTGGGATGTTGCCGACTTGGACAACCCTACCTATCTTGGCCTTTTCCGCTACGACACCAACGCGACCGACCACAACATCTATGTCAAAGATGGCTACAGCTATCAGGTCAACTGGAAAGCGGGCCTGCGCGTGCTGGATATTTCACGTTTACCAGACATCACATTTGATGAGGTGGCTTATTTCGATGTGGAGCCAACTTCAGATGCGCCAGGCATGGGCGGCTCATGGGGTGTGATTCCGTGGTGGGAGAATGGCGTTGTGACGGTTAGCTCGCTTGAAGGCGGTCTGTTTGTTTTACAAGTGACGACCCCGTTGTCGGCGGTTCAGGTTGGGGCGATTTCGGCCGAAACCACCCTCTCAACCCCATCCCTGTTAACATTCACACTCGCACTCCTCCTCCTCACTTTCTACATCACACACCAAAAACACCCCACTCCTCAGGGCGCTTAAGCGTCCTTCCCCACTGCCACCTCGTTCACGGGGTGGCATCCATCCTCACAATTCAAAATCGACAACCAGCGCCGCATGATCGCTCAACCCCTCGCGCCGATCTGGCTCCAGAGGGTTATGTCC
>JBMZDF010000689.1:0-2940 GCA_049614105.1 Promineifilaceae bacterium (SeqCode)
TTTTATGCACAAACCAGAGTAGATGACAACAAACCTCTGAGGTTTATTGATCGAATCTCTATGTGATCTACTTAGCCTATTCAACGGAGAAATACGATGAGTGATGAATTTTATATGAACTTGGACGAAATCGGCCGAATTGCCAATCAGTACCAAGAGATGGGCGCAGTCCTTAAAAAAACGGGCAACTCGCTTAGCGTCTGCATGACCATTCTCAAAACCTCGGGACTAGTCGGCCAAATTGGCGAGCAAGCGATGTCACGCTACATGGAAGGATTGGAGCCGCTGATTAGCAGCCTGTCAGAGCGCAGTTTGGAGCTTGGCAGCGCCCTAAACACATCGGCCAACGCCTACGAGAACGGAGACGCACAAGGTTCGACTCGATTCTATTAATTATCGTTTGATTTTAGCGTGATGTAGAAAAAATCTCGGGAGCTTGGTCGTAAATAGCGATCGTCATGAATCGCCATCTCTTCCTCAAACAGCGCCTTTGCCTGCAAACGATTGTTCTCATCCGCCTCAATCGCTGCAAAATGAACCCAGTAGGCATTGATGTCAAGCAGCATCCCGTTTTCAACCTCTAAAGCAACCAGCGCATCCGCGAGGGCTGGCATACTGACGCTTGGCCCAGCCACATAGTACAAAATCGTTTGCTCTGCATTCAGCCCAATGGCCGAGCGCCAAGTTACAATGTCGCTATTCACCGTGCCGCCCCAGTCTGCAATTGAGTTGTTGTAAACATCATCGTTAATCGCGCCCGATTCAATAATGAGACGTGCATTTTGACGATACGCTTGCCAATCAACATCGGGACGAATACCTGCCCCCCACGCGCCGATCTGTACTGCGCCAGAATTTGCCTCAATCGCAACGGTTGCAAGTTGCTCACGCGCCGCCAGCGCAACAATGCCGTCTTGCATCGCTCCAAAACCGCCGTGGGTTGACATAAAACCACCGTTGAACGTCGCCAGCAGTTTGTCTGATGTCCGATCAAAGTCAGGGATTGTGCCGTCACCGCGCGGGCCGTTTTCGCGGGCCGGCTCTTGTGTGCCCAGTATGTAGTTGAGATCCACTTGGGTTAAGTCAAACGCAACCACGGCAAGCACAGTTAGAGGCCGTTCGGGGTCGGGCTGGATGAAGGTGCGGCGGGCGACTGCTTCGCCTGTGGTGGTGGTTAGATAGGGTTGCCAAATGCCTTCGCCTTCAAGCGTGCCCTGCGGGGGGACGTTGGGCAGGGTTTGCCAGGTGGCAACGGCTGGGGTTGTTGGGCTAATTTCGGCCGAAACAACCTCATCATCAGAGACAGAGAAAGCGGGTGTGGGTGGGATAAGTTCGGCCGAAACTTGTTGCACGGCAGCGTTCGCACTTGCCGCCGCAATCACAGGCGGAACATCCGATGCCTGCTCCCAAGGCGCTTCTGGCGACTGTAGCCCCAGTTCATACTGGATTTGAGCGCTTCGATCCTGCATACGAAACAGCGTTGTTTCTAGTGCGGCAACCTGCTCATTGCCCAGAATCATGCGCAAACGCGGCGCGACCACCGCACCAATCAACGGTGCAAACTGCCCAAGCAAATAAAGACCCAGACACAAGACTGACAACATTGTCAACGCCTGCACCCGAAAGCGCGTCATCATACCTAGCAAGCCTTGTTGACTACGTGAAGGGGAATTCGGACGCTCGACGGCCGACATTTGGCGCTCAATATGACGCAAGTCTGCAAAATCGATGTTGCGCAAACGATCTTGATCAGGGATTGGGTATCCGAATTTCTGGTTCAAAGGCAGCGGATTAAACCCGAATAACTGGAGATTCCCAACCGCATCAAACAAAACGTTGCCAGCATCTAGATTGAGGTGATGAACCCCGCTATCATGTGCAAACGTCAACGCCTCACCCAAACAGCTTGTCACAAAACGACTTTTTTCTTGGGTAAGCACGCCCGCATCAAGGCAACTTTGCAAATTGCCACCCTCCATGAAAGGTGTCACCCAATAAAATGCGTCTTGCGTCTCCTTAGAACGCAAAATAGGCAGCAAATAAGGGTGTCGCAACTCTGCGATTCGCTTAATCTGTCGGCGGATATGAAGGCGGGTTCGGGAATGCTCAAAATATTTATGTGCTAAAACCTTGATAACCACAAAGCGTTTATGGCGGCGATCAATCGCCTTAAATGTGGTAACAAACTTTGTCCTGCCCAACTGCTCAATTATTTCAAAACGTTCTAGCGATTCGCTATCAACAGCACTCGTGTTCAAATTAACCCTAGCAAGCCCCATGCCTAGATGCATAGAATACACAACAGGCTAAAAGCAACTATTTAAAACTGGCGCAGCAGGACGGGAAAATATCAACTGAACAACTCAACAGATTTTACTAAATGCCCTGCCCAAACTAATATTGCCTCATAAAAGACCCTTCAACAAGTTCAGGGGCGCAAATCCTATATTTCTATAGTTAGAATGCAAAAGAACCTTAACAACCTTAAATGACAGGACAACTTACGCCGAACAAAATTAGGACCTTTGGGCTAGAGCCTATGCGAAATAATATTTTGTGATTTGCTTAGAATTGAAAGGGGGTGATCTTAAACTTCAAACCGCAAAACGGTACGGCGGCCTAACCTAATTGTTACATTGGGTTGAAGTTGGTTCAATTCACCAGGTTTGATCTGCTGACCCGCTAAGAACGTATAGTTACTGCTGTTCAGATCGATGAGGTAGAACTTATCTCCATGCTGCACGATTTTGGCATGTTGACGCGAAACACGCGGCTCAGAAATAACAAAGTCACAGCCTGCACGTCCGAGCGTAAAAGGAAACTTGACGATTGGGACTTGCTTTTGTGGCGCTAGTTCCGCTGGTGTTTCCTCAATAACAAGAACTGCGTGAGCGCGGTTGCTTTGGAGAATCTGTTGAAGCGGGATCGCGGATAGCAATT
>JBMZDF010000690.1:0-2940 GCA_049614105.1 Promineifilaceae bacterium (SeqCode)
AGCGCCGTGAGCGCGTTATATTTTTTGGGTCGATTGAGCGTTATTTCTAAAACGCCGCCGTTTTGTTCAACTAAAATTGTTTGATAATCACTCATCTTTTCACCTTAAAGTTTCAAATCACCTAATTTACCAAGGGGTGTGCTTCAAATGGGTTGGTGACAATAACGTAGACTGAGCTTGCCGAAGTCGTAGTGGCGTGTTGCTCAGGCTTCGGCAGGCTCAGCCGCCGCTTTTTGCTTAGGCATATTGTTTAGGCTTCGACAGGTTCAGCCACCGCTTTTTACTTAGACATGTTGTTTAGGCTTCGACAGGCTCAGCCACCGCTTTTTACTCGGACGTGTTGCTGAGGCTTCGACAGGCTCAGCCGCCGCTTTTTGCTCAAATGAAATACACCCTTTACCAAGTTGCTTCGGGATCAGCCCGCGCAACGAGTTGCATGTCTGCCAATAGTTGATCTAAATGGGGGGTGTGGTCGCTGCGGGAAAGGGCTGTGGTTTCGGCCGAATTCACTAACAACGCCGATTCTGCCAAATGAGGCAGCACAATCTGCTCCCAGCCTTCGCGTAGTTGGGAGACATCAGGGATGATTCCTGCCGCAACCAACGCTTCATCAGACGCCAGCGGCAAAAATAGCTGTGCGGCAAAAGGCCAAAGCTGATCAAGTGCTGCTTGCATACGACGATTTGCCTCGGCCGATCCCAAGCCCAACCGCTCAACCCACACGTGCGTATGGCGCAAATGGTACAGTTCTTCTTTGCGAATCTTCTCGGCGGCGTCGGCTAATGGCTGATAGGTTGACTGTGCCAGTTGGGCGTAGAGGACAAATTGGTAGGCATCAAACAGGTATTGGCGCAAAATGGTGAACGCCCAATCTCCTTTGGGGAGTTCGACGTATTGGACGTTGCGAAATTCGGCCGAATTCCGAAAAAACGCCAGCCGATCACCGCTCTCGCCGCCCAACGCTTCAACCATCTGATAAAACAGCATCGCGTGGCCGAGTTCATCCTGCGCCACGTTGGCAATCGCAATGTCTTCTTCCAAGATCGGCGCGTGACCAACCCACTCAGAATTGCGGTGCGCCAAAATCAACTCGTCATCTGCAAACGCGGTCAGCCGCGCAAGCAAGGCATGTGTTAAATGTTCCGCTACCATTGCTCACGTCCCTTTTTTGGCGCGTTTTCCGCCGACAAAGCCGTATTGTGATTGCTGTTTATATGTTTTACTGAGCGCGGGCTTGAACCAGCTTTCAATATCTTCATCGTTGCTGCGTGCAATGGCGTTGTCAGGAATGAGCATCCAGACCCAGACCGTTTTGCCGTTGTCGAATTGGGTGCGTGCTTGGGCGAGGGCATTTTCGGCCGAATTTCCCACAACATCCCCAACATGATCAACAAACGTCATCGCCCGCCGCTGCCCAACCTTCCGAAAAACCTGCCACATGCTTTCCTCAGCCTGTGTCGCCGCTGCGGCTGGTGCATTAGCTGTCACCAACTGCTCTTTTGTCCAAGAAACAAGCGTCTCCGTTGGCGCAACCCACATGCTGACCGCCTTTGGTCGCCGCGCAAACACGGTTCGCGCCTCCAAAAGCGCCGTTTCCGCATCCACTGCATACACCGATCCCACCATTTGGTGCGGCTTTTTGTTTGAGTCCTGCTTAAAAACGGTCCAAGATTTCATTAAAGTTAAACAATGTGACAGTCACAGCGAATCAATTTTGACGCGGTGGCTGTCACCGTCGCTAATAATTAAGCCGCAACGGGCATTGCGTGCGTCCGCGCTGCATAGCCCGCCATTGCCTCGCGCACCCAAGCACCATCATCGTACTTTTGCTGCTGCGAGGCCAAACGTTCTTTGTTCAACGGGCCGTTCCCTTTCACAACGCGCCAAAATTCATCCCAATCAATCTCACCTGAGAGCCAGTTGCCAGCGGCAGCGTCAAATCGCAAATCAGGATCAGGAAAACTTAGCCCGATAGCGTGGAACTCTGGCACAACTTCATTGATAAACTCCTGACGTAGTTCGTCATTCGTTTTTGTCTTGACGCCCCATTTCATCAGTTGGGGGGTATTGGTTGACTCAGAATCATGCGGGCCAAACATCATCAGCGTCGGCCACCACCAGCGATTGAGCGACGCCTGCACCGCTTGCCGCTGTTTTTCGGTGCCAGCCGTCGCGTATTGCACAATCATTTCTTTGCCCTGCTTATAATGGAAGGTTTCTTCGGCGCAGATGCGAACCATTGCGCGTGAGTAGGGGCCGTATGAACATTGGGCCAGCATCGTCTGATTTTTGATGGCAGCCAAATCGACCAGCCAGCCGATCATTGCCACGTCTGCCCAGTCGGGGGTGGGGTAGTTGAACACGCTCGCATATTTGGCGCGTCCTGTCAGCAAATTGTTGGTTAACTTCTCTCTGGTGATTCCTAGCGACTCGGCCGCATGGTACAGATATTGACCATGCCCCGCTTCATCCTGCACCTTGGCAATCAGCACCAGCTTGCGACGCAATGAGGGTGCGTGTGGAATCCACTTGCCTTCGGGCAACATGCCCACGATTTCACTGTGTCCATGCTGTGAGATCATGCGAATCAACTGCTTGCGATACCCATCAGGCATCCAATCGCCCGCCTCGATCTTCTCGCCACGCGCAATTCGTGCTTCAAATGCGGCTAGATTACTATTTTGTGCTTGTGAATTATCCATAGTGTGATCCTTCAAGACCTATCTCTCTGCTCATTCAGTGCCTGTAATCATAGCTGAACTCGGCCGATTATTCATTAATCTGCCAACAAGCATAGAACAATTGGACGCTGCCCTCCAGCTAAAATTCCAGACCACTCCTTTTTGACCCCCTTCCAGCTTTAGTACTCACAAGAGTCGAAGTTGGGTTCTCACGTTTGGAGCAAATCAGTGCGGAGCTGACACAAATAGCGTTTCAGTA
>JBMZDF010000691.1:0-2929 GCA_049614105.1 Promineifilaceae bacterium (SeqCode)
ATTTTGTTGGCGGGATCTCGCTCAACTATGCGGTGCAGGCAAAACGGGCGGGCGCAGCGCAGGTTTCGTTGGTGAGTCGGGTTGGCACGGATGCAGCGGGGCGGCAGATTTTGGCGAAGCTGGCACAGGAGGGGGTTGATGCGTCACGGGTGTTGCCGTTGGTGGGAAAATCGGCCGAATGTGCGATCGAAATTCTTGACGGGGGGGAGCGTTACTTTCCGCCGAATAGTTATCATCAGCATGTGCTGAAGGAATTTCGGCCGAATACAGCCGACCTCACGTTCATCCAAAAACATGATGTGTTGATGTCGCTTTACGACCAATCACACCTAAATCTGGTGTTTGACGACCTGATGCTGATGATGCCGTTTGATGGGTTTCGTGCGGCCGATTTTGGCGATTGGCTCGATTATGATGGCGGTCATGACGTCATTCCGCCCTATCTGGATGCCCTTGATCTCGCCTTCATTAGTGGCGATGAAAATGCGATTGCCTATTTACAACCGTTCGCCGCCCAAAGCAACTGCCTGTTTGTTGTGACGATGGGCGCAAACGGCAGCGTGGCGCTCGATGGTACAACGCGCTTGTTTCAGCCTGCGATCCCCGTCCCCAATCTCGTTGACACAACAGGCTGCGGCGATGCCTTTCAAGCCAACTTCACCGTCAACTATGTGCGCGATCGTCAGATCAAACAAGCGCTAAACGCAGGCGCAACCGCAGCCTCCGCAACAATTCAACATCTTGGCGCAACTTAAACAGGTCCCGCATTCCCCATTCTCCGTTCAATGTTAATTATTCCCCATTCGCCTTCTCTAGCGATGCCAAAATTTGATCAATCTTCCTAAACTGCCAAGTCCAGCGCGTGTTGTAGAGAAATTGGCGCAGGTCAAAACGGTTGTCATCGGGTGAATAGGATTCGGCATGGTAGCTGGGCGTGAGCGTCGTCATTTTGTGCCGATTGATGGCGTAGTAGCGGAAAAAACGTTTGACTTTGTTGGCAACGTCACGCGGCGGCAGGTGATCCCATTCGTACACCAATCGCTCGAACATGGCGACGGGGCCGAGGGCGTTGACTTTGCGCAATCGGCCGAAAACACCCAACTCCGCATACGTCATCCCCATGTCAACCTCATCCTTCTGCACATACGTTTCTGTAATTGGCTCAAGCTCCGCCGTGGGGGGCGCGTCAGCGATTTCTGCCAGCGATTTGTAACCTAGATTTTCGGCCGACCACGCCAAAAACGCCTTCAAATCCCCTTTGCTGATGGAGCCGATTGGGTTGATGTCCGCACTGCTGGCGTCATATTTGGTCATGTAGCCACGCAGCGCCTCATCGACGTTTGATGTGCCAAGGACAAGCAAAAACCCTTCGCGACCGAGTACCCAAGGCATGAGCTGGGCCAAAAAGTAGGCAGACACCATGCGCAGCCGCGCCTGAATATTTTGCAACGCTAAGTTTTCGGTGCGCGTGCCGCCGTGGACTTTGAAGCGCGGCGTTTTGCGCGTCAGTGAAACGAACATTTTCACGACGGCGGCAACCATGCTGTCGATGTTGATGTTGAGATGATGTGCGCCAACCTCTTGGGCGAGGGTGGCGGCACGGCGGCGCGTTTCGGCCGAACTGTTTTCCGTCGCCATGTAGCAACTGTAAAAAATGCGGTTGGCAAACTCCTGCGGATCACGCGGCACATAACTATCATCATGCACCATCCGACGCGCATCGGCGATTACTTGCTGATTGCCCGCTGCCGCTTCCTGCACGACAAGCTGGCACATTGAGCCAACAATTGCGGCGACGCTAGAGCTGTCCGCTCCGCCTGACAGCGGCAAAAAGTAGCCGCTGCTGCCCGATCGACGCAAGTAGTCCCACAGCCAACAGGCTGGCCCCAGCGCGATTTCCTCTTGTGGCGAATGGTAGCGTATTGTGATCGGCCGATTGATTGACCCGTCCATTTTGCGGTCGGTGTGAGTCAAGTCGAAGTCGGCAAAGATGCGCGGGACCGATTCAGATTTGGCGGCTTGATGCATACGGGCGACAAAGCTGCCGCGAAACGACCGCACTTCCTCAAGGTCAACTGTCGCCGTGACAACCTCAACATCGCGGGGCGAAAATTGGGAGCCTTGCGCCACGATGTCCCCATTGACCGCGACCAAGGCGCAGCCGTCAAAGTAGGCGCGTCCGCCGTCACAGCCCTGATGATTTGCATAGAGGTAGATGCCGCCGTTGGCACTGGTGGCGCGACGAATCAGATCGATGCGTTTATTGAGTTTGCGTAGCTGATGATGGGAACCGCTGCCGTTTGCTAAAATCTCAACACCGTTCAAGCCAAGATAAATGTTGGCGCTGGCGGGGGTGAACATCTCCTCGCACAAATCAGTTCCCAACACGGTGTCGCGTGTCGAAATGACGCCATCGCCCAGCGGGACAATCGTTTGGCCCGTGATTTCTTGGATGCTGCGAGGCAGGGCGTGGTCTTCAACGGTGCGGCGTTTGTACCAAGGGGTGAACCAGCGCATTTCGCGATAGAGGCCGTCGTTGGCTAGGTCGAGTTTCGGCCGAATTAGCAGCACCTTCCCGTCCAGCACAAACACACGACAGTTGTAGCGCACGTTGCGATGCATAATTGGCATGCCAAAATCGCACAAAATCCCGTTGGTCAGATCGCTATCCAAAATTTGCGCCATCGCTTCCCATGAGTGGCGAATCGTGTCGTTTTCGTAAAAATGGTCCGCGCAGCCATAGCCTGGAATCTCAAGCTCTGGGCCTAGACGATAGGCCGCGCCGCGCTGCTTGGCAATTTCAACTGACTCAATAATACGAGCCAAATTGCCATCAAAATCCATTGACCACTGGTTTAGGTTGCAGGTTGCTAAGGTTGTGAGGTTCATACATTGTCTCTAGAAATTTTTGGTTTAAGTGCGCCACAAA
>JBMZDF010000692.1:0-2918 GCA_049614105.1 Promineifilaceae bacterium (SeqCode)
AGCGACGTGCCAGAGCTACTGGGGCAGGCATTTTCCATTTTTCATTCGGAACGCCCGCGCCCTGTTCACCTGATTGTGCCAATAGACGTGCTGGCGATGGAAGTTTCGGAAGTGTGGACGGCGCAGCAAATGCCTGCGCGACCGGTAGCCAGTGCGGAGGCGATTGCTCAATCGGCCGAACTGCTGCAATCGGCCGAAACACCCGTCATCCTTGTCGGCGGCGGCGCAATTAGTGCGGGTGATGCAATTGTGCAGCTAGCTGAACATCTGCAAGCCGCCGTAATCAGCAGCAACAATGGCAAAGGCATCCTACCCGCCACACATCCTCTCAATTTAGGTGCAACGATATCACGCCAACCAACGCTCGACTATCTGGCACAAGCAGATGTTGTGCTGGCAATCGGCACAGAACTCGCGTCAACTGATAGCTATTGCGATCGGTTGCCAATTCATGGCAAGCTGATTCGTGTGGACATCGACAGGCGTAAAATCAATGCCCCCTACCCTGCAACGGTTGGCATCATCGCGGATGCGCCACAGGCGGCAGCGGCGATTGCGGACAAATTGCGTGCGTTTGAGCGGAAGGTTCGGCCGAATTCAGCCATAGACGCCACCCGTGAAGCGTCCATGACGCCCAGCAACGCGCTCGAACAGCAGCACGTCACCGTTCTCAACGCGCTGCGCAACGCAATCCCCGCCAACGGAACACTGTTTGGCGACATGACACAAATCACCTACACGGCAAGTTTTGCCTACCCAACCAGCCGCCCACGCGCATGGCACTACATGGCGGGATTCGGCACGCTGGGCAGCGCCCTGCCGATGGCAATCGGGGCGAAAATTGCCCAGCCTGATCAGGCGGTTGTGGCGATGTGTGGTGACGGCGGGTTGATGTTTACGCTGCCCGAATTAATGGTGGCGGTGGAATTAGGCTTGTCATTGCCCATTTTGGTCTGGAACAACACCAGCTTGGGGCAGATTCGCGATGATATGGTGGCCCTCGCTATTCCCAAAATTGGCGTTGACCCGACGAATCCCGACTATGTTTATTTATGTAAGGCGTTTGGCTGTGGCTATGTCAAGCCAGCGTCGTTGGCAGAGATAACGGCGGCGGTTGAGACGGCGTTTTCGGCCGAAACCCCAACCTTCATTGAGGTCAATCAAGACGCCGCGTTTTTGCTTTAAGCTGATCTATAAAGATGACTGCGCGTGTCCATCAGGACAAATCCCAATAGGTTCAGCCCTCGCCACTTGGCGGGATTGGCTGCATTGGCGTGGCTAGCACGCAGCCCAATGCCCCAAATCGCATCATAGGGACTCGCTTCCACAAGCACACGCGCTTCTGTTGTGCGCAAGTAATCGCCCATCGCTTGATTTTGACTAAATTTGGCGATGTTTGCTTGCAAAACAATCTTGTGGCGGTTGGCTTCCCATACGGCTTGTTGATAGCCACGCACTTTTCGGCCGAAACCCTTCGCCTGTTTAGGATGAGACGCCGCCAAAATGTTTGCCAGCATCTCATCATCACCAAACAAGCGGGCTTTGCCAGCCATCATAAAGTGCTCGGCGGTTGGGTAGGTCACGTTATCGACTTCAAATGGTGAGGGAAACCACTGGCTGAAACAGGATTTGTCAATCACATTTGCTTTGCGCGGCGTGTGTCCCCAGAAGTGGAGGTATTTCGGCCGAAAACCAGCCTCAATCTCATCAAGTAATAACTGAACGGAGTGAATCATACCCCTCATTTAACCCATCATCAGACCCCAAAGTCAAATGGTGGTTTAAAATCCAATCTCAAACATTGATTCAAGATCGTGCTGTGAAAACGCCTTAAACGCGATCATCGTCTCCGAGTCCAAGATGTGTTCGACTTTAAGCATTTTGTCCGTCACCAAGTCCGCCATCGCCTGATTGGTTGGCACGCGCAAAATTGCAACAAGATCATAGCTGCCTGCCACTGAGAAAACTTCAGAGATCCCATTCATTGCAGCCATTTGAGCAGCAACCTCGTTGATACAATTACGTTCGATTTTGAGCAAAACAATTGCTGTTACCATTTGTTTCTCCATCTAAAATACTGATGTTGTTGGATTTAGCGGGAAGGAAAGAAGTGAGAAATGCTTGAATAATTATTGCAAAACCACTCACCATACCTCAGAGACATTGTACTCCCATAACAGAAAAAAACTAGTTCCGTTAAATTTAACAGGACAGCATAATCACACGAGAACCAATGGACATTTTTCTGTGCTAGAATGGCACAGAGCAAGGTACATCTCATCAATTAGGCGCAAACTATGACCACCATTCAATTACAATCGAGCGTAACACCTGACCAGTTACTACATGGTATTGGACAGCTTGAACATGAGGAGTTTGAAAAGATATTCTCTCAACTCACAATACTGCGGGCGCAGCGACGCTACTTTAGCAAAACGGAAAAGCGTGAAAGTGAGTTATTAAAGGGGATCAATGGTTGCAAATTATCTGTAACAGAAATGGCTCACTATCAAACATTGGATGCCAAGTTTCATGAACAGACACTTACAGACAATGAACATGATATGTTGTTGACACTCTCAGAAAAAATCGAACAGCTCGATGTGGATCGCCTTGAATATCTGATCGAATTAGCACAGCTTTGGAAAACATCTGTCCCAAAAGCGATGGAGAAACTAGGCCTTCAAAGATCGTCTTATGTTGTCAACTAACGAAATCCGTACCGTCAGCGAACGCGCCCAACACCGCTGTGAGTACTGTAAATCACCTGCTGACTTTGCAACAGGCAGCTTTGAACTAGAACATATTGAACCAAAGGCAAAGGGCGGGACTGATCAGCTAAACAATATCGCTTTAGCGTGTAATGGGTGTAATCGTCACAAATACACCTGCACCAAAGCCCTTGACCCTGTTTCCCT
>JBMZDF010000693.1:0-2916 GCA_049614105.1 Promineifilaceae bacterium (SeqCode)
GCCCTGAGCACCTAAACAACGGCTTTCCTTTTATATTAACGACATCGCAGGATAATTCACCATGCAAAACCCCACAATTGCACCTTATGGTTCATGGAAATCACCAATTACATCTGATCTAGTTTCAGTCGCAAAGGGACGTATCAACGAACCGCGCTTCAGTCAAGGCGTTGTTTGGTTGGAACAGCGTCCTAGCGAAAACGGGCGCTATGCGCTTGTCCGACGCAGCCCAGACGGCGAGTTGTCAGACGTCACCCCGATGCCGTTCAACGTGCGGACGCGCGTGCATGAATATGGGGGTGGCTCTTACATCGCCACGGACAGCCACATTTATTTCGTCAATTTCGCAGATCAACGTGTTTATCAGATTAGTGATGGCGGGCAGCCTGAACCAATTACGCTAGAGGACAAATTTCGGTACGCTGATTTTGCCGTTGACTCAACACGCAATCTGTTGTTCTGCGTGCGTGAAGATCACCGTGGCACGGGCGAGCCAGTTAACGAATTAGCCGTTATCCCAACCGATGGCAACCTCGCACAAAGTCGCGTGATTAAGGGGGGACATGATTTCTTTGCATCCCCATGCCTCAGCCCAGACGGTAGCAAGCTGGCGTGGATCAGTTGGGATCACCCCAATATGCCTTGGGACGGCACACAGCTTTGGGTAGCGAGCATCGGTGCGGGTGGCTGGCTAGATGATGCCGTTTGCGTTGCAGGTGGAACGGATGAATCGATTTTCCAGCCGCAATGGTCGCCTGATGGCAAGCTGCATTTTGTCTCTGACCGATCGGGTTGGTGGAATCTTTACCGTTTGAACATGGGAGAGGTTGAGCCGCTTTGTGAGCAGTCGTTCGAGTTTGGGTTGCCGCATTGGGTTTTCGGCCGATCGACCTATGACTTTATTTCGGCCGAAAAAATCCTCTGCACCTACGGCGAAAACGGCATATCTCACCTCGCCACCATCGACACAACCAACGGCACACTCACAACAATCCCCACAGACTTTACCGACATCGAGTATGTGCGCGTTCAGGCCGATCGGGCAATCTTTGCCGCAGGGTCCGCCACACAAGGCACAGGCATCTTTGCACTTGACCTTGGAACACAGGCCGTCACACCCGTTAGCCCCGCTTCTGACAATGGATTCTCTAGCGATTACATTTCAAAACCAGAAGCGATCGAGTTTCCAACCGAAAACGACCTCACAGCACACGCCTTCTTCTACCCGCCACACAACCCCGACTTCCAAGCGCCCGATGGGGAAAAAGCGCCGCTGCTTGTCCTGAGTCATGGCGGCCCCACAAGCGCCTCGGCCGCTGTGTTTAGCCTAAAAATTCAATATTGGACCAGTCGTGGCATTGGCGTTGTTGATGTCAATTATGGCGGCAGCACGGGCTATGGTCGTGCTTATCGTCAGCGACTTAACGGGCAATGGGGCATTGTTGACAGCGAGGATTGTATCAACGCAGCGCGTTATTTAGTTGACCAAGGGCAAGCAGATACGGATCGACTGATTATCCGTGGCGGCAGTGCTGGCGGTTACACGACGCTTTACGCCCTGACATTCCATGATTTCTTTAGCGCCGGATCAAGCCACTACGGCGTTTCAGATTTGGAGACGCTAGCACAGGACACGCATAAATTCGAGTCCCGCTATCTCGATAGCCTCATCGGCCCTTATCCCGAACGCAAAGATATTTATATCAAGCGTTCACCGATTCACTCTGTCGATCAGCTATCCTGCCCGCTCATTATTTTGCAAGGGCTTGAAGATCGCGTTGTGCCGCCTTCACAGGCTGAAAGTATGTTTGTTGCCGTTCGTGACAAAGGCATCCCCGTCGCCTACCTCCCGTTTGAAGGGGAACAGCACGGCTTCCGCAAATCAGCAACAATTAAACGTGTCTACGAAGCGGAACTATATTTCTTCTCTCGCATATTCAGCTTCCCAATTTCGGACGAAGTAGAACCAGTCGTGATCGAGAATTTGTAAAGCCGTACACGAAAGTGATTATTGGGTGTGTTTCATTTGAGTAAAGAACGATGGCTGAGCCTGTCGAAGCCTGTCGAAGCCTGTCGAAACCTGAACAACACGCTGCTACGACTTCGACACGCTCAGTCTACGTTATCGTCACCAACCCGTTTGAAACACACTCGTTCTTTTTTCAGTAAAAACAAAAAGACGCCCAAATGGGCGTCTTTTTATATCAATATCTTTGAAACAGACGGGCCGATTAATATCGGCCTTTTAATGAACGCTCGATATTGCGTCTTGCGTCCTTTTTAGCAAGGTCTTGGCGCTTGTCTTGCTTCTGTTTACCACGTCCAATCGCGATTTCGAGTTTAGCACGCCCTTCCTTGAGATAGAGCTTCACTGGCACAATCGTGATACCGCTGTTGCGCGTTTTGCCGATAATCTTAGTTATCTCTTTACGATGCAACAGCAGTTTGCGGGAGCGCGTTGGCTCGTGGTTCTCACGATTTCCGTGTGTGTACTCGGCGATATTTGCACCAATCAGCCACAGTTCGTTTTTGATCGGCCGAACATACGCCTGCTGGATATTCGCCTTTTTGTCACGAATCGACTTGATTTCCGTGCCTTTCAGCACCAACCCAGCCTCATACACATCTAAAAATTCATAATCGTGACGCGCCTTCCGATTTTGCGCGATGAGTTTAATTCCAGTTTTCTTCATGTGTACTGACTATTGCCCCGTTTTCAGGAAATCAATGGCACGTAGAACCGCTTCATCGCTTTCACTGCCCAAAATGTCAGGCGTGAATTCAAAAACGATGTCTGGCGCAACACCCACTCGGTTGATTTCAACATCGGCCGGTGAGAAGAAACGCGCGTTTGTAATACGCAATTCACCACCATCGTTCAAGGGATTAACAGACTGGACAGAGCCCTTACCAAAG
>JBMZDF010000694.1:0-2916 GCA_049614105.1 Promineifilaceae bacterium (SeqCode)
CGTAGAGGGCAGAAAACTTTTTCATACGATTTACTTGTGATGTATGCCGATTCATTTGGATCGGCGGGTTATTTGAACAGCAGGACCCTCCCCTAGCCCCTCCCTTCGGGAGGGGGATCAGATCCCTCCCCCTTTGGGGGAGGTTAGGTGGGGGTTCTTATATCTTCACTTTGCAAGTCGCTGGTACAACGACACAATGTCATTGGCAGCAACACCCCAATTATAGTGATTTGCGGCGCGTTGGCGTAGTAGTTCGCCCAATTTGCGGCACTGTTTGGGGTTATCAGCCAGTTTGGCGATTTCGGCCGAAAACGACTCAACATCGCCACTCGGCGGATAGATTCCCAACTCACCCAAATACTCACGATGCACCTGACTGTCATAAGCCACAATCGGCTGCGCCATCGCCATATAGTTTAGCACTTTCCCGCTACCTTCTGTGGCCGACATTTTGGCCGACACCGAAATGTCGCCAAGCGAGAGATAGTACGGCGCATCGTCATAGGGAACTTTCCCCGTGAAGGTGACATAATCTAGTACGTCCAATTCGGCCGCCTGCTCCTTATAACGCTCGACCGCTGGGTACCCCATAATCAAAAAATGAATATTACGGCCCTGATCTTTGAGCTTCTTGGCAGCCTGAACAAGATGGTGCGTACCTTGGTAATCGGCGAGTAGTCCCAAATAGGTGACGATGGTGCGCCCGTCGGGAATGCCCAATTGGGTGCGGAGATGGGTGCGCTGTTCGGCCGAAAACAGCGCCGGATCAAAACGTGACAAATCAACACAGTCAGGCAACGGCTGAATTTTTTCTTCCGCCACCTCAAACTCACGCATCAACAAATGCTTTGCCCGAATCGAACTGGTCAAAATCGCAGGTGACCAGCGGCAAATCGCGCGTTCAAGCTTGTGCATCCAGTAAAAAATACTGCTGCGCGGCTTGAGATAACCGTGATCGACCATCTCGCCCGTTAGGCTTCCTTGAAAATCGAACACAAGCGGCTTGCCAAACAAACGCGCCAGCACCGTGCCAATCAGCGCCCCTTCGTGCATATGCCCATGAATCACATCTGGGCGCAAAAACAGCGCCACGCGCAACGCTTCCCAAGCTAGCAACACGTCAAAGGCGACTTTGTGGCGCGAAGAACCAACTTCATAATCAGCCCGATAGGGAACGGGCAGCGTGCGCCGAATATCAAAATCGGGCAGGTCGCGCCCCTGTTGATAGGTGACGATGGTGACCTGATGCCCACGCGCACGCAGCGCCAGCGTTTCTTCAAAAATGCGAATATGCCCACCATAGTCGCTAAAAAACGAGGTGGGCGCAATCATTAAAATTTTCAATCGGGGTTCGTTGGAAGGTGTCGACGCGGAGACATCGGCCGATTGGTCGTCCGACGGGTTGCGCTTGCTGTTGCCTTTAGCTCTGATCATCAGCCCACTGTAGCCGCTGGAGCAGCTTCTCCTCTTTCGATGCTTGGGCAGCGTCCAGAACGAGCGCGTCCTGATGCCTGCGGATCAAATTGATGGTCAGTTGATCTGCGCCTGCTGCTGCCGCCATGTCTGCGCCCCAAGCGGGATGCCAATGTTTCATCACAAATGACTTTCGATAACGAAAAGGCGGTTGGGGATCAAGCCCCCATGTCGCCGAGCGCTTGGGTATGAATAGGGATGCTAACACAACGAAGACGCGATCCAAAATAGAAATAGACAGGCGCGTTTTGCCAACGTCGTGCAACAGCGCCGCTTTTAACAGGCTGTTGTTTTGATCTATTGGTGATTGCAGCAGGTTGAGGATGCGCAGCGTGTGCTGCTGGTCGCTGTTCGATTGGGTGCTGAAGAGGGTGAGGAGTTCGGCCGAAGCCAACACCCCCTGCACACGCAACCACTGCACCTTTGACAGCGGTTGCGCCGTTCTCGCCCACCAAAATTGCTTGATTCGATACAGCATCACGACTAATAACCGCGAATAATTGTCGAAAGCGAGTTAATCGCAGGGGTCAGAATCAGACCCCATATGTCGAATACTTGGCTAGGAATCAAAAACAACACGACGATTAGGATGAGCGGCCCATATTGACGCAAAGGCGCTAATCGATAGGCAACCTCGGCGGGCAACACGCCAAGTAAAATTGTGAATCCGTCGAGCGGGGGAATCGGCAGCAGGTTGAACACAACCAGCAAAACATTAATGTAAACGCCCAGTTCTGCGGTTGTTATCAGAAAGGTCATCTGTGGGTAAGGTATGATTTCCGCTTGGACGAGTCGGATCGGGATGGCGAACAGGATCGCCATGATGAGGTTTGCAACTGGGCCAGCGACGGCGACCCATGCCATTGAGACACGCGGGTTGCCGCGTAGGAGATTCGGCCGAACGGGCGTTGTTGCCCAGCCAAACCCCGCCACCAACAGCATAATTAACCCAAACAGGCTCAAATGTGGAAAAGGGTTTAGCGTCATGCGCCCGTGCTGCCTTGGGGTTGGGTCACCCAACCGATCAGCGACAATCGCGTGGGCAAACTCATGATAGGCAAACGCGCAAATCATGACCAAAATAAACCCAATGACAACCTCAATCCCTTGTTCAGCCAGTTGAAGAATTAACATAAAGCCTCATAACACCTGTCCATTTGCACACTCATTATCGCATTATAAACGACGCGCTCCCCGCATCGCACCCCAAGCGCAAAACTCAAGTAAAGAGCTAATACTCAACAAAGAGTTAGGTTTTCCAGTATTCAATAATTCACAATTACTTGATATGATCGAATGTACGGGAAATAAATCCAGCGCAGTAAACACGCCTAAAAATTATTTCGATGTTTTTTCGGGGTAACGTTAACAACCTGCCAAATAACTGACTATGTGGCGAAAGTTTACAGGAGATAAAAATAATGCCAGAATCTATAACCGATG
>JBMZDF010000695.1:0-2903 GCA_049614105.1 Promineifilaceae bacterium (SeqCode)
CCCACATGGGCATGAAGAAGCATACTTGGCCTTCTACAGGGCGCATAATCATGCTGTACGGACTCATTTTGAAGGTCGTCAGGCCGACTTTATCGAACTATCTTGGGAAAACGGAGATGAGTGGCACAAACTATGTCATTTTCTCAAGTGTGAGATACCAGCTGTACCATTTCCACATGCCAACAACAGTGCTAAGAAGCGAGTTTATAAGACAAAATGGCTCGCGAATCGAGCGATGAGTCTCCTCAAATACAGGCAGAATCGCCAGCCATCTGCTTGGAACCCAACTGCATAGCCGCTTTCTGTAAGTTTGGAATGGATTAGGCAATCTTGTTCTTGTGCTCTACTTGAGTAGATCGCAAGTAATCATTGACGAAGATCTCAGAGGTTTGTTGTCTACACTGGTTGGTGCATAAAAACCTCTGAGGTTTATCGATTGAAACGCTTTGTGATGGCCTACTTAGCTCCGTGGGGGATACGTGCCTGTTAACGCAATGATATAGTTCAATGCAAGATAGGGTTGCATATTGTTATGCGCTTGGCTCCCACCTTGAGAGCCTATTGGCGCATAATTTGCGTTTGGTGAAGCATTCCACCATTGTGATTCTAGATAAGCATCCACCCCAGAAATGTCAGGGCCCTCTTGTCCAACAAAAAACTCACCATGAACAGAATGACTATGTGCAGGCATTTGGTTCAAACTGACGTCTGCTGTCGTTTCACCTGTCTGTTGCCCTAGTTGACGAGGTGTCAATCCTGGGCCACTGCCTGCGTGCATTGGGGTGCGTCCCTTCAGATTTGGTAATGCTGTTGTTGTGCGCCCATCACCGCCATAGGTGGTTCCAATAAGTGAAAACAGTGCTGAGTTTTGACTAATAGGCAGTAGTTGCCCATCACAGAATGCCCAATCGCGTGGGGCAAAATTTCCAGCAAAAATTCGGATCTCTGCAATAAATGGCTCGGACATAATATTCTCCTTACTCTCGCGAGGGAAATGTGCCAACCAATGCTACAATAAAATGAATGCAAAGTGCTGGCATTAAATTAGAGTGTCCTTGTGAAGCACCCGTACTTGTAAATGCATCAGATTTCAGCTGTGCATTGTTTTTATCACCGTACAAGGTTCGTCCCTGACCAGTGCCCTTGCGACTAACGGCTGCAACACGATTTGATGGATCAGTTTGATCTGCATCAGCCCCACTGGCTTTGATTGTGTGCCGATGAGAGGGTATTTGACTGGGCGAAAGTGTGACCGACTCAGTGCCACTCTTTCTACCTAATGCACGATTGCTGAGGCCCATGCCTTGCCCCATATGAACGGGAATACGTCCGCGCATATCTGGTAAGGCGAACGTCGTGCGCCCATTACCACCATACGTAGTGCCGAATAGCGAAAAAAGCGCCTCATTTTGAGATATAGCAAGTAGCTGCCCATCACAAAAATCCCAGCCAACGGGGGCGTAAGTACCCGCAAACATGCGGATTTCACCAAGAAATGGATCTGACATAAATTTCTCCTTAATTAAGTGCGTGGTGGGAATATCCCTTGAAGTGCAATGCAATAGTTTATAACCAAAAAGGGTTGCATATTTTCATGCGAGTTCCCAGAACCTGTTAAGCCAACCATATCAGCTTTAAATGTTGTGGTGATTGAGGGTGAGTCGTCAACATATGTGGGCTGCCCTGAAGTTGCAAGCACCATGCCTGGCAAATCACGTGTCGTAAAGGCGTCAGTCGAGACCCGAAAATTGTGTATATGTGCAGGCATTTCATTGATAGCTAATGTGTGGGTTTCTTCCCCTCCTCTTGAACCAAGTGGAAAGCCGTGCCCCTCATGAACTGGGGTTCGGCCGCGTAGGTCAGGAAGCGCAAACGTTGAGCGGCCGTCCCCACCGTAAGAAGTGCCAAGCAGCGAAAACAGCGACTGATTTTGGTTGATAGGCAAAAGCTGCCCATCACATAACGCCCACCCACGGGGCGCGAAGTTGAAGCCAACCATGCGGATTTCAGCTAAGAAAGGTTCACTCATAGTGATTCTCCTTAAATTAAGTTTGTTGACAGCGAAAATAGTTGCTTTATTTGTTGCGATGCTGTGATCCGTCTATTGGGTCAGGGCAATAATCGCCTTGTATCGAACTTGCGGATCAACAGCAAGATATTAAAAGCACCTGTGAAAAACAACTATGTAAAACAGAAATCGACGAGACTTTTGTTTGGTTATTGTGGCAATCGCTCGAATAGAATGTAGGCACCATCCTGACGAACAGGTTGGCAACCGTGTCGAGTATAGAAACGCTGTGCCGCCTTGTTGCTCATCCACACATAGAAACGTAACGCTTTTGTCGTTTTATCGCTTTGTGTTGTGAGCTGGCGCATGATGTGGGACCCGATACCATGATTGCGATAGGCAGGATCGATAATGACGTCTAGAATGCGAATTTCATCGGCCGATTCATTTGTATAAATTCGGCCGATATCCTTCCCCTTCCAAACAATGACATTATGCACACCATTCGGAAAACGCTGTTGATAGGTGCTATGCATCGCAGAAAACTGCGACAGCAAATGCTCATGTTGTTGCTGAGGTGTTAACGTGGAGTGGGACAATTCAGGACCACGAACACTACAGAACAACCGATAGATGAGGGCTTGATCAGCTTTGCCAACAACCCGCTGAGAAATATCAACAGACGCTATATTCATTTGAGTATTGTTTGATCTTTTGCTTAAAAGCTAAAACTGTACTTCATCAATTGGACTATTTAATAGTAACCGCATTGCTGCTATATTGTCAAATACTTATTCGTGAGTATACTGCTCTGATGACAAGCACATGATAAGATTTCATATGCCGCCATACAATCCAATGTCATCAGAAATATTGATAGGGGTCCAATCCAATG
>JBMZDF010000696.1:0-2874 GCA_049614105.1 Promineifilaceae bacterium (SeqCode)
GCGCCATCGCCAAAAACCCGATCGGCTTTCTCATCCCCTGCCATCGTGTCATCAGTAAAGTTGGCAAAGCACATCAGTATCGTTGGGGATCGGCACGGAAAAAGGCGATGATTGGGTATGAGGCGGGGTTGGTAGCGTAGTTGGTTGGGTGAGCAGGAAAGAGAATAATTAATAATGAACAATTAATTGATAATTATTAATTGTTTTCTATAGATGATAATTGCTTATGCTTGATCGTCTAACACCCGAACAGGTTTCTTCACCCAAAAATTCCCGATTGCGCCCGCACACGATACAATATGCTCAATGAGTGCAACCACAACCCTCCTACCTGAAGAACAGCTTCCCGAAAATCATAAATCTGGCTTTGTTGCCGTCGTCGGTGCGCCCAATGCGGGCAAGAGCACGCTAGTCAACGCGCTGCTCAAGCAAAAAATCGCAATTGTCAGCCCGCGTCCACAAACAACGCGCACGCGCCAACTTGGCATTATCACCGAAGAAACCCACCAGATCATTTTTGTCGATACCCCTGGCCTGATCAAAAAGGCGATGCATATGCTCGACAATATCATGATCGATACGGTAATTGAGTCGATGGACGGGGCGGATATGGTGTTGTGGATGGTGGACGGCACGCAAAGGCCAACCGCTAGCGATCGCGAGTTAAGTCGGTTGCTCAAACCACTCTCGAAGCGGATGCCTGTTATTTTGGCAATCAACAAAATCGATTTGATGACGATGGAGCAGGTTGCGACGCACCATATTGCGTATCGGGATTTGTTGCCAGATGCGGGGTGGCTGGTATTTTCGGCCGAAACTGGCGCAGGCCTGCCCGAACTGTATCAAATGATTATTGACGGCCTCCCCGAAGGGCCCCGTTTCTACCCCAAGGACCAGATCACCGACGCTTTCACCCGCACTATTGCGGCCGAAATGGTGCGCGAACAAATTCTGCTGCAAATGCATGAGGAGATCCCGCACACCGTCGCTGTTGAAGTCACAGAATTTAAGGAGCGCAAAAACGGGGTCATCTACATTCACGCTGTTGTCTACGTCGAGCGGGACAGTCACAAACGCATCATCATCGGCAAAAACGGGCAGCAGATCCGCAGTCTCGGAGCCAAAGCACGTCCTCAAATCGAAACCCTCGTCGATAACAAAGTGTTCCTAGAGCTGCGCGTCAAAGTTGCCCCCAAGTGGCGACGCAATCGCAAAATGATCGAGAAGTTCGGCTATTCGCAAGGCTAAGAAGCCAAAATGAATGAAGAATGGTGAATAAGGAAAAGGCACATCGCGCCTGACAGCCTGAGTGTGTAGAGTCCTAATCACCCTTCTCCCCCCCTCTTCTATCATCCTTCTAACGCTTCTCGTGTGACATTCACTCCCTTTTTATCGTCTAAACGTATACTGAATCAATGTACAAGTGTGCATTTAATATGAATCAAGTACACGTTTCACACCCCTTCCGCCTCGATAGCTTATTTTTGTTTCTGTCAGGAGTTTTATCATGGATCTAACCACACGACGTGGCTTTTTGAAGGCGGCAACCGTCACTACGGCCGCAGCGGTTGCCACAGGCAGCGGAGCCGCAATCCTTCTCAAAGAATTAGGAACCGTTCAGCCAGTTGCAACCCCGTTAGTCGCGTTTGCTGAAGACGCAGCCCCCGTCGCCAATGCGATTCAATCATCAATCCCCCAAACCGCCATCACCAAAGTTGGCACAACGCAAAACGCGCCTATCAACACTCAGATGGCGACTGATTTTGCAAATGCTCTCTCAGAAAATGTAAGTCTACAGTCGGAGCTAGGCAATGCTGCCCAACGTATTGCCGATCTTGAACGCGCTCTTGCCGACAGCGAGACGACGCAAACGACGCTCAGAAACGATCTAACAGGTGCGAATGAGCGCGTTGGCATTCTTGCGGGTGCGGTTGCGCTTTACGAACAGATGGATGAGGTTGACATCAACGGCATCGTATCGCGTGGCATGTCGCAGGTTAGTGAAACAATCAGCGATGTGGTTGATGATATTCCGAGCGTTAGCGAAGGGTTGCAAGCGGGACGCAACGCGCTGCTCCAATTTGACAGCGAAATCCCGCTGATGGATGGCGCTCGGATGTGGCTCTTGTTACACATCACCCGAATTTCTGTCTTGTTTCACAACGTTGAATCAATGGTCGCTATTGCGGCCGATAACACAGGCACGGTGGTTGAGCTAATCGGCGAGTGGATTGGCAAAGTGTTAAAATGGCTGCCCTTTAATTTGGGCGAGAAAACGGCAAATTTGGTGCAATCAATTGCCGACCTGCTTGATGCGACGCCCGACACAGCCAACACGGCACAGCAAAAGGTGCTACAACCGCTTGAACTGTGGTTCGGCCGAGCCGACACAACAGACGTCCCGCTTCGTGATCGCGTCGTAGCCCCCATCCGCGACAACAGTTTCGCCAAAGCAGAAGCCCACCTTGGCAAAACGGGCAACCTGCGCGGCGAATATCGGGCCAAGTTGGCAGATCCAACCAACCTAGCACTTGAACAACGCGCCCGTATTCAAGAAAGTATCCGCGCTTACCGCGAACTGCACGCGCTATAATTAGCAGATGCAAATTCGCAATCCAGATTATCAAGCATTTGTTCGTGAAATTTTTAGGTCAGCCCCTTATATTCGATCACTAGGCATTGAGCTAGTTGATTTTGGGGTTGGCTGGGTTGAGACAGTGTTGGTAATTCGGCCGAATCACCATCAACAACACGGTTTTGTCCATGCTGGCGTGCAGGCCACGCTCGCAGACCACAGCGCAGGCGCGGCCGCCGCAACGCTCAACGCACCCAACGTCAACGTCCTCACCATCGAATTCAAACTGAACTTATTGC
>JBMZDF010000697.1:0-2873 GCA_049614105.1 Promineifilaceae bacterium (SeqCode)
AAAGGTGAGGTCGAACCAACTTGCAAGCCAAGGTATAAAGTCGCGAGGCGTGCTGCGCGGGTCGAGATAGAGATCGAAGTTGTCCATGTTCCAACGAATCGGCAGGTGGATCGACTCAATCAACATCAGGAAGCGGCGCATAAAATCGGTGTGGAAGATGTCAGGCAGCAGTCTGATTGACTCACTGTGTGCCAGCGGTAGACCCAGAGCAGGTTTGTAAGGGGCATCGGTAACAGGTTTATAGCGGTTGCGCAGGGCGGGAAAGGAGGCTCTGCCCGCTGTGACGCTGTGGTTTGCAGGCTGTCCATCGGCGATCAGAGTTAGCACAAAACGATAGGGGCCAATATCAACCACATCACCAGGGTTGAGCGGGACAGCGTGTTCGGCTGGAATCGCTTCGCCATTGACAACCGTCCCTGCGGCGCTGTTCAGATCAACTACCTGAATCCCGCTAGGCGTTGTATCGAACCGCGCATGGTAGCGCGACACCAAAGGATGATTGGCAACAAAATCGTTTTTGCGCCCGCGCCCCACCACAAACGCGCTCTCTTGCGAGATGGTGTGGGTCGCGGGGACGGGCAGGCGGGGGCCGGTGATGGTGACGGAGAAGGGCATAGGAGTTAGGAGTAATGACGAATGGGGAATGATGAATAAAAACTTTCATTCATCATTCTTTATTCGCACTTGTTTTTGGGTGTGTTTCATTTGAGTAAAGAGTGGTGGCTGAGCCTGTCGAAGCCTGAACGACATGCTGCTGCGACTTCAACAAGCTCAGTCTACGTTATCATCACCAACTTATTTGAAACACCCCCCTTGTTTTAGATAAATTCGACGACGTGAATGCCTGAGGCGACGCAGCCGTGGCCGACGATTTCGATCATGTCGACCGCTTTGCCGCGCATTGCGCCGCTGGGGTTGGCGTTGAATAGTTCGACTTCGCGGATGAACTGGACGTTGGTGAGTCCTTGGAGGCAGTGGAAGATGTCGGTGAGGTAGACATTTCGGCCGAATTCCCATCCATCCCCATTGCGCCCACCCGTTAGCGGATTGAGAAAACGATACAGACGCTCAAAAATTTCGATCTCAACATCGGCCGGATTCATGCTCGGATCAGGCTTGCACTGCACACGCACCGCCGCCCACGCATACGCAGGCTGGCGCACGTCAAGCCGCATGGTCAACAACCGCCGTTCGTCTAAATAGTCGCGCAGCACGCGCACGATGTCAGGGTCAAGCTGTAGCTCATCCTCGCGCAGCGGGCCAGCCGGATTGGGCGGCTGCGGCACGGCCAGCACGTACACTTGCCCTGGCGCAACACGCCCCGCTTCGGACGGGCGCGGTTGCAAACATTTGATGCGCCCGACGCGGCCGATCTCGTTGCGTAACGCTTGATGCGCCAAAAACTCAAAATCAGCCTCAGTGACCGCCCGATCGCGGGTGCGTAGTTCGGCCGGGGCGCGAACCATCGCCTGTTCAAGCGTCTCCTGATTGAGTCCGCCCGTTGCGGGCTGGCGATTGTGAACGCGGGCGATAAAGGGAATGGCTGATTTGAGGAGGTTTAAACGGCCGATCTGAACATTGCCGTTTGCGCCGCCGCCGTGCCGATAGCGAACAAAACGCAGATGCGCCCCACGTGGTGGCACTGCACCGAATAGCTGGATGCTGCCGTTTGGCTGGCGAATCGCCGCGCCCAATTTCAGCTCTCCCGTGATGCTGTCGAGCGTGTAATGTTTGTCTGTTGGCCCTGAGTCCGCAAAGTCAGCCACTTCTTGCCATGCTTCGGGACCATAGCCGTCTTCCTGAATGAGCAGATGTTCGGCCAGCCGACGCGGCAAAATCGGCGCGGTGGCAAGCCGAAAGCTTTGCGATGCGGCCCCGTTGCTGATGCCGATAAATTCGTTTTGAACAACCTGCGCGTGTGTTGCCTGAACCGTGCCGCCCCAACTGCTAACCTCAATTTGGGTGATGTGGGGTGAGGTGCGATAGGGGCGCATGCCGTCCGCTTGGAGCACTTCGGTGACGGGTTGCAACCGCAGCCGCAGCCAAAAGTGGGTTGCGTTGTTGAGTTGGTCGCGCTGCGTTTTGGGCATATGGACGTACATACGTCCAGACGTATTGAGGCCCCGCGTGCTGTCCATCAGCAGATCGCACGCTTCCCATTCGCCACCGCCCGTGGCGGCTTCCCAGATGTAGGGGGGCAGCATGGGGTCGATGCCTGCGCCGCCGCGTGGGTCGCATTTGAAGTCGAAGCCGAGAATGGTATTGCTGGGATCATGGTTGAAACCGAAATAGATGGCGTCGTTGTTGTGTGGTTCGGCCGAAAACAGATCAAAGGACTCAAACGCCGTCTGCACACGTCGCAAGTGCAAGGACGAAAACAGCGCCGACTCATTCGGCCGCTCCAGCATAATCGCGCCTAAATCAGGCGGCTCGATCTTGAGCGTTTCATCTATCGTAAACACAATCGGCGGTTCCGACTCCGTTTGGGTCGTCGAAACTTCTGTACCGAGCGGCACGTGGACCGTGGTTTCGAGCGCGGCCGAAAGCCAAAAGGTGATCGGTGCTCGCGCTGGTGTTGGCTCCGCCATGTTCATGCCGAACATTTCCATAAAACGGATGTAGTGCAGGTCGGGAACCTGATTGATCCGATAGAGAAGCTGGTCGGTCATGTAGGCAAACAGCTCGATCAGCGTCACGCCAGGATCGCTGACGTTGTGATCGGTCCATGATTCGCAATAGTGGGGAATGCGCTTTTTGGCTTGGTCGACCAAATCCTGAAAGCTGCGGTCGTCGAGTACGGGGGCGGGCAAGCTCATGTTTAATCCTCCTCTTCGGGAATCAGGTAAAAGGGGTAGACGAGGGAGCGTTCGTCT
>JBMZDF010000698.1:0-2869 GCA_049614105.1 Promineifilaceae bacterium (SeqCode)
CAGTTCCGATCATGTTGCCTTCAAATACCTGTCCCATTATGCGTAAGCCTCCAAACTTGCCATTGTAAACTCTGTCCGTTGCCGATATTCGACAATTGCCTCAACTGAAACAATCAACATATCGTGCTTTTTAGCGTACACCTCAAGGTCGGGCATACGCGCCATCGTGCCGTCTTCGTTCATCACTTCGCAAATCACGGCGGCTGGGTTAAGTCCCGCCAGCTTTGCTAAATCGTTGCTAGCCTCTGTTTGCCCAATTCGGCCGAGTACGCCCATCGGGTTCGCCCGCAGTGGGAACATATGCCCAGGCTGTACAATATCCTCAGCCGTTGTGTTCGGATCGATCAGCGTCAAAATTGTGTGAGCGCGATCGGCGGCCGAAATACCAGTCGTAACGCCATGCCGCGCTTCAACCGACAGCGTGAACGGCGTGCCAAACCCTGACTCGTTCTCATTCGGCGGAACCATCAACGGTAACCCTAATTTGTCCAAACGCTCACCCGTCATCGTGACGCAGATCAAACCACAAGCGTGACGGGCCATGAAGTTGATCACTTCTGGCGTGGCGAACTCGGCGGCGATGGTGACATCACCTTCATTTTCACGATCTTCGTCATCGACAATGATGACCATTTCGCCACGACGATACGCGGCAATAGCGGATTCTACTGTTGCTAAAGGCATAAGGATTCTCAAGAAATAAAGAAGGATGAATGATAGATGGAAAAAATAGTTGTTTCATTGCATCGTTCTTCATTCCATATTCTTCATTTCTTACAACTGTCTTGCTTGCAAAAACTTCTCAATATATTTACCCATAATGTCCGCTTCTAAATTGACGCGGTCACCGGCCGATTTCTTAGGGATGATTATGTGATTCTGAGTATATGCGACGAGCATAAAGGTAAATGCGTCGTCGAGAACGTCAACAACGGTCAAACTCGTGCCGTCCACAGCGATATAGCCTTTGGTGACGATATAGCGCAAGATGTCGGGCGGCGTCTCGATCGTGACCCAAAGCGAGTCGTGATCAGGGCGGAATTCACGAATCACACCCGTGCCGTCCACATGACCCTGCACAAAATGACCATCCATACGCCCGTTGGCAGGCACCGAACGCTCTAAGTTCACGGGCGACCCAATTTGCAGATCGCCCAGATTGGTGCGGCTCAGCGTTTCGGGAGCCATTCCAATTTTGAAGCTGTTATCGTCAAACTCGGTAACGGTCAAGCAAGTACCATTTACGGCAATGCTGTCGCCTAACTTGACGCCATCTAATACAACGCTGGCGTTGACGGTCATCGTCCAGCCATCGTTAACTTGTTCAATTGTTGTAATTGTGCCGATTTCTTCGACGATTCCTGTAAACATATAAGAGATGGGAAGAAATGATGAATGATGAATGATGAATGATGAAAAAGTGTGTCTGCCTCTTATTTCTTCATTCTCCATTCTCTATTCTTCATTTCTTTGTACGTTCGCCTTGATCCAAATGTCGTTGTCGAGCAGTTGTGTTTCGACGTTTTCGAGTTGCAGCGCGTCGCGCAGGGCTGGGATGCCGCTGCCGCCAAACGGGGTTGGCGCGTTTGCGCCGCCGACGAGTTTAGGGGCGATAAACGCCCAGACGCGGTCGATCTGGCCGAGTTGGAGCAAGCTGCCAAGAATAGCGCCGCCGCCTTCGACCATTAGGTTGATGAATTGATTTCGGCCGATTTCCCGCAACAGCGCCAGCATATCCAAATGCCCATTCGCACCAAGCGGCAGCACCCAAACCTCACAGCCTTTCTCAGCCAGCGCGTGTCTGTAAGCTTCATCGGCCAGCGCCGTTGTTGCCAAAATTGTGCGCCCAGGCAGATTCGCATCGAGAATTGCAGCGTCCAGCGGCGTGCGCCCACGGCTGTCGGCAACGATACGAACAGGGTGTTTGACCAGATCAACATCGGCCAGCCGCGTGGTCAGGCGTGGATTATCAGCCAGCACCGTACCAACGCCGACCAAAATCGCATCGCTCACGTTCCGCAAGCGGTGTCCTTGTTCACGTGACCTGCCGTTTGTAATCCACTGCGAATCGCCTGTTTCGGTCGCGATCTTGCCGTCGAGCGTCATTGCAAATTTAGCGGTGACAAAGGGGAGGCCCGTTTCAATGTATTTGAAAAACGGCCGATTCAACACGCTAGCCTCAGCATTACAAAGGCTATTTTGCACCACCACACCCGCCTCACGCAGTTGCGCACAGCCGCGACCGTTCACAAGCGGGTTTGGGTCACCTGCCGCATACACAACTTTTTTAACGCCCGCCTTGATCAGCGCATCGGTGCAGGGAGGTGTGCGCCCATGATGTGAACAGGGTTCGAGCGTCACATAAGCGGTTGCACCACGCGCCCGCTCACCCGCCATACGCAGCGCCATCACCTCGGCATGTGCTTGCCCCGCAGGTTGCGTATGCCCTTCGCCAACAATTTCGCCATCGCGCACCAGCACAGCACCCACCATCGGATTAGGACTTGTGCGTCCTTCCGCCTGTTGGGCCAAAGCTAGTGCGCGTCGCATGTACTGTTCGTGTCTATTCATCTTCACCACTTCATCATTTGCGGCTCTATCGCCTTATGAATACGGTCTACGGTTGTGCGGGGTAGGTGGAAATAAAAATCCCTGCATCGATCAAGATGTAGGGAGAAGGGGTGAACAAACAGAATGCAATGCATTTTGCGTGTAAACCTTCTCCTATCCAGACTTTGGTACTTAGACCATTACTGTCGGTCATGGAATTCCACCATGTCGTGCAACAAAGCTTTTATGCTTAAGAAAAAGTAGCCCTTTTCTTAATTGTCGCTCGCAGACTATCACTGCCGGTCGGGATTTTCACCCT
>JBMZDF010000699.1:0-2866 GCA_049614105.1 Promineifilaceae bacterium (SeqCode)
CGCTGCCATGCGTTCAGATCGCTGATGGCTGGGTTGCGTGCGATGTTTTCTGTGAGGGTGCTGTTTTCGATGTGCAGCGGGATGCGGCTGTAGATTGCGCCGCCTTGAAATTCGGCCGAATTTCCCACAAACGCGCTCTCGCCAATCACAACTTGAAGCGCCTGCTGGTCGCTCTGACTTTCGCCAAGCCACAACGCCCCGCCCGTGCCAGACCACTCTGACGAAACGTGTGCAATGTTGTTTTCAAATGAGCTGTCGAGGATGGTGACCGTATCGGCCGAACGCAACGCCAAAAACAACGCTCCACCGTGCTGGTTGGTCATGTTGCCCTCAAATCGGGAGTCTGAGATTGTGAGTTTGCCCGCAACGCCATCGGTGTAGATAGCGCCGCCGCCAGCACAAACGCCAGTCGGCACACGTCTGCCCTGTTCATATTGTTCCGCCAACGTGAGTTGGCTGCGCGTCGCCTGTAGCGCCTGATTGTTCAAAAATTGTGACGCTTGAATCACAAGCGCACCATTCTGATTGTGAATCGCGCCCCCGTTTGTGGCGCTGTTGTTGCTAAACAGCGACCCGATAATGGTGACTTGGCTGCCTTCGAGCATGCTCAACGCACCACCGCCGCCGCAGTAGGAACGCCCGACCGTGGCAACGTTATTTGTGAATGTCACAGCCTCAATCGCCGCAACGCTGTTCTCGCCCAAGGTGAGCGCGGCGTTTGTCGAAAGACTGTTTTGCAAGGTCACGCGCCGCATCTCGAATGAGACACCCGCCGCAACTGTGAACAAGGCTGAGCGACCGTCTCCATCAAAAATGATTTGATTGACGCCGTCAATCTGGCTGTCTTGGGTAATGTGAAGGGCTTCTGTGAGTTTGATTGTGGTGTTGCCGGTGCCACAGGCGAAAGCAATGCTTCCCGCCGTTTGCAAGGCATTTTGTAGTGCGGTTTCTGTGCAGCTTGCCGCCGTGCCGTTCCCTACCGTTTGGGTGGAGGTGGGTGGCATCGGCCGATTTAATACAATTGGGAGATAGATGGAGGCGT
Organism: Promineifilaceae bacterium (SeqCode); assembly: GCA_049614105.1. Classification (GTDB taxonomy): domain Bacteria; phylum Chloroflexota; class Anaerolineae; order Promineifilales; family Promineifilaceae; genus CALECP01. The sequence continues at coordinate 1,043 of JBMZDF010000699.1, forward strand.
CAGATTGTAAGTAGGCTGTTCGGCCGATCTGAACAAGCGCCGCAGCAAGCAGCAAGGACAATAGGGTTGATAATACGATACTTCTTTTTACAAACATGGCTAAGGGTACACGTGAGGTTATATTTGGTTCATGTTATCCCCCTTGCCAAAGTGAACTGTCTATCAAGATACATGCCAGTACTAATGTCCTATTAAATTGTGGCGCTATCGCTCAAAACCTGATGATGACAATCACCGCCCAACACAGCTTGCCCGTGGTGCAAGTGATAGGCAGCGACCGTCATCGAATATGATTAAGCCACAATCACCCCGCCAACTTGATTATCAGCGAGTAGCTGGTTAAACGTGGCGACGTCTTTGGTTGCAACCCCGTTGCACGCGCCGAGCACCACGTCGATCTGTTCCGTGAGGAAATCGAAGTGGTCATGGGCGGCGACAGTTGGTTTTGAGTCCGATGGCGCAACGTAGCTGAGTAGGTTGCCAAGCTTGCCAATCAAGCGTGAGCCGTGGTTGAATGCTTGCCAGAATGTTTTGTTGCCTGCCTTGATGAGCGGATCTTCGACTTCGAGCAAACGCGCTTTGAACGCTTTGGCAGCAGCTTTCACGTCCTCATTTTTTGTGCGTTTGGCGATGCCGTCCATCTGTGCTTGCAGATCGCGCAGCGTGTTGACCGTTTTGTTGCACTCCGAGATTTTGTCGCGGATGGCGGTGAGCAGGTCGGCTTGCGCCTGCATGTCTTCGGCCGATGTGTCAACCGTCGGATTCAACACCACCTCAAAGTTGTGCGTCTGCACCGTTTCCCCACTGGTCAAGCGCACCTGATACATTCCTGGTGGCACGATTGTCCCGCGTGGCGTGGTTGCGGCTGGCTCTTTGCCCTTGATTTTGGTTCCGTCTGCAAAGCGCATGTCCCAAATGAAGCGGTTCATGCCAGCGTTGGAGGGAGCGTATAATTTTTCTTTTAGCTCCTTTTTTTGTTCGGCCGACATCTCTTTTGTTTCTTCAGGTTTCGTCCCAAACTTCGCCACCAGCTTGCCCGTAGCGTCCAAAACCTCTAGCTTGATTGTCCCAGCGTCTTTGAGATGATAGCCAACAATCACGCCATCGGGCGGATTCTTCCCCACGTCGAGGTATTTGCGGTTGCCATAATTTTCAGGCGTCTTTTCAACAACAAAGGTTGTGATTTCGGTAAACGCTGAGGTGTAGTTTTTACCTGGCAGCGGTGGCCCTAACCCGCCATCAAACAGCGGCGGAATCAAGCGCCACGTGTCGCGTGGTTTGAACAGCATCACCGCTTGTTCAGCAATCTCATCGTGTAGCTGATGCAGCGGCGTGATGTCGTCCAAAATCCAGATTGAGCGCCCGTGTGTGCCTGCGATCAGGTCGTTGTCCTTGACTTTGAGGTCATAAACGGGGCAAACGGGCAAATTCAGATTAAACGCCTGCCAGTTTGCGCCATCGTCAAACGACACATAAACGCCCGTCTCGCTGCCTGCGTAAAGCAACCCCTCACGGCTCGGATCGCAGCGAATGACGCGCAGATAGTCTTCGTCACGGATGCCGTCCGTGATTTTTGTCCAGCTTGCGCCGTAATCAGTTGTCTTGAAAATATAGGGCGTGTAATCGTCCAGCTTATATTTTGCACCTGTCAAATACGCGGTTGCTTGGTCATGCGGCGACAGCTCGATCATGGTCACCATCGCCCAGTCGGGCAGGTCTGCGGGCGTGATGTTCGCCCAATTTTCGCCGCCGTCCTTCGAGAGATGCACCAACCCGTCATCGGAGCCAGCCCACAGCACGCCCGCCTCAGAGGCTGATTCTGCA